>JAYKGZ010000114.1:0-8779 GCA_035284925.1 Cyanobacteriota bacterium | reverse complement strand
TCACGGAATCCATGCGCTTGTTGCTGTCAGCAACCATCGCCGCGAGGGCGTCGATCTGACCGGCATTGATGAATTCGCCGCGGGCATCAGCCTGCGCAACGACCTTGGTGAAGGCGTCGAACATTGATGAAGAGCTCCTGTTCTCGACGTCGGGGTCGGGAGTGGGTGGAATGGCCTGATTGGCTGTCGCTAGGGTGACAGGCGTGTGGAGCCACACATTGTGGAAGCACGCTTGGTCAGCCAGGTACTGTCAACTTTGGCTGAATCATTGTTGCTCCTGCTACGCGCCGAGGGTGAGCGCATTTACAAACGGTCACTGGCGGCCGCCCGGGTGTTGTGCTCTCCTTGCCTGTGGTCGTTGGCAATAAAAAAGCCCCCGGATGGGGGCTTGCCTCGGGGTTGCCGAAGTGAGTGGCGATCAGGCTTCGCTGCCCTTGCGGGATTCGCGGTTCGGAGTCGAGGAGCCTGGGAGGTCTCCGCCGCTCACGTTCACCCCGGTGATCCTGCCGCCCATGCGCTGCACCATTCGCATGGTCTCGTTCATGCGGGTGTAGGGCACATTCATGACCAGATCTGCCGTTCGTGAAAAGCTGTTGTTGGACAGACCGGTCACGGTGAAAGAAACCTGGCGTCCGCTGGCGAAGCTGGTGCCACGAATTCCGGAAGATACCTTCATGGGAGAAACATCAGAACAATCAGGATGTGTGGAAGAAGAACTTGAAAGCCGAATCAGTTCACAGGGGTGATGCTGGCGATCCGTCCTCCTTCTCGATGGATCTGTTGCTGGTATTCCAGCATCTTGTTAAAGGGAATGAAGCGCACTCTGTTGCTGCGCTTGTGAAGGCGGTAATTGTTGAAGCCGGTGATCTCGACACGGAAGACCCGACCCTCCTCGCCGGCTCCGACACCCTGTCTGGTGAGGCCATCTGCGGCCACCTTGCGGAACACCGAGCCAGCCGCGTTGGGGCTCACCACAGGCAGAGGCTGTTCGGCGTGAACGGCAGGATTGAGTCTGGACTGGTTTTTGAGGAGGTCGCCTCGAACGGAAGCCCCGACTCCGCGCGTGAGTTGCAGCATGTAGCTGAATTGCAGACCTTGCTGTCCAGCGGTGTAGTCCCAACCGTGTAGATAGGGCACCACTTCCTCGCCGAAACGCTGTTGGTACTCGGCACTATCCAAATAGGAGTCGATCTCGGCGTCGAATCCCTGCTCCTGGAGGATGGTGAAGTGATGAAGCATCTCCGCCTTGTTCTGGGGAGCACGACCCAGGAGGTGCTTGAAATTCAGCTCGATGAACCTGTAGGGATTGGTGGCCTCAAAGAATTTTTTCTTATACAGCCCGCTTTTGGCGACCTGACGCACGAAGTCTCGAACACTCAGGTAGCCGCGCCTGAAGAGAGATTCCGGGCCCTCGAGCCGCTCGCTGGCCATCACGTACTGGTTGCCGAGAACCTGCTTGTAGACAGCACGGATCAGGGCGGCTTTATCGTTTTCAGTTGCGTTCAGCCAATTCTCCTTGTTTCGGTCGTTGGCGAAGCGCTCGATGCCCAGGTAGGCAGCGTTGGCGAGGGTCATGGCGTAGGGGGCGAGCCGGGAAGACAGTGGGCGTCCGAGTAGGCATTCCGGATGGGCATCCGGTGGTTGCTGGCTGCTGGCGGCGGAATGCTCCTCAAAGGGTTGGAGCCTGCACCAGCTACTGAATGACGAGCGGATCCTATGGGCGTCGCCGCGCGGTGCGGCACCCCTTTCACATTCGTTACAAAACGCCGGTCCTGTTTCGGGTCTGGCGCCGCCGGACAGTGCCGATACCATCCACCCCATTACCCCATGACCGAGTCATTGCCAGCGCCATGGTTTCCAGCCTGAGGCCTTCCGAACCGACCCTGCGGCTGGTGGCCCAGCTCCATGCCCTCTCGGAGTTGATGGAAAGCCTGGCCTTCCGGGTGGTGGAGCTGGAGGAGCGTCTCGCTGCCACGGAACAGAAACTCCAGCCTCTTCTGGGAGCTTCCAGCCCAGACCGCGGGCCCCTGGATTCCGATCCGCGCCTGCTCGATACCGAGGCACGGATTGCTCGTCTGGAAACCTGGCTGAGTGGCGCTGGGGCCCTGTGGCCTGGGTCGGTCGCGGCTGAAAGGCCGGTCGCACCGGGTTTGGCTTCCGACGCCATCGGGGAGGAATCGGACGCTCCCTTTGATCTCGACCTCGCCGCTTGAGGTCAGGTCTGCCAGTGCTGGAGCCACCCAGCAGGGATATCGCCGCTGTAGTCGTGGGTGCGTTCGAACTCGAAAGGGCCGGCCAGTGATCCCCAGACCTGTTCATGGGTGGTGGGGTCGTGCCCGGTGTCGATGGTGCGCATGCCTGCAGGGTTGAGCTCCAGTCGGCTCACCAGATAGGTGGTGGCCCCTTTGCGTTCCACAAGGCAGCGACACCCCGGCTCGACCTCGCCGATGAATCCATCCCCCTCCGCCCGCACCAGGTAGGCGCAGCCGTCGAGAGGCCGCAGATCCGTCGACTGGATACGGGCTCGCCGGTCGGGATCGTCAACGGCTCCCCAGAACCGTTGTTCATCAGCGAGGGCCTGGTTGTGGATGATGATCTGGCTGCCCTGACGATCCACCCGGAGCACCCGGATCCTGTAGGGAGCTGCCGGGTTGATGGCGTAACTCTGTTCGAGCAGAAGGGACCCTGGCTCCAGTTGGGGGAGTGGCCGGAACTTCACCAGGATGTGCGCGTAGAGCGGTGGATTCTCAAAGGCCTGACGCTGATTGCTGAACCCTGCGCTCAGCAGACGCACCAACCGGCTGAGAGAGTCCTCCATGGCCGGAGGTTACAGCCCGAATAGGCGCAGGCGGAACCTTGCCACCTGCTCGGCCAGCTCCGGCTCGCTCTCCCGGAAAGGGTGGTCGGAGAGCTCGCCGAGCACCAGGGTCAACGTCGCTTCGGTCTCGAGTTCCAGATTTGGATCGAGGCTTTGATGGCGTTGCCACGCCTGATCAAACGCCTGGGCAAAGCTGTCGGCGTTGTTGAACACCTGGTTGGAATCCAGGGGACCGGACCACGGCATGGGGGCGGGGCGCGGGACGCGCTGGGGGGCAAGGCCAGACGATTGTCTCGCCTGGATCCTGTGAAGCCCCCTTGCGATCCATGTGCGCTTGTGTAGCGGTCTGGCACAGACTTCCAACTTGCTTCAGGATTGAGCTCTTGGTTCGGTGGTCGTCGGTATGGCAGGTCTCCCTTCTCTGTTGTCGCTGGCGGCGCTGCTGGGGTTTCTGGCCCTTCAGCTGTTGCTTCGCGCCACCTAGGGGCAGCCTCCCTGGCGCCGGTGACCTAAGGCCGGTTGCTGCGGCGCCATGCTGCTGCCACCGGTTTCGTTAGCCCATGCCTGCCGCGGGTTCAGCCTTTTCACAACTGCACCAGCATCTGCATGGCACGCGGCTGCTCGGTTCGATCAGCAGTGCCCTCTACTTTGATCAGAACACGGTGATGCCTCCGGAGGGGGCCGCCTGGCGGGGTGAGCAGCTGGCGCTGCTGGCTGGTGAGCTGCACGAACGCCAGAGCAGCCAGCAGTACGCCGATCTGGTGGCCGCCGCCGAGGCTGAGCTCAGGCCCGATTCCCCCGTTGAGCACAGCCGCAATCTTCAACTGCTCCGGCTGGAGCTGGAGCGCCAGCGCTGCCTTGATCCGTCGCTTGTGGCGGCCCTGGCCAGGGCCCAGTCGCGCGGCAATGCCGTCTGGCAGGACGCCCGCGCCCGCAACGACTTTTCGGCCTTTGCACCGGCGCTCCAGGAGCTGATTGCCCTGCGCCTCCAGCAGGCCAGCCAGCTGGCGTTCGCTGAACCGGTGCCCCGCAGCCCCTGGGAAATCCTGGCTCAGCCCTTCGAACCCGAGGTGAGCAAGGCACGCCTCGAGGAGCTGTTCGCGCCGCTCAGGGCCGAGCTGCCGCCACTGCTGGATCAGGTGAAGACTCGTGCTGCCCCGCCGGACGCTGAGGACCTGCCCGAGGCCCTTCAGGAGCAGCTCTGCGGCGAACTTCTCGACAGCTGGGGCTATGACGGGCGCCGCTGCCATCGCGCACGCTCAGCCCACCCCTTCTCCTGCACTGTGGGCCCCCACGACTTCCGCATCACCACCCGGGTGGTGTCCGGCCAGCCCCTTTCCGCCTTCCTGGCCACCGCCCACGAGTGGGGCCACTCCCTCTACGAGCAGGGGCTGCCTCGCACCGATGACCATTACTTCCCCTGGCCTCTCGGAGAGGCCACGTCGATGGGGGTGCACGAAAGCCAGAGTCTGTTCTGGGAGTGCCGTGTGGCCCGCAGCCGCGCTTTTGCCGAGCGCTGGCATCCCCGCTTCTGCTCGGGCCTGGGCCGCGATCCCTGGGGCGGTGCCTCGGGTTTCTGGCGTGCGCTTAACCCCCTGCGGCCCGGCCTGATCCGGGTGGAAGCCGATGAGCTCAGCTACTGCCTCCACATCGTGCTGCGCTTTGAGCTGGAGCTGGCCCTGCTGGAGCAGGGCCTCCCGGTGGAGGAGCTGCCGGGGCGATGGAACCAGCGCATGGAGGAACTGCTGGGAATCCGACCGCCCAATGATCCCCAGGGATGTCTGCAGGACATTCATTGGGCTGAGGGCCTGTTCGGCTATTTCCCCTCCTATGCCCTCGGCCACCTGATCAGTGCCCAGATCACCGAAGCGATGGAAGCGTGCACCGGCCCTGTGGAGGACCCGATCGCCACAGGTGAGGAGAGCCGCCTGCGGGATTGGCTTCAGACCAACCTCTGGCCGCTGGGGCGCAGCGTGAACGCTGAAGAGCTGGTGGAGCGGGTGTGCGGAGCCCCGCTCAGCGCCAGACCCTTTCTGCGCTATCTAACTCAGAAGCTCGACGGGCTCGGGCTGGCGATCCAACCGCTGCGGCCATGACCCAATCCGTTCTGAGCGAAGACCAGCGTCGCAAGCTCGACGAAACTGATGACGCGTTGTTCTACGCAGAGCCTCGCTTCGTGCACCATCTCGATGGTGCGTTTCGTGCCAGGCTCACCGCGCTCTACCGCGAGCGGCTGCCACCCTGTGCCGTTGTGCTCGACCTGATGAGCAGCTGGGTGAGTCATCTGCCCGAAGCGATCACCTATCAGGAGGTGATCGGCCATGGGCTGAACGCAGCCGAGCTGCAGGCCAATCCCCGGCTCGATCGTCATTGGGTTCAGAACCTCAATGTCGATCAGCGGCTCCCCCTGGCGGATGGCACGGTGGATGCCACCCTGATCGTGGCCGGCTGGCAGTACCTGCAGTACCCGGAAGGGATCGCCTCGGAGCTTTGGCGGATCACCCGCCCGGGTGGCCAGGTGGTGGTGAGCTTCAGCAATCGGATGTTCTTCACCAAGGCCCCTCAGATCTGGACCGATGGTTCAGACCGTGACCATCTGAACTATGTCGGGGATGTACTGAGCGGTGCTGGCTGGACCATCGAACGCGTCATCGCGGAGAACACAAGGGCGTCTGGGCCCCTGGGCTTGCTGGGGGCGAAGGGCGACCCGTTCCTGTCGGTGGTCGGTGTCCGATCGCTTCCCTGAAAGGCCCTCCGTAGGATGCCCCTGCCCTGATCCAAGCCGCCGGATGGCGAACATCGACCACGCTCCGAGCCGCACGATGCTCAATCTGCTGCATGTGCTGCCGGCCTTTGCCGATGAAGAGGAGCTGCGGCTGAACGCGATTGTTGAGCTGAACAGCAACACCATCAACAAGTACGAGTTGATCACTGAAACAGGTCAGCTCAAGCTGGATCGGGTTGGCTATTCCTCCCTGGCGTACCCCTTTGCCTACGGCTGCATCCCACGCACCTGGGATGAGGATGGAGATCCTCTGGATATCGAGATCGTTGGCGTGACAGAGCCCTTGGTGCCCGGCTCTCTGGTTGAGGCACGTATTATCGGGATCATGAAATTTGATGATGGCGGTGAGGTGGACGACAAAGTGATTGCTGTGTTGGCTGATGACAAGCGCATGGATCACATCGCCTGCTACACCCAGCTGGGTGACCATTGGCAGAAGGAAACCCTCTACTACTGGGAGCACTACAAGGATCTCAAGAAGCCAGGCACCTGCCGGGTGAACGGCTTCTTCGATGCCGCTGAAGCGGTGACCGTGATCAAGGAGTGTGAGCAGCGTTATCTGGAAACCATTGAGTCCAGGCTCGTGAACTGATCAGGAGTCCTTTCGTTCTGCTGGGGCGAGCGTGAGACGGCGGGCGAGGGCGGTGGCCAGTCCATCACGGCTGGCCAGCCCCCGCAGCCGATCCAGGGCCAGACCGCCATTGGGCAGTCCCTGGGGAAGGGCTTCGTGCTGGACATCAGGAACCTCAAAGACGGGAACCTGTCGGAGTCCATTGGGGGTCAGCTGATCCTCCAGCTGGGCCAGGTTGGACTGGAGTGGAAGCCACACCATCTCCCCTCGACGGCACTGACCGAGGGGAGTGTCGCCCCCATCCGGGCCGCTGATCGCCCGCTGCAGGTCCTGCAGGGTCACCAGACCGATCGTCCAGGGGCCCTCGGCAACCAGCACACAGTGGCCATGAACATCCACCAGTCGGGACAGGGCCTCCCGCGCTGGCCATGTGGCCGGTATGACCAGAGGGGCCTCCGGTTCGAACGCTTCGGCAACCGGCACCGCTGCCAGAGTGCGGCGTCGCTCCTCCTCCACCGGATCAGGCCCCAGCAACCCAGGATCGGCAAGCCCCTGCCAGCGCTCCACCAGCGCAGCGCTCAGGCCCGCGGCTGCCATGAGGGGCAGCACGATGCGGATGTCGTGGGTGAGCTCGAACAGCAGCAGCAGGGCCGTGAGCGGGGCGCGAGCGCTTCCAGCTAGAACAGCCGCCATCCCCACCATGGCGTAGGCGGGAGGCTCCGCCACCGGCAGATGCAGGCCCGTTTCGCCCAGCAACTGGCCGTAGCAGTTCCCGAGAACGGCCCCCAGAAAGAGGGAAGGGGCAAAACCTCCCCCCACGAAACCGGTGGCGTTGCTCACCCCCGTGGCCAGCAGTTTCACCCCCAGTAACACCAGCAGCGGCAGCAGGGGGATTCCACCGTCACGACCCAGCAGCGCTTCGATGGTGTCGTACCCGACACCGAGCACCTGGGGGAAGACCAGGGCCATCAGACCGACGGCCGTGCCTCCGAGCGCCGTGGCCATTCCCGGTGGGAGCCGCCGAAGTGCAGTCTGAAGCCGTTCGCTTCGGCCGAGGCTGAGCAGGCTGATCAAGGCCCAGCTCATCAGAGAGGCGACCAGTCCCAGGCCCAGGTACAGGGGTAGCTCAAGCGGAGAGCGCACCTCGTAGGCAGGAAGGCGAAGAATCGGATCGTCACCCAGCAGCAGCTCGGTGACCAGTGAGGACGCCACGGCGGCCACCAGCACGGCCCGCAGACTCGGCCGGCCCTGAATGGCGCTGAAACTTCCTTCAAAGGCAAAGAACACGCCGGCGATCGGTGCCTTGAAACCAGCCGCCAGGCCAGCCGCCGCCCCGGCGGCCACCAACGCCTTCTGGCTCTGGGGTGTGAGGCTGCCCCGCAGGGCCACCCACAGGCCGATGTTGCCTCCGCTCTCCACACTCGGCCCTTCCGGCCCAAGAGAGGCCCCGCTGCCCAGGCTGAGAGAGGCGCTCAGCAATCGCAGCAGCGGCAGCTTGGGCCTGGCTGCCAGGGAACCGTCGGCCATGGCCATCAGGCTGGGCAGGCCTGGACCGATGTCGCCCCCGTAGCGGCGCAGCAACCCCATGCCGAGACCGCCCAGGGTTGGCACAACCACCACAGGCCAGAGTGCCACCCAGTCGGGAAGCGTGGCCGGCAGGGGGGATTCCGGCAGAGGCGGAGGCTCCGGCACGGCCGGGGGTGGGGGCAGGAAGCCCAATCCCCCCAGTCCCACCTGCAGCAGCGACTTCAGGGGGGTGCTGGTCTCCGGAGGTGGCTGCGGCAGCGGGGGTGGTAGCTGGGGCGGCGAGGCATTGCCGCGGCCAACCTCCAGCAGCCCCTCGATGAAGGGGCCGAACAGGCCGTTGTTGATGAAGCCCAGCAGCTCGTGGAAGCCCACGACGGCCAGGCCCGTGAGAACACCCACCAGTGCAGCCCAGGCCAGCAGGCTCCACTGGAAGGGAAGCGCACGGGGGTCGGCCCCCTGCGCGGGATCAGACGGCTGGTCGGACGGTGGCAAAGATTTCCTCCAGGATCTCGCCGGCACCCTGCTCCCGCAAACGCCTTGCCAGGGAGATTCCGATCGCTTCGGGATCGTCCTGGGGGCCGCGGGCCTGGTCACGAATCAGCCTCAACCCGTCGAGGCTGGCCACCATGCCGGTGAGCACCAGCTCGCACCTTCCGTCGACTTCCTCAAAGCCGCTGTTCACGCCGATCGGAACCTGACAGCCACCCTCCAGCTCCCGCAGGAAGGCACGCTCCGCCAGGCACCGCTGGGCGGTGGGCTGGTGCTCCAGCACCTTGATCTGCTCCAGCACGGTGGCATCGCCCTCGCGGCATTCAATGCCTAGAGCTCCCTGCCCGACGGCGTGGAGGGAGATGGAGGGATCGATCAATTCGTGAATCCGCGCTCCAAGGTTCAGGCGCTCCAGGCCCGCGGCCGCCAGGATCAGGCAATCGAATTCACCAGAATCGAGCTTCTCGAGGCGGGTGATCACGTTGCCGCGCACGTCCTTGAAGGTGAGGTGCGGGAAGTGGTGGCGCAGCTGGGCCAGGCGGCGCAGGGAGCTGGTGCCCACCACCGAGCCCTCGGGAAGGGTGGCGAG
>JAYKGZ010000113.1:0-7699 GCA_035284925.1 Cyanobacteriota bacterium | reverse complement strand
CCCCGCGACATCTCTGCCCAGGTCTGCACCGCTGTGATCACGGTGACCGGGCAGCTCTATGTGGCGATCCTGATCGCCCTCATCCTGGGGCGGTTTCAGCAGCGGCTGCGCTGACCAGTTCCCGGGTCTCCAGGCCAACCTCCACACCCATGTGCTGGTTGTGACGGCCCATGATCAGCATCGAAGCACGCTGCCGGGTGCCGATCTGCCACAGCCATTTGGTGAGCAGGGTGAGGCGGTTTTCGTTTTCGGGCATGAAGGCCAGGTGCGCCAGCCCCCACAGCAACCAGCCCAGCGGTCCGCTCACCCGGATGCCACGCAGGTCGGCCACCGCGAACAGCGGACCGACCACCGCCATGCTGCCGAAGTCGAAGAAGCGGAAAGGGGCGTGGCTGGTGCCCTGGCAGTGGGCAAGGATGTCGCGGGCCGCCCAGGTGCCCATCTGCACGGCCGGACCGGCCATGCCTGGCAGGGGCTTGCCATCGGCGGTGTGGCTGTAGCTGCACAGGTCTCCCACCACCCGGATTTCCGGATGGTCGGGAATCGAGAAATCGTGCCCAACCACCACCCGGCCACCTCGGTCGAGCTCACAGCCAGTGCGCTCGGCCAGCAGCTTGCCCAGATGCGAGGCCCGGACCCCAGCGGTCCAGCACACGGTGGCGCCCTCCAGGGCGCGGGTCTCGCTGCTCCCATCAGCCTGCTTGAGGCTCACCACCACCTGGCCCTGGCTGATGGTCTGAACCCGACCCCCGAGCACCAGTTCCACTCCAGCGGCCTGCAGGTGGCGGCCTGCCGCCTCGGACAGGCTCGGATGCATGGCGCGCAGCACCCGGTCGCCGGGATCGATCAGCACTACGCGACTGAGCCGGGGATCGAGCTGTTTGAAGGAATGCTCCACCGCATGGCTCATCAGTTCCATCAGCGAACCGGCCAGCTCGCAGCCGGTCGGTCCGCCGCCGATCACGATGGCGGTCTGCAGCAGCTGCCGACGGGTTGGGTCAGGGGTCTGTTCGGCTTCCTCGAGGGCCATGAGCACCCGGCGGCGGATCTCATCGGCGTGCTCGAGGATCTTCATCGGAGGTGCCTCCGAGCGCCATTCTTCATGGCCGAAGTAGCTGCTGCCGGAGCCGGTCGCCAGGATCAGGTGGTCGTAGCGGTAGCGCCGGTCGTTGAACACCAGCTCCCGAGCGGCCGGGTCGATGTCCTCCACCTCACCGAGCAGAATCTGGATGTTGGGCGCCTTACCCAGCAGCTTGCGCAGCGGTGAGGCCACGTCGGCTTCCGACACCAGTCCGCTGGCCACCTGATAGAGCAGGGGCTGGAACAGGTTGAAGTTGCGCTTGTCGATCAGGGTCACCCGCACGGGCTGTCCCCGGAGGGCCTGTGCGGCCTTCAGGCCGGCGAAGCCGCCTCCCACGATCACCACGTGGGGCCGGTCTTTCACGGACTCCTGCGGGGGGGTGAGCTCGAGGAAGAAGCGCTCCGGTGCCATGGACAAGAACTTGTTGCCTGAACGCTATGTGGATTTGCTCGATTGCGCTGCGATCCTCCACAGAGATCCTGGTTTCTTGACCGCTTCAGGCGGCGATAGGGGAGTCCGCCCCCTGCGCGGTCCGGGAAGCGTCGGGCTGAAGCAACAAGCCCCTGAGCTGAATCAGGTCTGGGGCTCGCTTCCTGCCGAGAATGGTCCGGCTGAAGAGTTTCACAAGGTCACGACGGACAAGAATGCCGATGATGAGCAGAGACCAAGCGACTTTCCGGGCGATCGGCAAAGCCACAAAGCGGTTGTAAAACAGGAAATCGCGCGTGGATAGGCCAAAGCCATGACAGCCGAATGGAGGCATCCTTCGGACTTTGGGCCGGTAGGGGTCGGGAGAACCGTTGAAGCAGAACCTCAGGCTTTCCTCCAATGTGCACACCTTGAAGGCAGGGTCGATCCTGGGCGCATCACGCCCCCAGAACACATCCTCAGCGGCATAACGCCCCACAACCTCTTCAATCAGGCGGGCATGCTCGCGGCTGTGTGTGATGCGGCGTGAAACCCTCTCAAAACTGGAAACTTTTCGCAGCGAAAGGCCGCCAAGGCCTACGAAAGGGGCCAGAGGCCAACGGTCTGTGGTTGGGATCCAGGCTGCCGAAATGTAATCACGTCCCAAGCTGCAGAAAAAAGCTAGGCGATTTTGGAAAACAAGGGAATCAAGGTCGTGCTCAAGGATGTATTCGTATCCCCTAAACCTTTCATAAAAAAATGGGGAAATTTTCAGTGCGGCCCGTGCTCTTGGTGTAGCAAAGTATTTGCGATCCAGCTCAATGCTTCTGAGGCGCTTGCGCTGGTAGCCAAGTCCCCTGGGCTGCACCAGCACAATATCGTGCTTCAGCAGATATAAACGCTCCAGCACCATGAGTGAATAGCGCTGCAGTGCGGTTGGCTTGCTGTCGATGATCACGACAATCACAGCCTGTTTTGAAAACTCGGGAACCAGGCTCTGGCCTGGTGACGCATCGCCACCGACCGGCTGGTCTGAGCTGGCTTCGCCCCCCAGGGGCTTTAGAGGGTCGTGGCGTTGAGCCTTCAATGCACTCATCAGAGCGTTACAACCATCTAAGCTCCTTGCCCGGAAGCGTCAATTGTTGTTCACAGGCCGCCCGCTCCCGATGCCGGAGGCGCCGCTGCTGACTGAGGAGCTGCTAATAAAGATGTGATTGCCCCCGCCATCATGTCCGTCGCCTCGCTTCAGGCCTTCTGCTCCAAGGTCGCTGCTGATGACGTGCTTCGCAGCAAGGTTCACGCCGCTGCCGGCGTGGATGACATCGTGGAGATCGCCAGCGCCCACGGCCACGTCCTCGACAAGACCGTGTTGCTGCGCGAGCACGCCAGGGCCATCAGCGCCGCCCCCGACCATGCGCTTTCTGGGATCAACAGCTGGGGTGATGCCCTGATGCACTGCTTCGGGGCCTCTCAGGTGGAAACCGAGCTCTGATCGGCCACGCCGCGGCGCAGTTCCCACCCTTTCACCACCCGGTAGACCACAGGGATCACGAACAGCCCCAGGCTGGTGGACACCACCAGCCCGAAGACCACCACCGTGCCGATGCTCAGCTGGCCCCCGGAGCCGAAGCCGCCGGCGAACAGCAGCGGCACCCCTCCGGCCAGGGAGGAGACCGCGGTGAGCAGGATCGGCCGTAGACGGGCTACGGCCGCCCCCTGAATGGCCTCGGCCAGGGGCATGCCGCCGGCCAGGCGCTGGTTGGCGAACTCCACGATCAGGATTCCGTTCTTAGCGGTGAGGCTCACCAGCATCAACAGGCCCATCTGTCCATAGACATCCAGGGCCAGCCCGCGCAGGGCCAGCCCGCCCAGCGCCCCGAGCAGGGCCAGGGGAACGGTCACCAGGATGATGAATGGATCCGCGAAGTTTTCGTAGAGGGCCGCCAGCAGCAGCACCATCACCACGATCGCCAGGCTGAAAACGCGGATGTTGGCGCTGCCGCTGCGGTCTTCCTCCCGGGCCAGGCCGGCCCATTCCAGAGTTGTGCTGGAGCTGTTCTGATCCCGTTGCACGCGCTCCAGGATCGCCATCGCCTGGCCGCTGCTCACCCCCGGTTTTGGTAGGGCTCTCACCGAAATCGAGCGCACCAGCTGGGTGTGGTTGATGCTGGTGGGGCCGCTGCCCTGCTCCAGCCGCACCAGCTGTGAGAGCGGGATCAACGCACCGCTTTCGCTGCGCACCTGCAGGGCCAGCAGGTCGGAGGCGTCCTGGCGCCCGGGGCCATCCAGTTGCACGATCACCTTGCGCACCTGGTCGCTCTCGAAGCTGTCGTTCACGTAGTCGCTGCCGAAGCTGGCGCCCACCGTGTCCACCAGCGCGGAGAGATCCACACCGAGGGAGGCCATCTGCAGCCGGTCCGGGATCAGGGTGATCTGGGGGGCTCCGGCGGAGAAGCGGGTGGAGACCCGCTCGAAGGAGCCGGTGGCATTGGCGGCGGCGATGAAGCCGCGCACCTCCTGTTCAAAGGCCTGCAGGCTGAGCCGGCCGTTGCTGGTGTCGAGCAGTTCGAGCTCGAGCCCGCCTTCGGAGCTGAAGCCCCGCACGCTGGGGGCCTCGCTCAGCTGCACCACGGCCGTGAGCACTCTTTTTCGCAACTTCCTGTTCAAACGCTCCACCACCGCCCGGGTGCTTTGGTCGGCTCTGGTGCGCTTCTCGATCGGCACCATCCGCAGGAAGAAGATGCCCTTGTTGGGGCTGCTGTCTCCGAACGACCGCCCGGCATAGAAGTTGCCCCGGCTGATCAGAGGCTCAGTGCGCACCACCTGGCGGACCTGGTTCAGCACTGCCTGGGTTTCCTGAAGCCCCAACCCGTCGGCCAGGATCACGGCCCCTCGGATCTGGCCGTTGTCCTCCTGGGGGATGAAGCTGCGGGGCAGGGCCTGGAGTCCCGCGGCGGTGATCAACAGCCCCACCAGCAGGAGGGCCAGCACCGCACGGCGATGCGCCATCACCCGCTCCAGCAGCCGGCCATAGGGCCTTTCCAGGGCTTCGAGGGCCCGCCGCGGTGGATCGATCAACCGGGCCAGCCACAGCGGCTCGCGTTGCTTGCCATGAAGCAGGCGGCTGGCCGCCACCGGGGTGAAGGTGAGGGCATTGAAGGTGGAAAACACGATGGCGGCCGCGATCGTCACCGCAATGGGGGTGTAGAGGCGCCCCAGGCTTCCCCCCAGCCCCACCACCGGCACAAACACAGCGATCAGCACCAGGGAGGTGGCGATCAGAGCGCCGCCGAGTTCAGCCATGGCTTCCCGGGCGGCCTGGAGCGGCGCGATGCCCCGCTCCAGCCGGCGGCCGATGTCTTCCGCCACCACGATGGAGTCATCCACGGCCAGGCCGCTGGCCAGCACCATGCCGAACAGGCTGAGGGTATTGATCGACTGCCCGCTGACCAGCAGCACCGAGAACGCCCCCACCAGGGCCACCGGCACGGCGATAGCGGCGATCAGAGCGAGGCGGCTGTTCCCCAGCCCCAGCAGCAGCACCAGCAGCACCAGCAGAATCGCATCGCGCAGGCTTTCCACAGCACTGTCGATGCTGCCGCGCACGAAATCGGCCTCGTTCACGATCAGCTGCAGCTCCAGCCCCGGTGGAAACTGGGGTCGGAGTTCCTCGAGGGCGCGGTTGACCGCCTCGCTCACCGTGAGGGCATTGCTGCCATCGCGCTGATACACCACCACCGCAGCGGTGCTGCGGCCCTGCAGGTCGGTGGCGATCGTGTCGTAATTTTCGCTGCCCAGCTCCACCCGGCCCAGATCACGCAGCAGGGTCACCCCGCCATTGGGGGTGCGTCCCACCACCAGCTGCTCGAAAGCCTGGGGGGTGCGCATCCGGCCCTCCATGCGCAGGGGCAGGGTGATCTCCTGACCGGGAGGGCTCGGGGCTTCCCCGGCCTGGCCGAGGGCCGCCAGCACGTTCTGCTTCTGGAGCGCGGTTCGCACCTCGGTGATGGTGAGGTTCCTCTCCTGGAGCCGGGTGGGATCCAGCCAGAGCCGGAAGGCCAGGCTGCTGCCCCCGGAGATGGTCACATCGCCCACGCCGCTCACCTGCCGAAGCCGCTGACGCACCACCTGATCCACCCAGCCGCTCAGGAAGGTGTCGGAATAGAGGCTGGAATCGGCGCTGAAGCTCAGCACCATCAGCACGTCGTCGGAACTGCGGCGCACCTGAACCCCGAAACGCACCACCTGGGCCGGCAGCTGGCGCTGCACCACGGTGGCTTCGTTCTGGGTGTTGATCTGGTTGAGCTCGGGGTTGCCACCCTCGAACCCCAGGGTGATCGTGCTGCCGCCTGCGCTGCTGGTGGAGCGGATCGTGTCGAGGCGCTCCAGCCCATTGAGCTGCTTCTCCAGCAGAGCGGTGACCCCCTGCTCCACCACCTCCGGGCTGGCACCGGGGTAGCTGGCTCGCACCGTGACGCGCCCCGGTGCGATCGGGGGGAGGTTTTCCACCTGCAGCAGCGGCAGGCTCATCAGCCCGGCCAGCAGCACCAACAGGCTGCACACCAGCGTGAACACCGGGCGGCGCAGGAAGGGATCGGAGATCGACTTCACGCCGTTGCAACCAGAGCTGCCTCGCTTTCTACCCCGTCCCCCCCGTTGTTCCGCCAGTGAGCGGAGGCCCATGACCGATCAGTTCGCCGGCCTGGGCATCGTTCAGCCGCCCGGCCCGGTGAAGCACCCGGGTGATCCGGTCGATGTCGAGCACGGCGTGGCAGCTGTAGCCAGCGGCCGCCAGCCGCTCCTTGGCCTGGCGGTCGTGCTCACCGCCGTGGTCGATGAACACCACCACGTCCTGCACCGTGAGGCCGGAGCTCTCGAGCTTGGCGATGCCCTCGAGCACACTGCCGCCCGTGATCAAGATGTCATCCACCACCACCACCCGGTCGCCGGGTTCGAAGTCGCCCTCGATCAGGCGGCGGGCGCCATGGGCCTTCACCTCCTTGCGGGGGTAGATGAGGGGCTTGTGCAATTGCAGGGAGAGGCCGGTGGCGGTGGGCAGCGATCCGTAGGGAATGCCTGCGATCCTGTCGAACACCAATCCCTCCAGCTGCTCGGCGTAGGCGTGGAGCACCCGATGGAACAGGTTCGGGTCGGAGATGATCTGGCGCAGATCCACGTAATAGCTGAACACCGCGCCGGAGGCCTGCACGAACTCGCCGAACAGCAGGCAGCCGATGTCGAACAGATCCACGATCAGCTCGGCCATCGGATCGGAGGGGGATGGAATCCCGTCGCCTGTGGCTGCCGCCGGCGGCAGCCACAGCTCACAGGTGTCTGCGCTGGCGTTGGCCCTCCGCTGCTCGAGCAGGCGTTCACGGGCGCCGTTGATCCGCTCCCGCAGTGCAGCGGCCCCCTCGGCGATGGCGTCCTCTACCAGCAGGCTCTGGGGAAGTGGTAGCAGCAGCCCATCTCCGGCCGGCCCGAGGCCTGCATCGAGCATGGCCATCAGCTTTTCCTCCTCGCTCCAGAGGCTGCGCAACAGCAGGAAGCGCTCGGGCGCCTCCCGACGCACCTTGGCCAGCACCTCCGGATCGCTGGTACCCACCTCCAGCAGCAGCTGTTCAGGGGTGGCCCACAGCTGGCTCTCCCGCACCACCCTCAGGTAGTGGGGGTCGTCATCGGAAGGAGCATGCTGAAGAATGCGGGCCGCCGGGTTGGAGCTGTGGCAGGTGATCAGCACCCCCTTGTCCGGGTAGAGCAGAAACGGGGCGGCGATGTCCTGGCCGGCGAACGGTGAGAGGGTCACCCCATCGGCCCCCAGCTCGCGGAACAGGTAGTGGGCCAGGGCCGAGGCGGAGTTGAGGTCACCGTGCTTGGCATCGATGATCAGCGGCAGGTCGCGCGGCACGAGATCGCGCACTTCCAGCAGCAGCTCCAGCCCCACGGGGCCAAGGGCCTGATAGAAGCCCAGGCTGGGTTTGTAGGCGCAGACATGGGGGGCGGTGGCGTCGATCACCGCCTTCACCCAGTGGCGTGCCTGGCTCATGAAGGAACGCCCGGCCAGGCCGCGCCGGGCCGCCCAGCTCTGAAGCATCTCCGGGTTGGGGTCCAGACCGGTCACCAGCAGCGACTGACGCTGGGTGATGGCTTCGGTGAGTTGTATGAAGAAGCCCATCCCCACCGGTTTTCTGGAGACGGTGCTACGGCCTC
>JAYKGZ010000112.1:0-7078 GCA_035284925.1 Cyanobacteriota bacterium | reverse complement strand
AGCACCGTGTCGCCCTTGCTCAGCACGTTGACGATGCCGGCCTCCATCGCCGCGGTGCCGCTGCCGGTGATCACCAGCACGTCGCCAGTGGTCTGATGCAGCCACTGCAGCTGCTCGGTGGTGCGCCTCACGATCTTCTGGAAGTCGCCGCTGCGGTGCCCGATCGGATGTCGCCCCAACGCCTGAAGAACCGTCTCCGGCACCGGGGTGGGGCCGGGGATCATCAGGCTGAGCTTGTCCTGCATGAGGGAGCGGAAGAGAGCAGCGCCATCGGCGCGATCCACCACCATAAAAAACAGTGTGCCGGGACAGACCATGGGCTTCACCCTGCCGGTATGGGTCGCGGCAGCGGCCCGGGCGGCCCTGCTGCGGCTGCTCGGTGAACCGTTTCAGGCCCGGCAGCCGCTGGTGCTGAATCCCAGCGCCGGCCCGAACACCGAACCCACGCCGGTGCCCGTGGAGGCTGCCGCCCTGCTCACCGATGGCAGCGCCCTGGGGATGGCGCGCTGTGATCCAGGGCCGGGCGTGCTCGACCTCACCCGCAACCTGGTGGTGTGGGTTCAGCTGCACTGGCTGGACGCCCCCGGCCCCCGGCTGAAGCTCGAGGCCGGGGAGGGGGTGGGGGTGTTCAACCAGACGGGGGAGCCGTGCATCTCGGGCTATGCCCGGGAGCTGCTGGAAACCAATCTCCTGCCGTTGCTGCCGGAGGGAAGGCGCCTGCACCTGGCCGTTGTGATCCCCGAAGGAGCCCGCCTGGCTGAGCGCACCAGCAATGCCGCCTTCGGCGTGGTGGAGGGTCTGGCGCTGATCGGCACCCAGGCCGAGGTGCAGCACAGCGCAGCGCCCGAGCAACTGGAGCAGGCCCTCACCGAGCTGAAGCAACGGGCTCAGGCCCCTGAATTCAGCGGCGATCTGGTGCTGGTGATCGGCGAGAACGGCCTCGACCTGGCCCCGCGCCTCGGACTGTCGCCCACCCTGCTGCTCAAGGCGGGCAACTGGCTGGGCCCGCTGCTCGTGGCAGCCGCGTCGGCAGGGGTGCAGCGGCTGCTGCTGTTCGGCTATCAGGGAAAGCTGATCAAGCTGGCGGGGGGGATCTTTCACACCCATCACCATCTGGCCGATGGACGGGCCGAGGTGCTCACAGCCCTGGCCGCGCTTGAAGGCGCGGACCCTGGCCAGCTGAGGAAGCTCCATGGCGCGGCCACGGTGGAGGCCGCCCTGGCGGAATTGCAGGGCGAGAATCCGGAGCTGGCCGGCCGCCTGCTGCGCCGGATCGCCACGGCCGTGGAGGCCCGCAGCACGGCCTACCTGAACCGCCATGGCCAGACCGGCATCAGCATCGGGGCGGTGCTGTTCGATCGCTCGCGCCGGGTGTGTGCCCTCGGGCCCGAGGGTGAGGCCCTGTTCGGGCGGTTCGGGGGCTCCTTTTAGGGTGGTCCGAATGCCCGGGTAGCCATGGCCGTCATCGACGTCGCGTCGCAGTCGTCACGTCACCCCGGGATCGTGATCCTGGATTTCGGCTCCCAGTACTCGGAGTTGATCGCCCGGCGGGTGCGTGAAACGGAGGTGTTCTCCCTGGTGCTGAGTCACACCACCACGGCCGAGCAGCTGGCCGCCATCGCCCCCAAGGGGATCATCCTCAGTGGCGGCCCGAGCTCGGTGTACGAACCCGGAGCCCCGGGATGCGATCCGGCGATCTGGCATCTGGGCATTCCCGTGCTCGGCGTCTGCTACGGGATGCAGCTGATGGTTCAGCAGCTGGGGGGGTCGGTGGTGGCCGCCGGTCGGGCCGAATACGGCAAGGCACCGCTGCATGTGGATGATCCGATCGATCTGCTCACCAACGTGGAGAGCGGCTCAACGATGTGGATGAGTCATGGCGATTCGGTGGAGAGCTTGCCGGATGGCTTCGTGCGCCTGGCCCACACCGACAACACCCCCGAGGCCGCCATCGCGGATCACACCCGGCGGCTTTACGGCACACAGTTCCATCCCGAAGTGGTGCATTCCAGCTGCGGCATGGTGATGCTGCGCAACTTCATTCATCACATCTGTGGCTGCGAACCCAACTGGACCACCGCTGCCTTCATCGAGGAGGCGATGGCCGATGTTCGCGCCCAGGTGGGTGACAAGAGGGTGCTGCTGGCCCTCTCCGGCGGCGTTGATTCATCCACCCTGGCCTTTCTGCTGCACCGGGCCATCGGTGATCGGCTCACCTGCATGTTCATCGATCAGGGGTTCATGCGCAAAGGAGAGCCTGAATTTCTCACCGACTTCTTCGACAAGAAGTTCCACATCCGGGTGGAATACATCAATGCCCGAGAGCGTTTCATTGCCAAGCTGGCCGGCGTGACGGATCCGGAGGAGAAGCGCAAGCTGATCGGCACGGAATTCATCCGTGTGTTCGAGGAGGAAAGCAGGCGCCTTGGGCCCTTCGACTACCTCGCCCAGGGCACGCTCTACCCCGATGTGATCGAAAGCGCGGGCACCAACATTGATCCCAAGACCGGCGAACGGGTGGCTGTGAAGATCAAGAGCCACCACAACGTGGGCGGCCTGCCGAAGGATCTTCAATTCAAACTCGTGGAACCGTTGCGCAAGCTGTTCAAGGATGAGGTTCGCAAGGTGGGGCGATCCCTGGGGCTGCCGGAGGAGATCGTGGGCCGTCATCCCTTCCCCGGCCCGGGCCTGGCGATCAGAATCCTGGGGGAGGTGACGGATGAGAAGCTGAACATCCTGCGGGATGCCGATCTGATCGTGCGCGAAGAGGTGCACTCGGCGGGCCTCTACCACCAGATCTGGCAGGCCTTTGCTGTGCTGCTGCCGGTGCGCAGCGTGGGGGTGATGGGCGACAAACGCACCTACGCCTTCCCGGTTGTGCTGCGCTGTGTGTCCTCCGAGGACGGCATGACGGCGGACTGGTCACGCCTTCCCTACGACCTGCTCGAGACGATTTCAAACCGGATCGTGAACGAGGTGAAGGGGGTGAACCGGGTGGTTCTCGACATCACCAGCAAGCCTCCCGGCACGATTGAGTGGGAGTGAGAACAGCAGCGCTAGCGGTGGGCGGAGCCCCTCGATACCATCGGCCATCTGCACCAGCGCCTTGACCGCCGCCACTGCGACGTCATCCGCCAGCACCGGTGAGCTGGACCCCCAGCTCCAGCGCCGTCTTCAGCAGGACAGCATCGTGCTGGGCGGCCGCACCGTGTATCTCAATCCGTTCCTCTACTGGCGACGCTTTGATGCCAACACCGACCGCTGGCTGCGGGAGCCCGGTCAGCTCCAGGAGGATCAGATCGCGGCCAACCGCAGCCGCTTTTATCCGGAACTCGACTGGGACCTGCTCGAAGAGCACGACCGGGTGATCAAGGACGGGGCCGTGGAGATGTTCCTCAAGAGCCTCGAGCTGATCAGCACCTTCAACCCCGAGCTCACGGCCGGCCATCTGCTGGAGGTGGAGCGCAAGATGGCGGTCACCAAGAAGCTGGCCTTCGAACGCTGGGTGGCGAAGTCGATCCGGCGCCGCCAGCGTGAGCAGAACCGCGACCGCCGCCGTTTTGACCGGGAGCGCAGCCTGCGGGGCTGGAGTGAGTGGCTCACCCATCCCACCACCCGTGAGGCCATCCTCCCGTTCTCGGCTCTGCTGGTGCTCACCCTGGCGGCGGGCTGGTGGTGGGGCGGTCAGCAGAACTGCCGCCAGGTGATCGTCGCCCCGGCCGTACGCACGTCAAACTGAAGACTGACTCAGCGTCAGCCTCCATGGCCGCCGATCCGTTCGATGCCCTGCGGCTCACCCTGATGCAGGACGTGCTTCCTGTCGGATTGGCTGTGGTGGAGCGGGCCCGCAAAGGTGGTCCTCGTGAAGTGATGGCCGCCTTCGACGGCAGCAGCGCCGATCCACTCGGTCAGCTCCGCGAGGAAGGGGAACCGGTGGCCAGCCAGGTGCGGGAAGGGCTCGACCGGATCAGCCCAGGGCTCGGCAATCCCGTGATGAAGGTGGAGGTCCGGGACGTGCCGCCTGATCCCGTGGACGACCGGGAACTGGGCGAAGCCCTCGCCAGGATCGGCCAACGGCTTGATGCCCTTGAGCGGGTGCTGCTGGAGAGCAGGGCCGGCTGACCGCCATGGCTTACGGATCGGTTGCCGCCCGTCAGTGTGGAAAGGGCCGGCAGCCCGCCTGGCTGCTGGCCCTCGTGCTGCTGTTCAGCGGAGCGATGGTGGCGCGCCTGGCCTGGCTCCAGCTGGTACATGGCCAGGAGAACCGGGCCCGGGCCGATGAGAACCGCATCCGGCTGATGCCCCGCAACCCCATCCGTGGCCGGCTGCTGGATCGCCATGGAGCCGTTCTGGCCACCAGTCGCCTCACCTACAACCTCTACATCCAGCCCCGGGAGGTGGACAACGCCACCTGGCCGGCTCTGCGGGAGCGCCTGGCCGCCGTTGTGGGTGTGCCCGCGACCCAGCTGGATCAGCGCCGACAGAGCGGCGCCAACAGCGAGGGCTTCCGGATCGCGCTCGCCGGTCCGCTCACCCCCGAGCAGGTGTTGCGGTTCCGCGAGCAGAGCGGCGACCTCCGCGGTGCTGAGGTGGATGTCGACGTGCTGCGGAGCTACCCCAACGGACAACTGGCGGCCCATGTGCTCGGCTACACCAGCGGCATCACCGAAGAGGAATACCGCAAGCTCGAGGCTCGGGGGTATCGGATCCAGGATCGGGTGGGTCGCAGCGGCGTGGAGAAGGCCTACGAAACCCATCTCCGCGGCGAGTGGGGCGGCCAGCAGGTGGAGGTGAATGCGGCCGGGCAGGTGCAGCGGATCCTGGGGGACAAACAGGCCAAGGCCGGCCGAGATCTGCGGCTCACCCTCGACCTGCCACTCCAGCTGGCGGCCGAGCGGGCCCTCGACAAGGTGCGCAAGGGAGCGATCGTGGCCCTGGATCCCCAGACCGGCGCGATCCGGGCCCTGGCGAGCCGACCGACGTTCGATCCGAACGTGTTCTCGCCGGCTCCCAGCAGCGCCCAGTGGGCGGCCCTCAATGGTCCCCAGGCCCCATTGCTCAACCGGGCCTTCCAGGGATTTCCACCGGCCAGCACCTTCAAGATCATCACCTCGATCGCCGCCCTCGAATCCGGGCTCTATAGCCCCGGCTCGAAGGTGCCCACCATGAATTCGTTCTGCTACGCCGGCCTTTGCTACCGGGATCACGGCGCCCACGGGGCGATCGGCTTCCCGATGGCCCTGGCCGTGAGCAGCAACACCTTCTACTACCAGGTGGGCCTCAAGATCGGACCGGACCATCTGTTTCAGGCCGCCCGGCGTCTGGGCTACGGCGACCTCACGGGCATTGAGCTGAAGGGTGAGGAAACGCCGGGCCTGCTCGGGGATCAGGCCTGGAAAAAGGCCGTCCTGGGGGAACCCTGGACGGCGGTGGACACGATCACCTCGTCGATCGGCCAGGGAGCTCTGCAGGTGACCCCGCTCCAGATGGCCAGGATGTACGCCGCCGTGGCCAACGGCGGCTGGCTGGTGACCCCCCACCTGGTGGAGCGCCGGACACCCAGAACCTGGATCGGCCTGAAGCCCGCCACCCTGGCGGTGGTGCGCGAGGGTCTGCGCCAGGTGGTCACCAACGGCACCGCCACCATTCTGAAAGACCCCACCCTGCCAGCGGTGGCCGGCAAGACCGGCACCGGGGAGGACCCACCCCGGCCCGACCATGCCTGGTTCGGGGGCTACGCCCCGGCGAACCGGCCCACCCTGGTGATCGTGGCCTTCGGGGAGAACTCCGGGGGCTATGGAGGCACCGTGGCGGCGCCGATGGTGAAGGCGCTGATGAGCGCCTGGTTCAAGGGACGCTGAAGGGGCTCAGGCCACCAGCTGCAGAGGCGGCGGCGGAGCCGCCACGTCGTTGAGCACCTGGCGGTAAAAGCCACGCAACTGCTCGGTGGCACCGCCCCAGTCCCAGCGTTCCGCCTCGCTGCGGGCATCACGCCGCAGCCGCTCATGCTGAACCCCATCCCCAAGCAGCCGCAGCACCGCAGCCGTCAGGCTGGCGGCTCCCCCGTCGGGGCCATCGGGCTCGTAGAGGCAGCCGTTGAGGCCATCGCTCACGATGTCGGGAATCCCACCCCGGTTGGCGCCGACCACCGGACAACCGGCCGCCATCGCCTCCAGCAGCACGAGACCCAGGGTTTCGGTGCTGGAGGGAAACACGAAGGCATCACCACTGGCATAGGCCGCGGCCAGGTCTTCGCCGGCCAGATAACCCACGAAGGTGACAGGCAGGCCGGCGAAGATCTCCTCCAGCCGGCCGCGATGGGGGCCATCGCCCACCAGCGCCAGCCGGGCCTCGGGGATGGCTTCCAGCACCGGTTTGATCCGCTCGATCTGTTTCTCGGCTGAAAGCCGGCCGATGTAAAGCAACAGCTTGCCGGTGTCGCTGCGGCCGTCCAGCAACCGCAGCCGCATGGCCTGGCTGCGCAGTTCCGGGCGGAACAGTTCGGTGTCTACGCCGCGTTGCCACAGAGCCGTGTGCAGGATTCCCTTCTCGGCCAGTTCCTGCACCATGGCCGTGGAGGTGCAGAGGTTGAGGCGGGCCTGGTTGTGGGCGGCCTTGAGCAGCTCCCAGAGCAGGGGCTCGAGCATGCCCATGCCGTAATGCTCGAGGTATTTGGGGAGATGGGTGTGGTAGCTGGCCACCAGGGGGTAGCCCTTGGTTTTCGCCAGCCAGATGCCACCCAGCCCCAGCACGGCGGGGTTCACCACATGCACCAGATCGGGCTGGAACTGATCGAGGGCCTCCGCTACCGCTGGACGGGGCAGGGCCAGCTTGAGCTCCGGGTAAAGCGGCAGGGGCAGCGCCGGTACCCCGACCACCCGGGCGCCCATGTACCCATCCGGCGCCCCCTCCGGGCAGAAGATCAGCACCTGGTCGCCGGCTGCCACCAGATGGCCCACCGTCTTGGTGAGACGGGTGACGATCCCATCGACCTTGGGCAGAAAGGTCTCAGTGAAGAGGGCGATCTTCAAGCGCCGATGGCCGCGGCCTGCTTGCTGGTCCAGGCGGACAGACACGG
>JAYKGZ010000111.1:0-5378 GCA_035284925.1 Cyanobacteriota bacterium | reverse complement strand
GGCGGCGGCGGCCGCTCGCGGGTGATGAAGCAGGGGGAGCTGCTCGAGCAGGGGGGGGTGAATTTCTCTGAGGTGGAGGGCAGCGAGCTGCCGCCCTCGATCCTCAGCCAGCGTCCGGATGCCAAGGGCCATCGCTGGTTCGCCACCGGCACCTCGATGGTGCTGCACCCCCGGAACCCCTACATCCCCACCGTTCATCTCAACTACCGCTATTTCGAGGCCGGCCCGGTGTGGTGGTTCGGCGGTGGTGCCGACCTCACCCCCTATTACCCCTTTCTGGAGGATGCCAGACACTTCCACCGCACCCTCAAGGCAGCCTGCGACAGCGTTCATCCCGCTTATTACCGGGTGTTCAAGCCTTGGTGCGACGAGTATTTCTTCCTCCGGCATCGCGGTGAGACCCGCGGGGTGGGCGGTATTTTCTACGACTACCAGGATCCCCTCGGGGTGCTCTACAAGGGGCCGGATGCCAGCGGAGCCGCTGCCGCCGCTGGCCAGGCCGAAGGCTCCCTGCCCCAGTCATGGGAACAGCTGTTCCAGCTGGCCAGTGCCTGTGGCCACGCCTTCCTGCCCAGTTACGTGCCGATCGCGGAGAAGCGCCGGGCCATGCCCTATGGCGAGCGTGAGCGTGAGTTCCAGCTCTACCGCCGTGGGCGCTACGTGGAATTCAACCTGGTGTTCGACCGGGGCACGATCTTCGGGCTCCAGACCAACGGACGCACAGAGTCGATTCTGATGTCGCTGCCGCCGCTGGTGCGCTGGGAATACGGCTACCGGGCGGAAGCTGGCAGCCGGGAAGCCCTGCTCACTGATCTGTTCACAACTCCCCAGAACTGGCTGGACGACCCAGGGCTTGAGGCTCTGTGCGCACCCCATCAGGCTGTGGGCTGAGGCTCAGATTGGGAGGAGGGGTGAGCACTGGGGTGATCGGCTGATCGAGGCCGCGGGCCAGGGCCCGCACCACCCGGTCGGCGATGGCCTCGAGCGTGGCCGGGCTGCTGCGTGGATCGCGCAGGCTGCGCTCCAGCGGGCCTTCCAGCTTGCCGATCTCCAGGATGGCGATGCCGCGACGCGGTGCCCCGAGGCCATCTCGGAACCTGAGGGGGAAGTTGCCGAACTCCTGGGCCAGGCTTTCATCGATCCGGGTGGGTGGTCGATGGAACGGGGGGATCAGCCCGGAACCCACCCCATCGGGTCCATAGGCGTCGTAATGGATCTCCAGGGCATAGCCCCCCGTCGCCGCATGGATCCGACCGACACTCCAGGTGGTGCGGGGATCATTGCCATCGGCGATCGAGCGCACCTCCGGGTCGTAGTAACGAATCCGCAGCCCCCGTTGCTGGCCGAGCCGCACGATCGCCTGAGCCGTGAGCAGGTTCCAGTGGAGTTCATCGCTGATGCCCGGCTGCATGGGCCTGGAACCGCGGAGTGCCACGGCCTCGCCACTGGTACCGGAACCGGCGATCCCCTGGGAGTCGGCATGGCCGGGCATCACGAGGATCTCGGTGTCTAGCTCCAGAGGTCGCACTCCCTGCCAGTCGCGGGCCAGTCGGCTGCGGGGGCCGGTGAGCGGATCCCAGCTGCCGGAGGGCGCGAGCGACTGGGCTGCGGCCGGGCCGATCAACAGACCAGTGAGCAGCGGGATCGCCAGCGAAACCAGAGGCCTGTGCATCGGCGTCAGCCTGTTCATCGGCATCAGATCGGGGAGCTCAGCAGGTTGCCATCGCTGTAGAGACCGAGCTTCGGCCCCATTTCCTGTTCCAGCGCGATCAGTTCATCACGGTGGGCCCGGAGGCGCAACTCGCTGCCGGTGGCCCGGTCGTGGCTGAGCAGGCGCAGCTCCAGCTCCTCAGCCCGTCTGGCGCGGCGCTGGTAGATCACGCCAGCCAGGGGGCCGAGCAGGGCCAGCAGAACCGGCCACCACTGCAGAGCCGGGAACAGCTGCCTCACCACCAGGCCCAGGCAGGCGGATCCCAGTGCCCCCAGCACGGAGAGGAGAGCAGCCAGCGGGGTGCTGGCAGCCACCTCGGCCCGGAACAGCAGGTGACGCCGCTCGGCATCGCTGGCTTCCGGCACGGCGCGCCAGCCGCGCTGCTCCAGCCAGCCACTCAGTCCGGCCAGCACTTCCAGCGGTGGACGGGAGGATCGAACCTCCACCACGGTGGTGCGGTCCTTGCTGGCGGCCCGAAGAAAGAACACCAGGCCGATGGCCAGGAGCAGGGTGAGCAACAGGGTGGAGGCGGATGCAGCCATGGCCGGGAGATGGCGAGGCCCATTGTGGGGATCCGGCCGGCCGGCTGCGGTTCAACATGGGCGGATCGCAGACCTTCCATGAGCGCCAGCCCCACCAGCAACCTGCCGCCTCCGGCCCGTTTCGCGGTGTTCGACCAAGACCTCGATGCCGAGTGGGCGACGCTCTACGCCGGGGCTCGCGCCCTGGCCGTGGATACGGAGGCCATGGGTCTGATTCATGGGCGAGACCGGCTCTGTCTGGTGCAGATCTGCGATGACCACGACAACGTGTGCTGCATCCGACTGGCCCGGGGCCAGCAGGAGGCCCCACGGCTGAAGGCGCTGATGGAGAACCCGGCGATCGAGAAGGTGTTCCACTTCGCCCGCTTCGATGTGGCGGCCCTGGCCGAAAACCTCGAGATCGCTGTGCAGCCGATCTTCTGCACCAAGGTGGCCAGTCGCCTGGGGCGCACCTACAGCCCCCGGCATGGCCTGAAGGAGGTGGTGCAGGAGCTGGTGGGCATCGAGCTCGACAAGCAGGCCCAGAGTTCCGACTGGGGCCGGGTGGACGACCTCAGCGAGGCTCAGCTGGCCTATGCGGCGGGTGATGTGCGGTATCTCCTGCCGGCCCGTGATCAGCTGGAGGTGATGCTGCGGCGGGAAGGTCGCTGGGACCTGGCTCAGCGCTGTTTTCACTGCCTTCCGGTGATGGCGGAGCTGGATCGGAACCGCTTTCACCTGCTGTTCGAGCATTCCACCGGGGGCAACCGCTGAGCGGTCTGCCCCGGGCAGGTTGCTCAGTCTTCGGTCATGAACTGGTCGTCGTTGCCCACGGTTCCCAGCTGGGCCGTGAGCAGCGCATGGCAGTCAACCCCGCTGGCGATCGCCTCGGCCAGCAGGGTTTCGGCCAGGGCGAGCTTGGAGGCTGAATCCTTCAGGCCTTCCTGGGCGGCGCGCACGTCCACCTTGCGCCGCGCCGAGGCCAGGCTGATGCCCAGCTGACTGGCGAGCCGGCCACAGGCCGCGTTGTAGGCCCGATCTGGGATGGCAGGCATCGCGGCACCGCTGAGGCGTTGATGGGCGCATCATCCCAGCAGCCGGGCCCTCACCAGCGCCGCCAGCCGGGCGCTGCCGCCTGGAGGACCCATCCGGGCCCGGCCCGTTCGGCCGAGACGCTGCCGCAGCGCCGGGTCGTTCAGCAGCACCAGGAGCTGCTCCGCGGCCTGTCCGGGGTTGCGACAGGGCAGCACGGCACCGCCCAGCAGACGGCTCTGGCGCCTGGCGAATCCCGCCTTGAACTGGGGACCGTCGCCAGGGATGGAAATCGCCGGAATCCCCAGGCCCACCAGCTGCTCTGTGGCGGTGCCGGCGGTGGCGAGTCCGGCGATCGCCCACGGCGCCCAGGCGCTGAAGCAGCCCGGACCCACCAACAGCTGCAGATTGGGTTTGCACCAGGAGGACACCGCTCCGATCTCTTCCAGCGCGGCGGCGGAGGCCGGACCGCCCCGGCTGAAGCCCTGCCGCTCCAGCAGCGGCTCGAGTTCATCAGCAGAGGGCCGCGAACCGGTGGCGAGCAGGGCTGTGAGTGCCGTTCCGTGCCGGGCCGCCAGGATGGTGAGGGCCTCCAGCAGGCGCTCAGCATTCGCCAGGGCCTCGGGCATCCGGCTTCCGGGTAGCAGCAGCAGGGGAGCCCCGGCTTCCGCTGTCTGGATCCAGGCCGGTGCGGGGGAGTGGCCAAGGCCATCCATCATCGGGTTGCCCACCGCCACGGCGCTCACGCCGCGCCGCCGCAGACCTCTGGCCGTGAGTGGATCGCGCATCGCCACCAGGCGGCAGCGCGGGTTGCCCATCAGGGCCCATTCCCAGGGATCCCATTCGCTGCCTTTGCAGCGGTGGTAGGCATCCGCGAAGCGATCCCCAAAGCCTGACGGCCAGCCGATCGGCGCCGCGGACGCCCAGGTGAAATCACTTTTTGGTGTGCCGATGAATCCGTAGGGCCCGCCACCGGAGCAGGCCAGAAGGAGCGGCAGCAGATCGCCCACGGCCAGCACGGGGTCCCCCCGTTGCCCCCAGCGGCGCACCAGCTGCCACTGCCGCCAGCTCAGTCCCAGCACGCCTGCTGCCAGGTCTCCGAGCAGGCCCCGCAGACTCTGGTTGCTGAAGCCACCGCTCGGCAGTTCCTGGCGGGGGCCGATCCGCCCGATCCGGCCTGCTGCCTCTTCGGCGGCGAAGGCCCGGCCCTCACCCACCAATGGCAACACGGCGATCTCCACGTCGCTGGGCTGGTCGAGCAGGGCATGGATCAACCGAAGCGCGATGAGGTCTTCGCCATGCCCGTTGCTCAGAACCAGCAAGCGGTTGACCATGGCGTGACTGATACGATCCAGCTCAGGGAGTTTGCTCCCCGATGGCGGCATGGCCAAGTGGTAAGGCAGAGGATTGCAAATCCTTTATCCCCAGTTCGAATCTGGGTGCCGCCTCTTTTAAGCGACTTTCGCCAAGCGCAAAGACAATGCAACCAGGCATGGCGAAGGTTGTGCCTGGAGCACTTTTTTTAGCATGATGCGCTAAGCGTGTCGGCGATTTTTGTTTGCACTCAATGGAAGGTGAGCGGAAGGAGAAGTTGCGTCGTATCTGAGGTCGTCGCTGGGCACCCAGGATTCACCTTCCAAGGTCACGTCAGCACCCACTGACGGTGCCTTTTAGTCAAATGCTCTCCCTGGGGGGTGACCCTGATGAATCGGGCAGGTCAGCGCCGTGACGCAGTGCCGCCATCCCTGTTGGCGGCACTGAATCGCTCCCCGCTTTATGCACTGACCGCATAGTTCACGCTCCCCTGCTCGGGGGAGGCAGAACGCTGCTCCAGCAGCGACACTGGGGGCACGGCAATAAGCGCCAGTGACCGACTCAGCGACCTTCACCACACCTGAAGCAGACGAAGAAGACACGGGTGAAGACCTGGGCGGTCTCGATGACCTGCTGGCATCGGTGAGGTCAGAGGAGGAACCAGCGCCCAAGCGGGGTCGAGGCAGGGCGAAGAAGGAAGCACCCGCCAAGGATTTCAAGGCAGTGCTCTGGGCGAGTGCCGACAAACTTCGTGCCCAGATGGATGCGGCGGAATACAAGCATCTGGTTCTGGGTCTGAT
>JAYKGZ010000110.1:0-47547 GCA_035284925.1 Cyanobacteriota bacterium | reverse complement strand
CATCCGCGATCAGCAGCTGCTGAAGTTCATCGACATGGAGTGCTTCTGCTGGAGCGTGATGCCCGCCGATCGCACGCCGATGATCAACGCCGGCATGGTCTTCTCCGATCGCCACGCCGGTGGCATCCACTATCCGCGCGGCGGCGTGGGGGTGATCGCCCAGAAGCTGGTGGCGGGGCTGGAGGCCCATGGCGGCGCGATCCGCTACAAGGCGCGCGTCACCGAAGTGCTGATCGAGGGCGAGGGCGCCTCGGGCCGGGCGGTGGGCGTGCGGCTGGCCAGTGGCGAAACGATGCGGGCCCGCCGGGTGGTGAGCAACGCCACCCGCTGGGACACCTTCGCCGGCGATCCCGGCAGCGAAGGGGCCGTGGCGCAGCCGCTCGTGGAGGCCGCCCACACCCCCAAGGCCGAGCGCACCTGGCGACGCCGCTACCGCCCCTCCCCCTCCTTTCTGTCGCTCCATCTGGGCATCGACGCCGCCGTGGTGCCCGGCGGCTTCCACTGCCACCACCTGCTGCTGGAGCGGTGGGAGGAGATGGAAGCCGAACAGGGGGTGGTGTTCGTGTCGATGCCCACGCTGCTCGATCCGGCTCTGGCGCCAGAGGGGGGACACATCCTGCGCACCTTCACCCCGAGCAGCATCGAGGCCTGGAAGGATCTCTCCCCCACGGACTACAACGCCAAGAAAGAAGCCGACGCCGACCGCCTGATCAGCCGGCTGGAGGCGATCCTGCCGGGCCTGAAGGACGCCATCCGCCACCGCGAGGTGGGCACTCCCCGAAGCCATCGCCGGTTCCTGGGGCGCATGGGCGGCAGCTACGGCCCGATCCCCGCCCTGCGGCTACCTGGACTGCTGCCGATGCCGTTCAACCGCACGGGAATACGGAATCTCTACTGCGTGGGAGATTCGTGCTTTCCCGGCCAGGGCCTGAATGCTGTGGCCTTCAGCGGCTTCGCCTGCGCCCATCGCATCGGTGCCGACCTGGGACTCAATCCCTGGGCGCTGCCAGCCTGACGCCTGAACCATCACCCTGAAGCCTGATCCAACATCTCAATGGTGGAAAGAGGCCTTCGGTCCGAGGGGCTCGGGCATCGGGCCGTCCAGGCTCTGGAACCAGGCCACGGCCCGTTCCATGTCCTCGAGGAGCGCGTCGGCCATGTCGCGGCTGAAGCCCGCTCGGATTACGAAGCGGAGCACGGCGATGTGTTCGCAATCGGCGGGCAGCGTATAAGCCGGGATCAGCCAGCCGCGTTCGCGCAGCTTGTCGGACAGCTGGAAGACGGTCCAATTGCTGATGGAGGGTTCAGCCTCGACGGCGAACACCGGCAGCTGACCGGCGGGATGGCTGAGCAGCCGCAGCGGACCGAGAGCGGCGATGCCATCGGCCAGGTGACAGGCGATGGCCTCCAGGGTGTTCATGCGATGGCGATAACCCTCTCGGCCGAGGTGGATGAAGTTGAAGTACTGGCCAACCACCTGGGCGCCGGGGCGAGAGAAGTTCATGCCGATCGTTGGCATCTCACCCCCGAGATAGTTGACGTTGAAGCGGAGTTCCTCGGGAAGCTGAGCCTGATCACGCCACAGACACCAACCCACTCCGGGTAGTACACCACCGTATTTATGACCGCTGGCATTGATCGACACCACCCTTGACAGTCGGAAATCCCAGACCAGATCAGGAGCGTTGAACGGCGCCACAAAGCCTCCCGAGGCCGCATCAACATGGATCGGGATATCAAGCCCGGTGCGCTCCTGCAGGGCATCGAGAGCGAACTGGAGATCCTGGATCGGCTCGTAGCTGCCATCGAAGGTGCTGCCGAGGATTCCGATCACACCGATGGTGTTCTCATCACAGCGCTCGATCGCTTCAGCAACGCCCAGCTGCAACCGCTGCGGTGTGATCGGCACCAGTCGAGGTTCCACATCGAAGTAGGCACAGAACTTGTCCCAGCAGATCTGGGTGTTGATGCCCATCACCAGATTCGGACGGCTCTCGTCGAGACCAGCTGAGCGGCGGCGCTGTCGCCAGTGCCAGCGCATCACGAGGCCGCCGAGCATGCAGGCTTCGCTGGATCCGGTGGTGGAGGTGCCGACCGCCTGATCGGGGTCGGCCATGTTCCACAGGTCAGCAATGATCTTCAGACAGCGCTCTTCGATCTCGGCCGTTTGCGGATATTCATCCTTATCGATCATGTTCTTCTCGGCGCACTCCTCCATCAGCTTTCTGGCTTCAGGTTCCATCCAGGTGCCCACGAACGTGGCCAGATTCAGCCGCGCATTTCCATCAAGCATCAGATGATCGTGGATCAGCTCATAGCTGAGATCGGCCTGCAGTCCTTGGTTTGGAAGTCGATCGCGAGGAATCTCGGATGGGAGGCTGGCCGCCGCCAGCCGAGCACTCAGGCCGGCATTCATCCCGAGATTGGTGGAGCGCTGGCGGGGCGCCATGGCGGAGTGCTGAACTCGGGTCATTAAAGGTCACGCCCCCGGGTTTGCCGGCGTTCGGCCCGCGACCGGCGGCGACCGCTCGACCGAAAATGCTGCTGCTGCCTGCCGCCTCCATGTCGCTGGACTACCGCCTCAGCGCCTTCACCCACGCCAATCCCCCCGCCCCCGGCAGCGGCATCCGCCTGGGCATCTGGCAGGGCACCGGCACGGCCGCCACGGAGCAGGCGGTGGCCGAGAACCTGGCCCGACTGGAGACCGTTGCAGCGATCGCCGCCGCCCAGCAGGTGCAGCTGCTCTCCTTCCCCGAGCTCTACGTGAGCGGTTACATCGTGACCCCCGAGCTGGCCCGCCGCCTGGCGGAACCGGTCGATGGCCCGAGCCTGCAGCGGGTGGCTGCGGCAGCGCGGAGCCACGGCCTGGCGATCGCCTGCCCCTATGCCGAGCGGGCGATGGTGGGCGGAGAGGAACGCTTCTACGACGCCATCGCCCTCTTCAGCCCCGATGGCACGCTGCTGCGCAACTACCGCAAGACCCACCTGTGGGGACCGGACGAGAAGCGCTGCTGGAGCCCTGGCTATCAGCTGCCCGAGGAAGGACCAGCGTTCACGGTGCAGCAGGTGAACGCGTTCCCGGTGGGATTGCTGAACTGCTATGAGGCGGAATTTCCTGAACTGAGCCGGCGCCTGGCGCTCAATGGCGCCCGTCTGGTGCTGATCCCCACCGCCGCTGATGCCTGGGCGATCCTCAGCACCGGGGAACGCACCGACCGGCCCTATCCCGACATCTCCCGCTCCCTGATTCCAGCCCACGCGATCCACAATCACTGCTTCGTGGCCTATGCGAACCGCTGCGGAGAGGAAACCGTCAACGGCAAGGTGATGGCCAGCTACCTGGGAAACAGCCTCGTCGCCGGGCCCCACGGCGATGTGCTGGTGGCAGCGCGTCCCGAGCCCACTCTGCTCATCGCCGACTGTCTTCCCGGCGATTACGGTCCCTTCCATCCGGCGGGCACCCGCTACCACCAAGACCGCCGACCGGAGCTTTACTGAGCGTCCAGGCCGTGACGGTCATCCGCCTTGCTGGGCACGCAGCCAGCGGGGAGCCCCCATAGCGTGTGCTCCAGTTCTGAGCCATCCCGGCATGAGCGCCTCCCCCCTGCCCAGTTCCGCCGATCTGGCCCGCTATCTGGAAGCACGCGGGGAACTCGGCAAACCCTGGATGCTGCAGATGCTCCGCCTCTCGAAGCTCAAGGAGTCGAAGCACACCATGTCACCGGATGAGTATCTGGCACGGCTGCAGGACGCCCATGCCGATCTGATGAAGCTCGGCGAGTTCTGGAAAGGTCGCGAGCAGGAGGTGTTCGGCGGTCGCTACGTGCCGCCCTCGGTCCTGGAGCCCCTGCCTGGCTCGCCGGAAGATCGCTGAGCCATCGTGAGCTCCCCTTCCCCAGGCGCCCTTCCGATCGGGAATGAGCGGCACGTCTACCCGATGGCGCCGCTGATTCGTTCCACCCTGGTGGCCCTCTATCTGGCCCTGGTGCTTCCCCTGCCATGGCTGGCCCCTGCAGATCTGCGCCCGGCCATGGTCATCGCCCTGCCCACCGGCCTGCTGCTGATCCTGGCCCTGGTGAGTGAACAGGTCGAGCTGGACAGCGACGGCATCCGCGTCGGCCATCCCGGCTGGTGCCGCTGGCTGCTGCGCCGCGGCTGGCAACTGGGATGGAACCAGCTGAGCGGCCTCACACCCGTGAGCACCAGCCAGGGGGGGCGGGTGTACTACCTGCGCTGTTCAGACGGGGGGGCTTACCTGCTCCCTCAGCGGGTGGCCCGTTTCGATGAATTCCTGGCCCGGTTGGCATCCCATAGTGGCCTGGAGCTGGGAGCTGTGGGCCGGATCAGCCCTCCCTGGACCTATCAGCTGCTAGCAGCCCTCAGCTGGGTGATGGTGGTTGGTGAGATCAGCTGGTTGGGGTGGCACTTGATCGGTCAGCCGCGGTAAAGACCATTGCCGATCGGGGTGGGCTGTCCTGGCACTGGCGAAGCCGTGCCCGGCTGCTCCTCCTGATCGCTGTCGGGAAGGGTGTCGAGGCTGAAGCGATAGCCCTGCTGACGCATGGTTTCGATGCCACCGCCATCGCCCAGTCCCGCTTGCTCGAGCTTGCGGCGCAGGGTGAGCACCTGGGTGTCAACCGAGCGGGGGCCCCCACTGAACGGTGGCCAGGCCATCCGCAGCAGTTCCTGACGGCTGCGCACCACTCCGGGTGGCATCAGCAGGGCACAGAGGAGGGCGAATTCGCGGGGGCTCAGCTCCACGGGCTGATCGCGCAGCGTCACCTGGCGCAGCAGAAGATGCACCTCCAGCGGCCCCACACAGACCCGCTCCTGCAACCCACTGCCACTGCGGCGCAGCAGGGTACGGGCCCGGGCCGCAAGTTCCTCGAGGCCGAAGGGCTTGCGCAGCACATCGTCGGCTCCGGCATCCAGCAGGGTGACCACCGGTTCCGAACCGGAGCGGGCCGTGAGCACCATCACCGGGGCACGCAGCTGGCCGGCAAGCCTCAGCGCCGTGCTCTCTTCCAGCAGCTCGGCACTGATCAGCAGGTCAGGGGTCTGGTCCTGGCAGACATCCAGGGCCTCTCGGGCCGATCCAACCGCCGCCGCCAGATGGCCGTCCTGCCGGAGCCGCTGGGCCAGCACCGTGCGCAGGGTTGCATGGGGATCCACCACCAGCACCCGCTTGGGCTGGGTACCGGTGGCGGGAGCCTGGGCCGGTCTGCCTGGATTGGTGGACATGGCCATGGCCGGATGAACCGGAATTTGCTTAGGCTAACGAGCCTGCAGGGTGGGCACGGGTATCGGTAGATGCCTTTCCATCTGGCTCCCCTCTCCCCGCCAGACCTTCAACCGACCATTCGACCCTGGATTCGCGCCACGGGTCCCCTCCCATGACAGCCCTTCAGCACCCAGACGCCATCCGCCATTTCCAGTCGTTGTGCGACGCCTGCCAGGAGCTCGCCCATCGGTACCACAGCCCCTCCGATCTGAGGCTCTACGCCGACGGCTACATCCATGCCCTCAGACGGACCTCCGTGTTGGATCCCATCGCCCAGCGTCGCTTCGAGGAGATGGTGGACCGCTGGATCCACGATCCATCCAGCTTCGTGGGCCCCGACGGGGACCCACGTGTGCTGTACGAAAAAGACGTTGAAAGCCGGATGAACTGAAAACCGTCAGCTAGCTGGCCAGGGCCACCTCCAGGGCTTCACGGAGCTCGCCGGAGTTGTACATCTCGATCAGGATGTCGGAGCCACCGACGAACTCCCCGCGCACGTAAACCTGGGGGATTGTGGGCCAGCTGGAGTATTCCTTGATGCCCTGGCGGATCTCCATATCGGAGAGCACGTCGAAGGTTTCAAAGGGCACGCCCAGGGAATGGAGAATCTGGACCACGTTGTTTGAGAAGCCGCACTGAGGCATCAGCTTGCTGCCCTTCATGAACACGACGATCGGGCTGCTGGCGATCAGCTCCTCGATGCGCTGCTTGGTTGAGGCGTCCATCGGTTTCAGGAGGGAACGGAGGTTTGAAGGGCGAGGGCGTGGATGGCCTCGCTGGCCAGCTCCCGATGCAGGGCGCCATACACCAGCTGATGCTGCCTGATGCGGTTGAGACCGGCGAAGGCCTTCGATACCACCCGCACCTGCAGATGGTCGCCGCCACCGGTGAGATCTTCCACCTCGACGGCAGCGTCTGGGAGGGCGCTCACAATCGCGGCTTTCACCTGCTCCGGCTGCACCATCAACTCTCAGCAAGACCTGTCGAATCTAGGGAGTGAGGTCAGCTGCCCGGCGAAACCTGCCCGGCGGTGTAAGGAGTGGTGGCGAAGCCGATCTCCACCAGGGTCTGATAGGCCTTGCGACCCTGGTCACTGGTGGGGGTCATGACCTTCACCACTTCCACCAGCAGGGGAACTGCCACCTCCGGCTGGTTCATGCGGCGAAACACGGCGGCCAGTCGCAGGTTGATGTTGGCCAGGGTTTCAAGGGTTTCCCGACCCTTCTGATCCATTTCCCTGGGAATCCGAGCATCCAGACCACGGAAGGATCCACTGAGATCGCGATACCAGCCCAGCAGACCGCGGGTGAGGTCGCGCGCCTGGTCGTAGAACTTGCGCGCCTCGGTGAGGTTGCCCGCAGCGGCCGCCGCATCGCCGCGGGCGATCAGGGCATTCACCTGATTGAGGTTCACACCGCCGGCGGATCCAGACCCGCCGGGAGCGGCACTCCCCTGGGCCATGGCGTGCGGGATCAGGCTGCCGGAAACCGCCGAAGCCGCCAGAAGCACGGCTGTGAGGCGAGCCAGGCCCCGGGGAACGGATCGCCGCTGGCCGGTGGGGCTGTGCACGGAACAGAAAAAAATGTCAGACAAGTCTAGGCCGGGCCTTCCGACCGCTCCCCTGCGCTTCCAAGCGCACGGCCGGCGCGGGCCTCCGCCTCGGCCATGGCGGCGGCGAGGGTCTGGTTGAAGGCCATCGCCGCGTCCCGTCCCTGACCCTTGATGCGCAGCGAGGGGCCGAAACAGAGCGCCGCCGTGTCCCGCACGCGCGGATGGGGATGGCCGTAGGCAATGCCTACCGGAATCACCGGCACGTTCACGCCGCGGCTGGCCGCCAGCAACGCCATCCGCGCCAGACCCTGATGGAGGCGGATCGGTCCGCTGTCACTGCGGATCCGTCCCTCCGGAAACACCACCAGCGGCCGGCCCGCCGCCAGCAGATCCACCGCGTAGCGGAGGCTCGCCATCGAGGGACGGCTCTGATTCACGGCGAAACATCCCAACCGTTGCAACAGCCAGCCCTGCAGGCCCCTCATCTCGTCGATGGTCACCATGAAGCGACAGTCGCGACCCGACACCCGGCGGCCCGCGGCGTAGGGCAGCAACAGCGCATCCCAGCGCGACTTATGGGTCGGAGCCAGCAGCACAGGCCCCTCAGATGGCAGATGGGCCGTGCCCACCACGGCGATCGAGCGGAACCAGAGCGGCAGGGCGATGTCCTGGGTGAGCAGCATGGCGACGGGCGCCAGCCAGGGGCTGATGCCGTTGCAGAGGCTCTGCTCCCGCTCACGGTTCGGGAGCGCCTGGCTGGGCGGCTCGAGATCCGAGGAGTCGGCGCTGCCGGGTTTGGCCAAGGTCTGGGCCTCCACGGCCAGCTTCCAATCAGAAAATCGAACCTAGGGAGAGCCGGGCGCCGCGCACCACCGGGAGGTGCAGTTGGCCCGGCGGCCCGGGCGAGCGAGCCCCACCAGCCTCCATAGGATCCAGCCAAACGGGATGTCCCATGGCCAGCCTCGGCGTGAACATCGACCACATCGCCAATGTGCGCCAGGCCCGACGGACGGTGGAACCCGACCCCGTGACCTATGCCCTGCTGGCAGAACTCGGCGGAGCCGACGGGATCACGGTGCATCTGCGGGAGGATCGCCGCCACATCCAGGACCGGGACGTGGAGCTGCTGCGCCGCACCGTGCGCAGCCGACTCAACCTCGAGATGGCGGCCACCGCGGAGATGGAGGCGATCGCCCTCCGGATCCGACCCGACATGGTGACCGTGGTGCCGGAGAGACGGGAGGAGGTGACCACCGAAGGAGGACTGGATGTGGCGGGCCAGCTGGAGGCCCTCAAGCCGCTCGTGGGCCGGCTGCAGGATGCCGGCATCGGCGTGAGTCTGTTCGTGGACGCGGTCGAAGGCCAGCTGGAAGCCTCTGCCGCCAGCGGAGCCTGCTGGGTGGAACTGCACACCGGCCGCTATGCCGAAGCCGGTTGGTCTCAGCAACCCCTGGAACTCGCCCGGCTCACCGAAGGCAGCTTCGTGGCCCGCAGCCTCGGCATGCGGGTGAATGCCGGCCATGGCCTCACGTATCAGAACGTGGAACCGGTGGCGGCCATCGAGGGGATGGAGGAGCTGAACATCGGGCACACCATCGTGGCCCGCGCCATGGCGGTGGGCCTTGAGGCGGCCGTGCGGGAGATGCGAGCGCTGGTTCAGAATCCGCGCCGCGACCCCCTGTTCGGCAGCCGCCATCGATGAGCACCTTTCACTTCGTTGCCGCCAGCGAACGCTTCCTCACCGAGGAGGAACCCCTTGAGGAAGTGCTGAGGGAGCGGGTACGCCATTACGGCGAACAGGGAAAGACCGTTGACTTCTGGCTGGTGCGGCGCCCCGCCTTCCTGGAGAGCCCCGAGCTGGCCGTTGTGGGCGGCGCCGTGCCGCGGCCGGCGGCTGCGGTGGTATCAACCGACGAAACCTTCATCACCTTTCTGAAGCTTCGGCTGGAATTTGTGGCCAGGGGCAGTTTCGAGGCCCCCAGCGCCAGCGTGCCTGATGCCCTGGCCAGCCTTGCCTGAGGCCCTCAGAACAGGCCGAGGAAGCGCCGGCGGGGCTCGCCTGCCTCCGGCTCCCTTCCCTGGCCGCCATCCTGCTGGTAGCGGGGCTTGTTATCGCCGATGGTGAGCACGGCTTCCTTGTTCTTCCACCACACCCAGTCGCGGATCGGCGGCGTGTCAGCCAGCTCCTGCCGGGACAGCCCCAGTCCGAGTTTCGCCGAGGCATCCAGCAGCACATCGAGCATCGCCTCGCCATCGCGGCACTGGGCCAGGGCCTCGTTGGTGCGCCTGGCCCCATCGAGCGCTTTCACCAGCAGGCTCACCCGCCGGGCGACCGACAGCGACCGAGGATCCATACGAGCAGCAGACAACCGGGGCCCGACCGTAACTCGAAAAAACGACCGGAGCTGACAATTTCCCCGCCGGGAGGCCACACTTGCCCCATCGCCACGCCTCGATGCCGTCCCCAATCCAGTCCACCCGCCACTGGGTGATCGGCGACGTGCATGGTTGCGCTGATTCCTTACGAAGGCTCGTTGACCAGCTGCCTGCTCAGGATCGGCTCGTGCTCTGCGGCGATGTGGTGAACCGGGGCCCTCTCATCGCTGAAACGATGGAACTGGCCTGGGAGCTTGTGGGTTCCGGCAGGGGGGTGTGGCTGATGGGCAACCACGAGGCGGAACTTCTGTCAGCCCTCCAGCTCGACGTGCCCTCCCTCGCCCTCGCCGGAAATGCCACGTTCCGGCAGCTGGGAGAACGGCGCTGCCGCCGCTGGGTGGAACGGCTGGAGCAGCTTCCGGAGGTGTACTGGGCTGAAGGTTGGGTCGCGACCCATGCCGGTTTCGACCCGGTGAGCTGGAAGCCCCAGCTCAACATCCGCCTGCCGTTCTGGCAGAGCTACGACGGCCGCTATGGAGAGGTGGTAGTGGGGCATACGCCGGGTCCCCATGTGCGCCGTATCGGCCGGATCGTGCTGGTGGACACGGGCGCCTGCTACGGCGGCCAGCTGAGCGCCTATTGCCCGGAAACCGGAGAAGTGCGTCAGACCCCGGGCCTGAATCCCTGGAGCGGCGCCGGGTTGCCATCCCGCACCGCCCGCACCGCCATGCTCGAGCGCTGCGTCCGCTGAGCCCATGCTCTGAAGGCCGCTGCCGTGCTCACGCTGTACCGCGGCAACCGGGCTGAACTGCTGGCCAGGCTGCTGGCCAACCGGCTAAGGCTCACGCCACCCGGACCATTCGAAACGGTCCGGGTGGTGGTGAACACCTGGCCCACCAGCCGCTGGCTGGGTGAACAGCTGGCGCTCGGACTCGGGGATCCCCGCAGCCCATGGGCCGATGGTGTGGCGGCGAACCTGCGCTTCCCCTTTCCCGCCAGCCAGCTGCGGGAGCTGGTGGATCTGGTGCTGGCCGACGCCCCATCCCCGCCCTCAGGCCTCCGTGATCCCTGGCGTGCCAACGAGCTGGTGTGGCCGCTGCTGGAGCAGCTTCCCGCCCTGATCGAGCAGCCGGAAGCCGACCTGCTGAGGCGGTGGCTGGAGCAGAGAGGTGGCAACAGCCGCCAGCTGGATCGGTCCCTGTGGCAGCTGGCGAGGGCCATCGCCGATGCCTTCGACGATTACACCCTTTACAGACCCGGCATGCTGGCGCACTGGCAGCAGCAGCAGCCGTTGGACGGGGCCGGTCGTCCACTGCCGCCCGACCAGCACTGGCAACCACGGCTGTTCAGCCAGTTGCTGGCGAAACTGGATCGTCCGCCTTTCGGGCTTCGGGTGCAGGCGGCGATCACCCGCCTTCGGGAGGTCAGTGCCGGCGAACCATGGCCGACCCTTCCCAACCCGATCCGGCTGTTCGGACTGAGCAGCCTGGCGCCGGTGCAGGTGGAGCTGCTGCAGGCCCTCTCCAGCCAGGTGGATGTGGAGCTGTATCTGCTCACCCCCTGCCGTGAACTCTGGCGGCGCCGGGACGAAGCCCTGAACACTCCGCTCGGGGAGGACTGGCTGCTGGCGGTGCCGCGGCTGGAGGCGAGGTTCGGCCGACTGGGTGCGGAATTCCAGCAACTCCTGGAAGGCACCGGCGTCAGTCAGCTGGGGCAGTGGCAGGACCACGACCTGTTCTTCGGCGCCGCCACGGCGGCCGCCAACGCCGGGCGTGCTCCCACCCTGCTCGAGCAACTGCAGGAGCAGCTGGTGGACCCGGACCGGCGGCCAGAACTCAGTTGGGCGGAGGGTGATCACTCCCTGGAGTTCCTGGCCTGCCCCGGGCGACTGCGGCAGGTGCAGATCGTTCGCGACCGGGTGCTGCAGCTGATGGCGGCGGACCCAACGCTGGCCCCCCGCGACGTGCTGGTGATGTGCCCCCAGGTGGATGCCTTCGCGCCCCTGGTGGCCGCCGTGTTCGGTGATCTGGAAGCCACCGGCGTAACCCTGCCCTGGCGACTCACCGACCGCAGCCAGCAGAGCGATCCAGGCATGGCTCAGGCGTTGCTGGCCCTGCTGGAGCAGACAGGCGAGCGCCTCACCGCCTCCGCCCTGGAGGGATTGCTGGCCTGTGGGCCTCTGCTGCGCCGCCATGGAGTCGACCCCGGCGATGCCGGTGCCATCATCGCCCTGCTGCAGAACGCGGGCTTCCGTTGGGGGCTCGATCACCGGGCGCGGGGAGGCGATCCAGGCCACAGCCTCAGCTGGGCGATCGACCGGCTGCTGCTTGGGCTGGTGCTGCCCGAGCAGCCGGGGCTGGCACCCTCCGACACCGCTCCCCTGACGATGGGGGGGAACCTGGAGCGGCAGGTTCGCTGGCTGGAGCTGCTGCTGGGGTTGCGGCGCACCCTGGAGCTGTTTGAGACAACCCGAACACCGAAGCAGTGGGCCGAGCTGCTGCGCCGGCAGCTGGAAGAGCTGTTCGGCGATGGGGGGGAACGGGCCTGGGAGTTGCCCGCGATCCAGGCCGTTCTCAGCGACTGGGTGGCCGTGGCTGCAGACAGCGCTCTGGAACTACCGGCTCCGGTGGTGGCGGAGGTGCTGGGGGAGCGGCTGGCCGCCGACAGCGGCCGGTTCGGCCACCGCTCGGGGGCACTCACCATCGGTGGGCTGGAACCCATGCGAGCGATCCCCCATCGCGTGATCGTGCTGATGGGCCTGGATGCCGGAGCCTTTCCACGCCGCCGCGAGCGGCCCGGATTCCATCTGATGGAACAGCAGCGCCTGCTGGGTGATCCGAACCCCGCCGACCAGGATCGCTATGTGCTGCTGGAGAGCCTGCTCTCGGCTCGCCAGCATCTGCTGATCACCTGGAGCAGCCGTGACAGCCGCAGCGGAGAAGCCCTGATGCCCAGCACCCCGGTGCGGCAGTGGCTGGCCCTGCTGGCAGACCAGCTCAACCCGGAGGCCATGGCCAGGCTGCTGCGCGAGCCGGCGGCCAACCCCCTGGAGCGTCGCAATTTCCTACCCGATGGCGCGGCAGCTCCGATCTGCAGCGATCGACGCCTGCTGGAAGCCCGACGATTGCTGGAGAGCTCCCGGCCCTTGCCGGCCCCGCCCCTGGCCGCCACGGCGGTCGCGACCGCTCCGTCCGACCCCGCCGACGGCGCCGCAACCCACGCTGATCTGCTGGCCTGGCTCCAGGCCCCCCAGGAGCAGTGGCTCAGGAGCCTGGGGCTCCATCCGAAGGAATGGAGCCGGCAGGTGCTGGATCTCGATCCCCTTTCACTCGATGAGCGGGAGCGGGCCCGGTTGCTGCGGGAGGCCCTGCAGCAGCCCCATCCGGCCCCGACCAGCGCCCCTGACTGGCTGGCGGAGCAGCGGGGCCGGGGCCGTCTGCCGGGGGGGGCGGCCGGGGCGCTGGAAGCCCGCCTGCTGAGTGAGCGCTACCTCTCCCTGAACTCCGTTCTGAACGATCTGGGAGATGGGCGGCTGGTGCTGGCCACCACCACCGGCCTTGAAGCGACGCTCCCCTGGCGGGGCGATCAGCTGGTGCTGGCCCACACCGCCAGGCCGGGCCCGGCCCAGCGGCTGGAACTCTGGCTGGCCCTGCTGCTGGCCTGCGCCGCCGGTCAGCAACCCCGCGGCGGGCTGCTGGTGGCCCGCGACCAGGACAGCTTCCGGGTGGTGGAGAACCTCGGCCCCCTGGCGGCGGATCAGGCCACCACCCACCTGGAGCAGCTGCGGTCACTGCGGGAGCAACACCGCGGCCGCTGCTGGCCGGTGCCACCACGCAGCGGCTGGGAGTGGGTGGAAACAGAACGACGCAGACCCGGCCACGGGCTCCAGGCCGCAGCGGCCACCTGGGAAGGCGACATCGCCCGGACCGGCGAGCGCAGCCAGGACGTGATGGCGCTCTGCTTCGGATCGTCGCTCAGTGGCCGTGATCTGGTGGATGAACGCTTCACGACCGCCGCCCTGGCGCTGCTGGTGCCTCTGCTGGAACACCGCAATGTGGAGAGAAAGGGAGGACGCCGGCGATGAGCCAGGCCGTGGTGGAGTTCGAGGCCAATGCCTTCCCACTCGAGCCCGGAATCCGGCTGCTGGAGGCCAGCGCCGGCACGGGCAAGACCTTCGCCCTCGCCCATCTGGTGTTGCGGTTGGTCACCCGAGCGACCGATCCGCTGCCCCTGGATCAGCTCCTGGTGGTGACCTACACCGAAGCCGCGGCCGCGGAACTGCGTGACCGCATCGCCCAGAGGCTGCAACAGGCCCTGGCGGCACTGGAGCCGGGCGGCCGGCCCGGAGATCCGGTGCTGCAGGCCTGGCGCGATGCCCAGCCGGTGCTTCCCGAGCCTCGCCGACGCCTGCAGGGTCTGCTGCTGCTGGCGCTGGAAGGCCTCGATCGGGCCGACATCACCACCATCCACGGGTTCTGCCGCCGCAGCCTGCAACGCCAGGCCCTGGAGGCCCGACTTGGGCCGGCGCTGGACCTGGAGAGCGACGACGGTGAACGCGCCGCCCAGGTGGTGCACGACTACTGGCAGCGGCAGCTGCTCGCCCTGCCCCCGGGACTGCTGCAGGGGCTCCGGCAGCAGGGAATCGGGCCGGAGCTGCTGGTGCGGCTGCTGATGCGGCTCGACGGGGATCCGGCCCTGGAGCTGGAGGCCCTGCCCGACAACCTGAGGGCCGATGGGCCCCTGGTGGATCAGCTGCCGGAGCTGCTGGAGCACCGCTGGCGGCAGTTCTGCGGGCTCTGGGCTGAGCGGGCCCCGGCCCTGGAGCAGGCCTTCTGCGAAACCGCCGCCGACCTGCGCGCCCGCGGGGAAAGCGTGGTGAAGCCCTATTCCGCCAGGCCCACCCGCAACCGGCTGGCGGAGCTGACGGCCTGGATGGCCGGCTTCGAGGAAACCGGCACGACGCCCGACTACGACCAGCTCGTGGCCCAGGATCTCCTCTCCGAGTATTTCCACCCCGGCCCGTTCTGCAGGCTCACGGCAAGCTTCGACAACGGTGCCTCCCTGCCGGAGAAGCCGCTGCTGGAGTCGATCGCAGCCCTGGTAGATGGCCCGGCCGAGCTGGTGCTCGGCCATGCCCTGCACTGGGGGCGGGCTGAACTCACGCGGCGGCGTGGAACCGCGGGCCGCATGGGATTCGGGGATCTGCTCACCAGCCTCGACCCCGGCGCGGGGGGCGATCAGCAGCGATCCCTGCTGGCCGCGCTGTCGAACCGCTATCGCTGCGCCCTGATTGATGAGTTTCAGGACACCGATCCGATTCAGTGGCGCATCCTCGAGCAGGTGTTCCAAGCCCCACCGGGCGAGCCGCCCAGCCATCTGCTGGTGATGGTGGGGGATCCCAAGCAGGCGATCTACCGGTTTCGCGGTGGCGAGCTCGCCACCTACCGGCAGGCGCGGAGCCAGGCGGACGCGATCCACACGCTGCGGGAGAACCGCCGCTCCTCCGCCGCCCTGGTGGAAGCTCTCAATCGGTTGATGGCCCCGGGGCTTGTGCGCTCCGATCTGCCGGTTCCACCGGTTCTGGCCCGGGCGGAGAAGGGGGAGCTGGTGCTGGCACCAGGGGAAGCGCCTCTGCAACTGTTGACCCTGGCCGACGACAGCCAGCTCCCCCAGCAGGTGGCGGGCCTCTGCCTGCAGCTGCTTCAGCGCAAGCTGCGGATCCGTGAGCGCACCGCAGAGGGCAACGAGCGCGAGCGCCCCCTCACCCCCGGCGATCTCTGCCTGCTGGTGAGCACGCACCGGCAGGCCGAACACCTGCGCCTGGCGCTGGAGCGGCGCGCCCTGCCCAGCCGGCTGGTGAGCCGCGGCGATGTCTTCGCCAGCGAAGCGGCCGCGGCCCTGCAGCGCCTGCTGGATGCCCTGGCCGACCCAGGCCATCCTGGACGGCAGCGGCTGCTGGCGGCTTCCCCCCTCCTGGGCTGGAGCGCCGAACAGCTGGCGGATCGATCCGCCCCGGCCTGGGAGCAGCTGGCCGATCGGCTGTCCGAGCTGTCGGCTCGGCTGGAGCGGCACGGCCTTCTGGCCTGCCTCGGCGACATTCTGCGGACCGAGGGGCTGGCGCGGCTGGCCCTGGGTGGACGGTTGCTCGCCGACCTACAACAGGCCGCCGAGCTGGTGCAGGAACGGATGCACCAGCTCGGACTGGGAGCTGCCGCCGCCGCTGACTGGCTGCGGCGCATCCGCCTCGAACCCGACCGGCGCGTGCCCGAGCCGCACCAGCTCCACAGCACGGCCGCCGACGCGGCGATCGCGGTGGTGACGGTGCACCGCAGCAAGGGACTGGAATATCCCGTGGTGATCTGCCCCTACCTCTGGCGCGCCAGCGGATCCCCCACCCGCAAGGCCAGTGAGCTGGGCCGTCGCTGGCTGCCGCCGGGAGCGACGGCTCCAGTGCTCGACCTGCATCGCTGCCCCCACTGGGGCCGGGGCCGCCAGGCCGCCCTCGCCGACCTCGAGGCCCAGCTCCAGGAGGATGAGCGGCTGGCCTACGTGGCCGCCACCCGCGCCCGCCACCTGCTGGTACTCGGCTGGCGCGACGATGCGCGCCACCGTGCCAATCCTCTGGCCAGCTGGCTGAAGGGCGGCGCCGAGCTGGCCGGCATCGATCCGGCGACCCTGCCTGATCCGATCGAGCGCTGGCAGCCCCCGGCGCCAGAAGGCACCCTTGAGGGGGGGCCGATTCCATCCCACCGGCTCGACACCAGCTGGGGCCGCAGCAGCTACTCCAGCTGGGCCCACGCCGGACCGGTGGCCCCCCAGGCCCTGGAGGAAGGGCGCGACACCGTGGATGGACCCGGCGAGGCCATCCGCAGCACGGCCGCCGGCTCATGGGCCTCCATGGGTCCGCTTGCCCTGTTTCCGCGCGGGGCCGGGCCGGGCGAAGCCCTGCATCGCATCCTGGAGCGGCTCGACTACCGCTGCCGTGCGACCGAACCGGCCGCCAGGGCGCTGATCGGGCAGGAGCTGGAGCGCGCCGGGATGGCAGCGGAGCTGACCGACGAGGTCTCGATGGCCCTGGAGCAGCTGCGGCACACCCCGTTCGGCGGGCCGCTCGGCAGCTGGCGTCTGGCCCAGCTGAGCAGCGACGAGCGGCTCAACGAGATGAATTTCGACCTGCCGCTCGCCGTCGCCCACGACAGCCCAGGCCCTGCGGCCGGGGTGAACCCGCGGGTGCGGGCTCAGGGCCTGGCGCGCTGCTTTGAGAAGCATCCGGGCGGACGGTTCGGTGCCGGCTACGCCGAGCAGCTCCGCAGCCTGGACGTGTCCAGCCGGGGGTTTCTCACCGGGTCGATCGATCTGGTGTTCCGGGATGGCAGCCGCTGGTGGGTGCTCGACTGGAAGAGCAACTGGCTCGGGGAACGGGAGCCATCCGGTGCGCCCAGGGCCTGCGGCCCGGCCCACTACAGCCAGCCGGCGATGACGGAGCTAATGGCCGCCAGCCACTACCCACTCCAGGCCCATCTCTATCTCGTGGCACTGCACCGCTACCTGCGCTGGCGCCTGCCGCACTACAACCCCGCCGAGCATCTGGGCGGCTACGCCTATGTGTTCCTGCGCGGGGTACCCGGGGCCACCCCCGCAGCGGAGACCATGGCGGCCGGCGGCGAAGGCGTGCCGGGAATGGTGGTGGAGCAACCCCCTCTGGCCAGATTGCTCAGCCTGGATGCGCTGCTGCGGGAGGGCACACCATGAGCCTCCTCAAGCTCGGGGATGCGCTGGCCGAAGCTCTTCCCAGGCTCTGCGCTCCAGCTGGCGCCTCCGGCCCCGACCCTCTTGTACAGGACCTGATCCGCACCCTGGCGGCAGGCCTGGAGCGCGGCCTGCTCGAACTGGATTTCAGCGCCGCAATGCCCGAGGGATTGAATCCGGAGCTCTGGCCGGAGGCCTACCGCCGGGCACTCCTGCACTCCCCTCTGATGGTGACGGCCGAGACCTCGGAAGCAGCGCCGGAGGCTCCGCTGGTGCTCGTGGGCGATCAGCTGCGCTGGCGGCGCTGGCATCAGCAGCTTGAGCTCACCCTGGCGGAACTGCTGGATCGAGCGCGGGAGCCGCTGGGCAACCCGCCCACACCGCTGGAACTGGAGGCCGCACGCCGCCAGGCCCTTGAAGCCGGACTCGACCCCACCCAGCAGCAGGCCGTAGGGGCCGCGCTCAACCACCGACTCCTGCTGTTGAGCGGCGGCCCCGGCACCGGCAAAACCACCACCGTGGTGGAGATGCTGGCGGCCCTGCTGCGCCGGGAACCCTCGTTGCGGTTTCAGCTGGCGGCACCCACCGGCAAGGCCGCGGCCCGCCTCCGGGAAGCGATTGAACGGGGCAGCGCCCGGCTGCCAGGGGCGCTGGGAGAGGCGCTGCTGGCCGCGCCATGCTCCACCCTGCACCGACTGCTGGAGAGCAGCGGCGACCGCTTCGGCCGCAACGCCCAGCAGCCGCTTGGGCTGGATCTGCTGGTGATCGACGAAGTGTCGATGGTGGATCTGGCGCTGATGTCAGCCCTGCTGGAGGCCCTGCCACGCACCAGCCGGCTCGTGTTGGTGGGAGACCCTGGCCAGCTCCCGCCGGTCGGACCCGGCCCGGTACTGCTGGAACTGATGCGACCCGAACGCCTCCGCCACCTGGGGGAGGCCGCTGTGGAGCTCGGCTCCACCTATCGCAATGCCGGGGCGATCGCGGCGGTGGCCGCCAGCCTGCGCGGGGGCGGAACATCCACCCTGGAGGCGATCCGCCCCCGGTTGCAGGCCCTCACCGCTGCAGACAATCTGCGCTGGCTCCAGGCCCCAGCCGATCAGGCGCCGGCACAGGCCATCGAGGCCCTACGTCACCACCAGAGGCAACTTGCGGCCCTGGCGTCGGCACTGCCGCTCGGCTCCAGCAACGAGGAGCTGCGGGCGGAAGCGGCGCCGTTGCTCGCGGAGCTGGAATGCTGCGTTCTGCTGACCCCCACCCTTCAGGGACGCTGGGGGGTGGAGGGAATCCACCGCCAGCTGCTGGGCGATGCGGCCGGACTGGCCCCGGCCTTCTGGCCGCTGGGCACCCCGGTGCTGAACCGGCGCAACCTGCCCGAGCAGGGGCTGGCCAACGGCGATGTGGGCGTTCTGGTGGGCGGAACCGAGCATCCGCGTGTGCTGTTTGCCGGAGGTCTGCTGCTGCACCCCGCCCGGTTGGGGCTGCTGGAACCGGCCCTGGCCCTCACCGTTCACAAGTCGCAGGGGAGCCAGTACGGCACGGTGCTTCTGCTGCTTCCTCCTGGCCGTGACTGGGAGCCGCGGCTGGTTTATACCGGGCTCACCCGCGCCCGTGATCAGGCGTGGCTGTTCACCCCGGCTGAATCACCCACCCGTGCAGACACCCACCACCGCGGAGGAGCGGCCCTGGGGCTGGTTTGAATGCCTCGGGGCCGGTGAGGGCTATCTGGTGAAACGGCTCTGCATCCGGGCCGGGCGGCGCATCAGCCTTCAGCGCCATCACCACCGAAGCGAGCACTGGGTGGTGGTGGCAGGCGAGGGCTGGCTGGAATGCAACGGAGCCGGGAAGCCCGGCATCCCCGGCACCACCTTCGAGGTGCCTTGCGGAGCCGTGCACCGAGCCACGGCCGGGGCGGCCGATCTGGTGATCGTGGAAGTGCAGCGGGGCGACCTGCTCAACGACGCTGACATCGAGCGGCTCGCCGACGATTACCAGAGGGCAGCGGAACGGGCTCCCGGGGTGGAGTGTTAACGTTGGACAAACCTTTTGTGTAAGGGCAAGGCAGCTATTCACGGGTGTCTGCCGGCCTGTCGACGAAGGATCACCTCAGGCCAAGCCTCTTACTTCATGACTGCAACGCACGAGAGCTTCAGCTCCTCGGTGGAATTCAGCGCGCCCATCAGCACACCAACGGACATTTTCACAAACGATCTCCACCAGGATGAGGCGATCAACCCGGAATCCCCGGCCGGGATCGACTCCACGGGGGGGGAGCCGACGAAACATGAGCTGATGACGGAGCCAGGCCTCAAGGAGAAAGGTGGGTTTTCCGGCTTCGGTTTCTCAGATGCCATTCTCACGGCTCTGGAAACCATCGGTTACGAGGAGCCCTCACCGATCCAGAAAGCCGCCATTCCGGAAGTGTTGCTGGGCCGCGACCTGCTCGGCCAGGCCCAGACGGGCACCGGCAAGACCGCCGCATTCGCGCTGCCCCTGCTGGCCTCGATCGACATCGAGCTGCGCAAGCCCCAGGTGCTGGTGCTGGCCCCCACCCGCGAACTGGCCCTCCAGGTGGCGGATGCCTTCAGCAGCTACGCGGCCAACCTCCCCCAGGTGAGGGTGCTGGCGATCTACGGCGGAGCCGATTTCCGCGACCAGATTCATCATCTGCGGCGTGGAGTGCAGATCGTGGTGGGCACCCCGGGCCGGGTGATGGATCACATGCGCCAGGGCACTCTCGACCTCTCCAACCTGCGGACGCTGGTGCTGGATGAGGCCGATGAAATGCTGCGCATGGGCTTCATTGAAGACGTGGAATGGGTTCTGAACCAGCTTCCCGAACAACGGCAGGTTGTTCTGTTCTCCGCCACCCTGCCCCCTGAGATCCGGCGGATCAGTCAGAACTACCTCAACGATCCGGCTGAGGTCACGATCCGCCAGAAGCCGGCCGATTCCAGCCGGATCCGCCAGCGCTACCTCACTGTGGCCGGCCCGCACAAACAGGCGGCGCTGGAGAGGGTGCTGGAGGCCGAGCGCAGTGAAGGCGTCATCATCTTCGCGCGCACCAAGGCGATCACCCTCAGCGTCGCCGAGGCGCTGGAGGCCCATGGCTACGACGTGGCCGTGCTCAATGGAGACGTGCCTCAGGCCCAGCGGGAGCGCACGATCGAGCGGCTTCGCAGCGGCAAGGTGGATGTGCTGGTGGCCACGGACGTGGCCGCCCGCGGACTCGACGTTGAGCGGATCTCCCTGGTGATCAACTACGACGTACCCTTCGATGCGGAGGCCTATGTGCACCGGATCGGCCGCACCGGCCGGGCAGGACGCAGTGGCGACGCCATCCTCTTCCTCACGCCCCGGGAGCGCCGTTTTCTGAGCGGCCTGGAGCGTGCGGTGGGCCGTCCGATCGACCCGATGGAGGTGCCCAGCAATGCCACCATCAATCAGAACCGACTCGACCGGCTGCGGGGACGGCTGACCAGCCAGTTCCTGAGCCACCGAAGCGAAGCCCCCACGGCAGATCAGGCCAGTGAGCGGGCCCTGCTGGCGGAAATTCTGCAGCGGGTGGCCCAGGAACAGGGCTGCAGCAGCGAAGACCTGGCACTGGCCGCCCTCGAACTCAGCCTCGGCGGCAAATCGCTGCTGTTGCAGGGAGATGAAAACTGGCTGGTGCAGCGGGCCACCCCAGGCCGCGAGGTTCGTCGCGGTCGCGAGGGCGGTCGGGAGGGCGGTCGCGAGGGCGGTCGGCCGGAACGAGCGTCAGGAAATCCCGAGAGCCATATGGAGCGGTTCCGGATTGAAGTGGGCTGGCGTGATCGCATCAAGCCGGGCAACATCGTGGGTGCCATCGCCAGCACGTCGGGCCTGAACGGCAAATCGATCGGCCGGATTCAGATCTTTGACACCCACAGCACGGTGGATCTGCCCAAGGGCATGCCGGAGGATGTGTTCGAGAGCCTGCGCCAGCTGCGTGTGATGAACAAGCCCCTGCAGATTTCCCGGCACCGCGGCTAGCAGGCCGGGCTGTAAGCGATCACGCACACAGACCGGTGACATCCTCCAGGGCCGTCACGCAGATCTCTGTCACAGAAAGGCGCTCAACAGCTGCGACCAACGAGGCCTGAACGTCGGCGTTTTCTGTACAGATCAGGCTCTGGAGCAGGTCAAAGCGGTCCTGGATGGCGAGCTCACCGTCATCACGCCAGGCGAGACACCAGGGGACAGGGGCCGTCATCGTGAGCACCGAGATCAGGATTCGCTGACAATGGCCCAGCTTCTGGGATCGGGAGCCTCTCTGCGGATTTCCTTCGGATCGTCTTCACCTTTCTCCATCAAAACCTGCCCAGCCGCCGCCGAGGCAGCCGGAGCGGTGCCCCCTCGCAGCTAGGGTGAGAGGGATTCTCCGCAGCGCAGAGGCTCCATCGGCACGCTCAGCTTCACCTGGCTTTCCTAGGAACCACGGCAACAGACGAATCAGTTCCAGGAACAGTCTTCATTCATGACCATCTACGTCGGCAACCTTTCGTTCCAAGCGGAACGCGATGACCTGCTGCATCTCTTCGGGCAATACGGCGAGGTTCGCCAGTGTTCCCTCCCTCTTGATCGTGAAACCGGCCGCAAGCGCGGTTTCGCCTTTGTTGAACTCGCAGACGACGCCTCCGAACAGAAAGCCATCGACGATCTGCAGGACGTCGAATGGATGGGGCGCATGATCCGGGTGAACAAAGCCACCCCCCGCGAAGGTGGCGGTGGCGGTGGTGGCCGTGGTGGATACGGCGGCGGCGGCGGCGGCGGCAACCGCGGTGGCGGTGGCGGCGGCAACCGTTGGTGATCTGAACAGCCCCGGCGCGACCCCCCCGGCCAGCCGGGCTCTGCCAGCGGTGAAGAGCAGCCGCAATACCTTGCGTCAGCTGCTCTTCACTCTCCGGCCTCACCGGCGAACCGTGGTTCTGGCATCGATCTGTTCGGTGCTGAACAAACTGCTCGACCTGGCTCCCCCGGTGCTGATCGGCCTGGCTGTGGATGTGGTGGTGCAACAGGACACCGCCTGGCTCACTGCCCTCGGGGTGCGTTCCGTGCCAGGTCAGCTCACCCTGCTGGCGGCGATCTCCTTCGTGATCTGGAGCGCCGAGTCTCTGTTCGAATACCTCTACGCCCTGCTGTGGCGGGGCCTGGCCCAGACCGTTCAGCACGAGCTACGACTCGAGGCCTACAGCCACCTGCAGAGGCTGGAGATGGCCTTTTTCGAGGCTGGCAGCAGCGGCCGGCTGATCGCGGTGCTCAACGATGACATCAACCAGCTAGAGCGCTTCCTCGATCACGGCGCCAACGAGCTCCTGCAGCTGATCACCACCGTGCTGGCCGTGGGCGGCGCGATGACCTACCTCTCGCCCACGGTGGCCGGGGTGTCGTTCCTCCCGATCCCGGTGATCCTCTGGGGATCGCTGCGCTTTCAGAAGCGGCTGGCCCCCCGCTATGCGGAGGTGCGCGAGAGGGCCGGAGATCTGGCCACCCAGCTGGGCAACAACCTCAGCGGAATGCTCACGATCAAGAGCTTCACGGCGGAGGCCTGGGAACTGGGAAGGCTGGAGCGGTTAAGCCAGGCCTACAGGGCCAGCAACAGCCCGGCGATCCGGCTCTCCGCTGCCTTTGTGCCTCTGATCCGCTTCGCGATCCTGTTCGCCTTCCTGTCGATCCTGATGATCGGCGGACTTCAGGCCTGGCGGGGCACGATCGCCACCGGAACCTATGCCTTCCTGGTGTTCATCACCCAACGGCTGCTCTGGCCCCTCACCACCCTGGGGCGCACCCTGGATGACTACCAGCGCGCCATGGCCTCCACCGATCGGGTGCTGAACCTGCTGGCCACACCGATCGCCATCCCCAGCGGGCATCGCGCCCTCCCCCATGATGCCGTGCGGGGCGAACTGCGGTTCGAGCACGTGACCTTCGCCTATTCAGGCCGCGCCCCGCTGCTACGGGAGTTCAACCTGCATGTGCCGGCCGGTAGCACGATCGGGATCGTCGGCGCCACGGGCTCGGGCAAGAGCACCCTGGTGAAGCTGCTGCTACGGCTCTATGAGGTGCAGCAGGGCCGGATCCTGCTCGATGACCAGCCGATCACCGAGCTGCAGCTGGCGGATCTCCGTCGGGCGATCGGACTGGTGAGCCAGGAGGTGTTCCTGTTCCAGGGCACCGTGGCCGAAAACATCAGCTACGGCACGTTCGGAGCCAGTCCCGCGGCGATTGAGCGGGCCGCTGAGCTGGCCGAGGCCACCGGTTTCATCCAGGCCCTGCCCCACGGGATGGAAACCGTGGTTGGGGAGCGGGGCCAGCGACTCTCCGGAGGCCAGCGTCAGCGGATTGCCCTGGCCAGGGCGATCCTCAAGAACCCGCCCGTGCTGATCCTGGATGAGGCCACCGCCGCGGTGGACAACGAAACGGAAGCCGCGATCCAACGCTCCCTCGACGTGATCACCGCCGAGCGCACCACCCTGGTGATCGCCCATCGACTCTCCACGGTGCGCCGGGCCGATCGCATCGTGGTGATGGAGCAGGGAACAGTGGTGGAAAGCGGCCGTCATCACGAACTGATCGCGCTTGGGGGCGTCTACGCCAACCTCTGGAGCGTCCAGGCCGGCGGGCTGGGCAGGGAGCCGAGCTCAGGCCCGGTGTCAGACCAGGAACTGGCCGACAGCAGCCCCGAACTGGGTTAGAAAATCCCCTTCGTGCCATAACTTGGCGCGAATGAGCCACTCCGCGGCCAGCCGGAACAGAAGGCGCCGTCAGCGTGGCCCGGTGATCATCGCCATGGCTGTCGGCCTCGGCGGAGGCTTGTTGCTCTCCGGGCCCCTGGCCAGCTTTCTCAGCAGCAACCCGCTGAGCTCGATCAGCCGTCTCAACAACCCCTTCGCCGCCTGGACCGGCATCGGCCATCAGGACGTGCTGCTGCTCGGCACGGATGTGGGCGGCGGCAATACCGATGTGATCACGGTGTTGCGGGTGGAAGGAGGCGTCACCAGCATCACCCAGATCCCTCGCGATTCCTACATCGAGGCCGAAGGCTACGGACCCCACAAGATCAATGCTCTCTACAGCCTTGGTGGCACCGAACTTCTGAAACGGGAGCTGTCGCGAAAGCTCGGCCGGCCGATCAGCCATCACCTGATCGTGAACCTCTCCGCCATCCGGCGCATGGCCGACGCCCTCGGGGGAATCGAGGTGAACGTGCCCAAGCGCATGTCCTACGTGGACAACAGTCAGGGGTTGTTTATCGATCTGCACCCGGGGCTGCAGACCCTCAAGGGCCGCGACCTGGAGGGCTTCCTGCGCTTCCGCCACGATGAGATGGGAGACATCGGCCGCCTTGAGCGACAGCAGCTGGCCCTCAAGGCGCTGTTCAGCAAGCTCACCCGCCCCGACCAACTGGTGCGACTGCCCCTGCTCCTGAACGCAGCTGGCCAGAACCTCAAGACCGACCTGGGACCCATGGAACTGGGAGGCCTGATCACGGTGATGGGCACCACCAAACTGGAAACCCGGCGCCTGGGGGGCCGACCCTTCTACCGCGATGGCATCAGCTACTGGGAGGCGGAATGGCCCAGCCCAGCCGTGGACGGAGAGGAAACCAGCCAGGGCAGCAGCGAGCGTCACCGTTTCCTGTTCTGAGTTTCGGCCTCGATCCCACCGTGATCTGCGTTCTGGATCCCGGGTTCTGGGCTGTGGTTGCCGTGTAGGCCGCGGTCTGACAGCGTGATCAGGGCCAGCACCAGAGCCACCCCGGCCAGCACCGGTGTGCTGGTGGCCAGGGTGATGCCCAGTGCCGCGGTGAACCAGATCGATGCCGCACTGGTGAGGCCGTGCACCTCCGGCATCCCATGCTTCGGCCGCGAAGGGACGAGGATCTCTCCGGCCCCGAGGAAGCCCACACCGGTGGCCACCCCCTGAATCACCCGACTTCGGGCCTGGGGGTCGGGGCCGGCGGCCAGCACCAGCAGGCAGGCGCTCAACCCCACCAGCACATGCACCCGCACCCGACTGGGGCGGGGATTATCGCCGTGATGGGCGCGATTCACCCCCACCAACAGCCCGCACAGCACCGCCAGCCCCAGCCGCAGCAGGGTCTCCAGATCAGGGCTGAGGGTGGGGGAGAGCACCAGGGGAACGGGAGTCACAGCGCCGCAGTGGTTCGTCTTCCATCCTTGTCGGCCCCATCGGCGAACGTCATAGTTGAGAAGGTTCAGTCGTACGCCGCCGGCCCTTGCATCCAGAGCTGCTGCGCAAGAGCCTCAAGCTCGCGATGGCTGGCTTTCTCACGGCCGCAGTGGCCGCTCACTTCAACCGGATCGAATTCGCCTGGTATCCACTGCTGGCCGTGGTGGTGGTGGTCGATGACAACGACGAGAACACCGTTAAAGCAGCGCGAGCCCGAATTCTCGGCACGTTGGTGGGTGGGTTGGTGACCTTTCTGGTGCACACCGCGCTGGATGGCTGGATGGGTGTGATGGTGTCGATCCTGCTGATGGTGCCGGTGCTGCGGGCGCTGGGCTGGGAGGCGGGCCTGAGCACGGCCGCTCTGGTGAGCGTGATGTTCCTGATGTTGCCGGCCCATGAACGGATGAACTGGAACTACGTGTTCAACCGAGCGATCGACACCAGCGTGGGCTGCGGGATCGCTGTGGGGGTGGGCCTGTTGTTCTGGCCGCGCAACCGGCTGCGGGAGCTCGACCGTGCCGAAGCCATCCAGTTGCAGCGGCTCGGCACCCAGGTGGCTGCCTACCAGCACTGGATCCAGCACCTTGGCGCCAAGCCCGGGCCCCTGCCGCCGGCCGCCCTGAGCAGCACCCTGGCGCAGATGGAGCAATGGGTGCAGATGGAACAGGGCGGATCGAACCGTCGGGAACTGCTGCGTCAGCGCTGGCGGCAACGCGTGCTGGTGTGGCGCAGCCTCGTGCATCACTGGGTGCAATGGGAACGGCTGCTGGTGGATGGAGCGGCGGCCGATGCCCTGGGGGCAAGCCTCCAGCAACTGGAACAGCTGATCCAGGGACGCAGGCCCACTTCGGTGGCCAAGGGAAGCGATCTCTGGCTGCAGGCGGCAGGGGCAGCCGAGCGACCGCTGCCGCTGCTGGCGATCGCCAGTGAGCTCCATCCTGTGCTGGCCGCCCTGGGCACGATCCAGCTGATGCGGCAGAAACCCGCATGAAGGCGCCGCCAGCCCGGGTGCTTCTGCGCCGCTCCGACGTGCGGCTGGCCCTGGGCACCAGCCTGGCCAATGCCTTCACCACGGTGACCGGACTGCCGGATGGGATCTATGCCCCTCTGGCGGTGCTGGCGGTGTGCAGCGGCAGCTATGGCCAGGCGGTGGGGCTGGGCCGGCAGCGGCTGCTGGGGTCGCTGCTGGGAGCTGTTGTGTTGGTGGCGTTCTACAAGGGTCTGGGCTACCTGGGGCCCGTTCTGGGGATCGCCCTGGCCCTGGGCGCCCAGCGGCTGCTCGGAGGCCTGCTGAACCTCCAGGTGGGCTACAAGGTGGGCGGGCTGATCATCGTGATGGGCTGGCTGGTGCATCACGCCCAGCTCACGTCCTGGCTGCCGTTGCGCCTGTTCTGGACCGTGTTCGGAATTCTGGTGTCGCTGGCCGGCCTGCGGCTGCTCTGGCCCACCTCCAGCCTGCGCGACAGCTGGAGCAGCTGGGCGAACGTGCTGAACCAGCTGGCCGCCCAGCTGCGGATCACCGACGGGCTCCGCTCCAGAGCCCCACTCCTCAAGACTCTTACTGCGGCTCGCGCCCTGCGTCCTGCCCTGATCAACGAACTGGGAGGCCCCCGCAGCACCCACCCCGCGCTGCCGCTGCTGGCGTTGATCGAGGAGAGCTGCTCCCGGCTGGTGGGCGTGCTCGACCGTCTGCAGCGCCGCCCTCTGCATCAGCCCCTCGATGCGCTCGGGCCGCTCAGGGATGGGGAGGAAGCTCTGATGCAGGCGCTGGCAAACCAACTCGAACGCTGGGCTGATCGGCTCACCGCCGAGCAACAGCTCTCCTGGAATGCGATTCCCCCACCTCCGACCCAGGGGCTGCAGCTGCCGGAGGCCTGGCTGGAGGCCGAGGCCCTGATCGACGACCCCGCCATGAACCTGATTCCCCTGGAGATCCTGAAGACCGTTGCCACCCGCCTACATCTGCTGCGCAAGGCGATCGAGACATTTCAGACCACCGAACAGCAGTGGCGGAGGCACCACAGCGGCAGGCAAACCCTGTTCAGCCCAGTTCGAACAGCAGCAGATCGGCGCCTCCGGGGCCGGCAGTGAACTGGTTCACACCGCCGGCTGCAAAGCCGAATCCGTCGCCTCGCTCCAGGGCATGGCCATCGGCCTGGCCGAATCCGTCCACCATCTGGATCCAGCCGTGGGTGCCTGGACTCAGCAGGCAGGAGAGGGTTTGGTCAGCGACCGGCTGGGCCCGCCAGAGCCGCACGGCCCGGTTCACGGCCATGGCGCCGTGAAGGCGGTCGGGGGCGATCAGGGGCGTCCAGGAAGGACGGATCGCGAATGGCTTCTGCTCGTAGGCCGGAGCCTCACCGGAGCTGCCGGGCTCGATCCAGATCTGCAACAGCCGGCAGGGCTCAGACCCGTCGTTGATCTCGCTGTGGGACAGACCGGTTCCGGCACTCATCCGCTGGACCTCTCCGGCGTGCAGCAGCTGGGAGTGGCCCATCGAATCGCTGTGGCGGATCCGACCTTCCACCATCACCGTGATGATTTCCATCTCTCGGTGAGGATGGAGGCCGAAGCCGCGCCCGGCCTCAATCCTGTCGTCATTGATCACCCGAAGCGATCGAAACCCCATCCAGGACGGGTCGTGATGACCGGCAAAGGAGAAGGTGTGCCAGCTGTCCAACCAGCTGAGGCGGGTATGGAAGCGCTCTGCCGCCGGACGGAACACGGCAGCCTGGCCAGAGGGGAAAACCATGGCCAGGCTGCGAGTCAGAAGCAGAAAGGAAGGAACTGGGTCCGGCAGGCTGCATAGCCGTCAACGAGAGCACCGAGACCGATCTGATGGGCAATGCCGGAACCGGTGATCGCCTCGGTGAGGATCCCGATCACGATGCCGAGCATGGCAGCGCGACCGTTGAAGAGTTCAGCACGCTTGAGCTGCTCCAGGTGAATCAGCTCCTCAGCGCGGTTCTGAAACCACTTGTCGTCGGCAGGCGTGTTGGTCATGGGGAAGGAGTGATGGGTGGGTGGAGCGTCGGGGAGCTTCAGTCGGCGGTATCGCTCTGGAAGGCGAGAGAGCCTGCAAGCCAGCAGCCAACGAGGAGCAGAGCGATCAGGGCCGAGGAATCGGAGAGCACGGAACTCAGCCCAGGCCGATCTGGGAGAGGATGCCCTGACCGGTGAGCAGCTCGGTGGCCAGGCCGATCACAAAGCCGAGCATGGCCAGGCGGCCGTTCCAGGTTTCGGCAAAGGCGACGAATCCGAAGCGGGGAGTGGTTTCAGGCATGGCCGTTTCAAAGTGTTAAGCACACTGTAACGCCATGTAAAGAGCCCTGGCCAGGGCGGTTTGCCTCACCCCCCTTCTTCTTCAGATCCGATCAGCCTGCCGCGTCGCGATAAAGCCCCCTGAGTCCCGCCTCGCTTGCCTCGCACACACCCCGGTCGGTGATCAGGGCGCTCACCAACCGGGCCGGGGTGACATCGAAAGCCGGGTTGAAGCCCGGGCTGCCATCGGGTGTGAGCTGCACCGTGGCGCGCTGACCATCGGCCTGCACCCACCCCTGGATGGCGGTCACCTCCTCGGCGCTGCGGGCCTCGATCGGGATCTCGGCCACGCCATCGGCGATCGACCAATCGATTGTGGAAGCCGGCAGGGCCACATAGAAGGGCACCCCGTTGTCGTGGGCGGCCAGGGCCTTGAGGTAAGTGCCGATCTTGTTGCACACATCGCCGCGGCGGGTTGTGCGGTCGGTACCCACGATCACCGCGTCCACCTGGCCGTGCTGCATCAGATGACCGCCGGCGTTGTCGACGATCACCGTATGGGGCACCCCCTCTCGGCCCAGCTCCCAGGCCGTGAGGCTGGCGCCCTGGTTGCGGGGGCGGGTCTCATCGACCCACACATGGATGTTGAGCCCAGACCGGTGAGCCTTGTAAATCGGTGCCAGGGCCGTGCCCCAGTCCACCGTGGCCAGCCAACCGGCATTGCAGTGGGTGAGCACGTTGAAGGGCTGGCCCGGCCGCGCTGCGGCCAGCCGCCGAAACACCTGCAGTCCGTGATCACCGATCGCCTCGCCCATGGCGACGTCTTCATCGGCGATCGCCGCCGCTTCCAGCCTGGCCGCTTCCGCCCGCTGTTCTGGCGGCAGAGGGGCCACCACAGCGCGCACCCGCTCCAGGGCCCAGCGCAGATTGATCGCCGTGGGCCGGGTGGCATTGAGTTGCTCAAAGGCTGCCGCCAGAGAGGCGTCGCCAGGGTCCGCCTGCAGGGCCAGCATCAGCCCGTAGGCGCCCGTCACGCCGATCAGAGGCGCCCCCCGCACCACCATCGTGCGGATCGCATCAGCCGCCTCAGCGCAGCTGCCCAGGGTGCGCGTGGTGAACTGGTGGGGCAGCAGCGTCTGATCAATCACGCCGACGGCGTGATGGCCGGGACTGTCGCCCTGCTCGAGCCAGATCGTGCGCCAGGGCTTGCCGTCGATGTTCATGGAATGGGCCGCCGAAGTGCTGGGCTGATCATCGGTGGGCTCTGCCGCCTCCAGGTCTGGTGCGGACTGCCTGGTCCGGATTCCGACCATTCCGCGCAGAGATCAGGAGGTTGCCGCGGCCCCAGGCCACGCCCCAACAAGCCCGCGCGCCGCCTGCGCCCTCAGATCAGCCGATAGCCAAACCAATCCGGCACCTGGCTCTGGCTCAGGCCCTCCGGGTGGGGCTCCAGCTGCACCTGCCAGCGCTCGCCACCAAGCAGCTCCAGCTGCTCAAGGGCCAGGCAGTCGTCAACGCCCACCAGATCATCCTTGTGCTGCTGCAGGGCGCCGCGCAGCCACTGGCGCTTCGCCGCCGCCTTGGCCGCCTGGGGGCTGCGGGCCACCACCAGGCCGAAGTGGTGCAGCTCGGCCAGGCAGTCGGGGCGGTAGGCACCCAGGTTCACGAACCACAGGCGCTCGGGCCTGGGCGCGGCGGGTTCGCTCCCCAGGCTCACCGCCCAGCCATCGATCGCCCGCACCGCCATGAAGGCGTCCAGGTGCAACCCCTCACGCCGCCCGAACCACTGCCGCCGCAACTCTGGCAGGGTCGCGTCGATGCTGCTGCCAGCGACAAAGCGCACATCGTGCAGCTCGATGTGGCAGCCAGGGGCACGGCCACCGAGCACCACCAGATACAGAGTTGACCTGTCAGGGATCAAGAGTGGCTACCAACCGCTCCGCGCCAGACACCCAGATTGTCACGATGGTCCTGCTCACAACAGCACCAACGCACAGCACCAACGCACAGCGAGGGCTCAGCGGACGGGCTGCCGTCGACCATCTGGCCCTCACCTTTCCTGATTGACCTTCCCGCTGCGCAGATGAATGGCATGGGTTTACGGAACCGCTCTCTGAGGCCCCATCTTCTGATCGTCTGCGGGATGGTCCTGATCAGCGGAATGAGCTCCGCAGTGGCCCAGGTCCAGCCACCCCCTCCAGCGGAGCAGCCGGTGATCCAGTCCCAGGTGGAACTGAGGGGGGTCTGGCTGACGGCCAATGACATGCCGGTGTTACGCGATCGAGAGCGCATGCGCCAGACCATGGTCCAGCTGGCCCGCCTGAACTTCAACACCATCTACCCAGTGGTGTGGAACGGCGGCATCGCCTACTACCCGAGCACGGTGGTGAGAGATCGTCAGATTCAGGACTTCAGCTTCCTTGGACTGCAGGGACAAGACAGTTTCGGAGAGCTGATGGAAGAAGGACGTCGACAGGGGCTGCTGGTGATCCCCTGGTTTGAGTTCGGTTTCATGGCGCCTCCCGATTCGGAACTGGCCCGGAAATATCGCACCTGGCTCACCCACAGACAGGACGGCAGCCTGACCTCGATCAGTGCTGCTGGAGAAGTGGTTTGGCTCAATCCCTTCCGGCCGGAGGTGCAGCAGCTGATCACCGATCTGGTGCTGGAGGTTGTCGGCACCTACGGGGCGGATGGGATCCAGTTCGATGACCACATGACCCTGCCGCGAGAATTCGGCTACGACCCTTTCACCGTGGCGCTGTTCCGCAAAGAGACTGGGAAGTCCCCCCCGGCCGATCCGGGGGATGGAGCCTGGGTGAAGTGGCGAGCCGACAAGATCACAGCCTTTTTAGAGCGGCTCAGCAAGGCTGTCAGAGCCAGACGGCCAGGAGCACTGATTTCCATCTCGCCCAATTACTACGACTTCGCCTACAAGCTGCAGCTCCAGGATTGGCTCACGTGGGTTCGCAAGGGCATCGCCGATGAGCTGGTGGTGCAGATCTACCGCTCGGACATCGCCAGCTTCACCCCCCATCTCGTTCGAGCTGAAGTGCAGGAGGCGCGACAAAGCATTCCCACAGCCATCGCCATCATGAGCGGTCAGCGCAATCGACCGACGCCTCTGTCTTTGTTGCAGCAGAAGGTTGCCAGCACCCGTGATGCTGGACTTGGAGTGGCATTTTTCTATCTGGAGAGTCTCTGGAGTCTGGGGCCGGAGCCTGTCGATCAGCGTCTGTCGCAGCTTTCACAGATGTTTCCAGCTCCGGCTTCGCGACTCGCCAACCCGGCACCAGGGAAGCCTCCCCAGCTCCCACCCCTGCCTGCCCTGCCTGCCCTGCCCTGACATTCCGTGACTTGCACCGGCAAGAAGCCGGTGCCAGCGACTGGAAACTTGTAACGAATCACGACCATCTGCGACTCCAGTGCTTTCTGCTGCAGCCGCGCCCCGGTTCTGCCCCTAACCCAGAAAGACGTTCACGATCCCCGCTCGCAGCCGAGACGACCAGTCCCATGGCGAAGTCCCCGCTCCACCCTGTTGATGGAAAGCCGATGAAAAAGCACAAGAAGCTCAAGCTCCGCAAAGGCGCACAAGCCGCCGGTGCCAACGGCAGCCAGGTGGATGCCGTTGGTACCGGAACGGGCCTGCATAGCGAGGATCGCTACCGCCCTGCAGCGATCCTGGACGACTTCAGCCAGCACAGCGAGGGCCGGCAACCCAAACTCGACCGGAAGCTCTATGAGAAAGAGCTGACCAGGCTGCAGGTGGAGCTGGTGAAGATGCAGTACTGGATCAAGCATGTGGGCTACCGCATGATCATCCTGTTTGAAGGCAGGGACGCCGCCGGCAAGGGCGGGACCATCAAGCGCATCACCGAACCGCTGAATCCCCGGGGCTGCAAGGTGGTGGCCCTCGGCACACCCTCGGATCAGCAGAAAAGCCAGTGGTATTTCCAGCGTTATGTGGAGCACTTCCCATCAGCCGGTGAAATCGTTCTGTTCGACCGCAGCTGGTACAACCGAGCCGGCGTTGAGAAGGTGATGGGATTCTGCTCCCCGGAACAGGCTCAGGAGTTCATGTTCTCCTGCCCTGAATTCGAACGGATGTTGGTGCGCAGCGGCATCAGGCTGGTGAAATACTGGTTCTCGGTGAGTGACGACGAGCAGGAGGCCCGTTTTCAATCCAGGCTGCAGGATCCAGCCCGCCGCTGGAAACTCAGCCCGATGGACCTGGAATCCAGGGATCGCTGGGTGGAGTTCTCCATGGCCAAGGATGAAATGTTTGCCCACACCAACATCCCAGAAGCACCCTGGTTCACCGTTGAGGCCGATGACAAACGACGGGCCCGCTTGAACTGCATCCGGCACCTGCTCAGCAAGGTTCCCTATGAAGACATGACCCCTGAAGCCTTCGAACTACCTCCCCGCAAAAGCATGGGCAACTATCACCGCCCGCCCCTGAACGAACAGTTTTTCGTGCCCAACGCCTATCCCTGACGCGCCGCTGATCCCAGGCATCCGTGGGTTACGTGTCATGACGAAGCCAGACTTTGTGACGGTGGTTACAACTTAGGGATCAGCCGGCTTGCTGCAGTGAATGCAGCGACGCCCCTGAACATGGACACCGCCACAGCTTTTGCGGCCATTGCCGTTTCTGCTGTTTCCTGGGATGGCACCCTGAGCATGGCCGGATCCCGTGCCTTACGGCACACCCTGGATTACCGCAAGCCGTTCAGCGATTACACCAACGAGCAGATGGCCAATCTGCTCGACGAGATCCTGGGCTCCCTGCGACTCAAAGGAGCTCAGCATCTGATGGTGGAAGCGGCTGAGGTTCTGAGCCCCAGTCAACGTCACACCGCCTATGCCATGGCGGTTGAAATCATGCGCTCGGATGGGCCCCTGGTGGAGGATGAGCGCAATATCCTTACCAACCTGGCCGTCGTGCTGGAGCTTGACGAAGCTTTAACCGAAGACGTCAACAATGTGATGAACATTCTGCATGCGGATCTTCTGACCTAACTTTTCCCGTCTGGGTTGGTTGAACACCATGGATAGCAACGCCTCCATCACGACCTCCATCACGCTGAAGCTCCCCAGCCACCTGCTCCGCTCGCTTGAGGACGCTGCCCAGTCGCAAGGCGTCAGCCCTGATCATCTGATGGTCGATCTGCTGAGCCGTGAGTTCGACCCCCTCCACCAACAGGGCGCCGGTCGCTGCTCCCTGCGCACGGGACTGTGCTCCGAAGGCCCCACCCCGCTTCCCCTCCAGCAGCCCTGATCAGTTGCCGGCCCAGTGTCCATCCAGGCAGCCATCCATCACCTCACGGAGTACCGCTACGACCGGCCGGTGCGGCTCGGGCCCCAGACCATTCGTCTGCGGCCCGCTCCCCACACCAAAACCAAGCTGATCTCCTATGCGCTGAGGGTCACGCCCGCCGAACATTTCATCAACTGGCAACAGGATCCCTACGGCAACTGGCAGGCCCGCCTGGTGTTTCCTGAACCCAGCCGTGAATTCAGGCTCGAAGTGGATCTCATCACCGAGCAGACGGTGCTGAATCCGTTTGATTTCTTCGTTGAGCCCGCCGCTGAATTCTGGCCGTTCGCCTACTCACCGCAACTCACCAGCGACCTGGAGGCCTTTCTCAAACCTGAGCCGGCCGGCCCTCTGCTCGAGCAGTTCGTCGCCGCCATCACAGGCTCCGCCCCCGGCGCGGCGCACAGCTCACCATGCCGAACGGTGGAGCTGCTCGTGGAACTGAATCAGCAGCTGCAGCAGACCATCCGCTATGTGGTTCGAATGGAGCCGGGCGTTCAGACGCCAGAGGAAACCCTGGAACGGGGCTCGGGCTCCTGCCGTGACACTGGCTGGCTGTTGGTCCAGATCCTGCGTCGGCTTGGCTTCGCCAGCCGGTTCGTGTCGGGATATCTGATTCAGCTCAAGCCCGATCTCAAGGCGCTGGATGGTCCCACCGGCAGCGACCAGGACTTCACCGACCTGCATGCCTGGTGTGAGGTGTACCTGCCCGGCGCCGGCTGGATCGGACTCGACCCCACGTCCGGCCTGCTGGCAGGCGAGGGCCACATCCCGCTCTGCGGCACCCCCCATTACCGCAGCGCAGCCCCGGTGAGCGGCATCGTTGAGCCTGCGGAGGTGGATTTCCGGTTTGAGATGACCGTTACCCGGGTAGCGGAACGCCCCCGGGTAACGGCACCCTTCTGCGACGACGCCTGGGAAGCCCTGCTGGATCTGGGCGACCGGATCGACGACGACCTCCTCTCCCAGGACGTCCGTCTGACCATGGGTGGCGAGCCCACCTTCGTGTCGATCGACGATTACCAGAGCCCGGAGTGGACCACCGCCGCCATGGGCCCGGCCAAACGGCCACTGGCGGACAGCCTGATCCGACGGCTGCGGGAGGCCTTTGCTCCCGGTGGTTTTCTGCATGACGGCCAGGGCAAGTGGTATCCGGGGGAAAGCCTTCCCCGTTGGACCTTTTCGCTGTACTGGCGCAGGGACGGCCAGCCGATCTGGCGCAATCCCGACCTGATCGCGCCGGAGACGGGAACGGCACCCCCCGATGGCGACTCAGCCAGCCGGCTCATCTGCGGCATCGCGGCGCGGCTGGGAGTGGGAACCGAAGGGATGCTGCCAGCCTATGAAGACCCCGCCCATTGGATCCTGCAGGAAGCCGGCCTGCCGGTGAACGTCGATCCCAGCGAAAGCCGGATCGATGATCCCGAACAGCGGGCTCGTATGGCCAGGGTCTTCGCCCGGGGCCTCGGCCAGCCCACCGGCTTCGTGTTGCCGCTCCAGCGCTGGAGCGCGGCGGCCGGGCAGGGGCGCTGGATATCCGAACGGTGGCCGCTCAGACGCGGCAATCTGTTTCTGATCCCAGGCGACAGCCCCCTTGGGCTTCGCCTCCCCCTGGCCTCACTGCCCTGGCTGCCACCCACCGACTACCCCTTTGTGGTGGCGGCCGATCCCGGCTCGATCAGCGGCGAACTCCCTCACCCTGATCAGCTCGCCCAGACGTTCCCGCCGGAGGAGCAGGGGTCGCCCACCAACCACGTGCGCACGGCTCTGGCCGTGGAGCCCCGCGACGGACGTGTCTGTGTGTTTCTGCCCCCAACCGAACGCCTCGAGGACTACCTCGAGCTGGTGGCGGCCGTGGAGGCAACCGCAGCCGAACTGGTCCTGCCGGTGCATGTAGAGGGTTATCCACCGCCGCCGGATCCACGCCTGAACGTGATCCGGGTCACGCCTGATCCCGGTGTGATCGAGGTGAACATCCACCCCGCCGCCAGCTGGCGGGAGGCGGTGGCGATCACCACACGGCTCTATGAGGAAGCACGGCTCACCAGGCTCGGCACCGAAAAATTCATGGTGGATGGGCGCCATCTCGGCACCGGTGGCGGGAATCACGTGGTGATGGGTGGCGCGACGCCCGCCGACAGCCCCTTCCTGCGGCGTCCCGATCTGCTGAAGTCGCTGGTTCTCTACTGGCAGCGTCACCCCGCCCTCTCCTATCTGTTCGCCGGCCTGTTCATCGGTCCCACCAGCCAGGCGCCGCGGGTGGACGAAGCCCGCCATGACGGGCTCTATGAACTGGAAATCGCGCTCGCCCAGGTGCCGGCGCCCGGTGAAGGGCCAGCTCCCCTGCCATGGCTGGTGGATCGACTGTTCCGAAACCTGCTGGTGGATGTGAGCGGAAACACCCACCGAGCAGAGATCTGCATCGACAAGCTCTATTCGCCCGACAGTCCCACCGGACGGCTGGGGCTGGTGGAATTCCGATCGTTCGAGATGCCGCCGGATGCACGGATGTCGCTGGCGCAGCAGCTGCTGTTGCGAGGGCTGCTGGCCTGGTTCTGGCGGCATCCCCAGGAGGGGCTGCTGGCTCGCTGGGGCACCTCACTTCATGATCGCTTCATGCTGCCCCACTTCCTGTGGGAGGACTTTCAGCAAGTTCTCGCCGATCTGGAGCACGCCGGCTATCGATTTGATCCCCTCTGGTTTGAAGCCCAGCGCGAATTCAGGTTTCCGCTGATCGGAAGGGTGGAGCGGGGCGGCATCGGCCTTGAACTGCGTCAGGCCCTGGAGCCCTGGCATGTGATGGGCGAGGAGGATTCAGCCGGCAGCACGGTGCGCTACGTGGACAGCTCCCTGGATCGGTTGCAGGTGAAGGTTCAGGGCTGGAATCCCCGGCGCCATCGACTCAGCTGCAATGGGCGACGGGTACCGCTGGCGCCCACCGGCGTGCAGGGCGAGGCGGTGGCCGGGGTGCGCTTCAAGGCCTGGAAGCTGGCATCGGGGCTGCATCCCACCATCCCGGTTCAGGCTCCGCTGGTGTTCGATGTGGTGGACAGCTGGTCCGGTCGATCGCTGGGTGGCTGCGTGCACCATGTCGGGCACCCGGGAGGGCGCCATTACGACACCGTTCCGGTGAATTCCTACGAAGCCGAGGCCCGGCGCCGCGCCCGCTTCCAGGAGCAGGGGCACACCCCTGGATTGATCAAGCTGCCGGATGAGCCGGCCTCGGACGAATTTCCACTCACCCTGGATCTACGCCGGCGCGGCTGATGGTTGGAAGAATCTGAAGCTGAACCGCCTCCAGGGTTTCCTCCAGGGAGGTTTCCGAGCTCCAGAGCTGCACGTCTGCCTGCTCCGGGGCGTCGAATCCAAAGGCATCAAAAGGAAAGAGCACCTTCTCCAGAAAAAATGGCCCTGGGCCCAAGCAGCGCAGGATCATCATCCGATCGTTTCGATTGCAGTAACAGCAACTGACCATGAGAAGGGTAAGGGAATCAGAAGATTCCCTCCCTAACCCTGGAAAGACAGTCTGGTCTGTGGCAATGGCCACACAGGCCAGGTTCGAGAGATCAGAACCAGGTGAGCGTCGCTTCTTCGCGGGTGTTCACATGGGCGCTGGGGGTCTCACGGCTGAACTCCAGGCTGATCGAGCGTTCCTGTTCTCCATCGGCTGCCACAGCACGGATGGGATAGAGCTGCTGGCCGTCGCGGAAGGGAACATGAACCCGGAAGCAGCCGTCCTGATCAAGAGCCACCCGCTCGTTGCCGATGAACAGACTGGCGTCGGGTTCGGTGGCTCCGTACACGATCAGCTCGGCATCCGCCACCAGCCAGAAGGAGCGGGGTTTCTGCAGGCCGCTGCCGGACTCACTCCGTCCGCTGGCCCAGAGTCCAACACCGGAGTCACTGAAGGCACCCTCGGATTCGGCCCCGGCCCCGGCTTCGTGCAGAAGCTCGGAACCGACCCGGCGGCGGATCGGATCCATCTCGATGGCGCGGCGATAGAAACGCTCGTGCTCGACACCTCCGCCGACCGTGGGAACCGGGGCCGGCAGGCCCGGACCTTCGAGCGAGAAGGGCACGAACTGATCAGCCACGTAGTCGGACGGGCCCTCAGCAGGGACCTTGGCGACGGCTGATACCGCCAGGGGCAGCCAACCACCGCCGGCCAGGCGGTAACCGAGCTCCACTCTGTAATCCCGACCAGCCAGCGGAATCGGCAGGAACCACTCGCGGCCGCTGGCGTCGATCACCAGCTCCTGGCGGGTGTGCGCATGGGCGGCACCCAGAGGCAGGCCGGTAACATCCTCCACCCTGAGACAGAGCTCGCGGGCACCGGCCTCAGCGGCACGGTTGCGATCCGTCTCGCTGATTTCCCAGAAGGCATAGGCCCATTGCGGATCTCTGGGGAGGAACACCACGAAGGTGGTGGGTGAAGCGGCACTCGCTAGGGGTGCAACGGCCACGGGGAGATCCGAAGCGCCGGGCTCTGTCAGCTGCTCAGTCAGCTGGGGGGCCGCCCGCCGGATGTCCTCAATAATGCGCTCCTTCTCGGTGGAGTCATCTCTCGAAATGCCAAGCCCGCGGGCCAGATCACGCAACTGGCGGAGGGACAACTCAGCGAGCCTGGAGAAGGAGAGACCCATGCGTTAAAGCGCGTTGGTTTCAAAATGTGGCGCCATGATCCACGAAAGCTCACGATGCGGGAGCCCTCTGTCACCGGATGAATACCGAATCGATCAACTGGCGGGGGAGCCCCGAGGCTGGTGGGCCGTGAAACCGGGGGCCGGCTCAGCGGTTGTGTTGAACTCACAACCTTCTGAGATCTGTAGCCCTGAGAACATCCCGCGACTGAACGTCGCGATCACAGTTGCTGTTGAAAGGGTTCTCAGCAACCCCTCACTTTGAGTTTCGATGGCTACTTACACCATTCAGATTGAAGGGGGCTCCTCCTTCACCTGCTCGGACGAAACCTACATCCTCGATGCGGCAGAAGAGCAGGGCATCGACCTTCCCTATTCCTGCCGTGCGGGGGCCTGCAGCACCTGCGCAGGCAAATTGCTTCAAGGCTCCGTTGACCAATCCGACCAGTCGTTCCTCGACGATGATCAGATGGCTCAGGGCTATGCCCTGCTCTGTGTGAGCTACCCCACGAGCGACTGCGTGATCAAAGCGGAAGTGGAGGACGAACTCACCTGAGGGCGCTCCAGGTCAGCTGTGCTCCCGCAGGAACTGCATCGCACTCTCCAGCTCTTCGGCGAACCGATCAATCTCCTCCGGAGTGGTGGTGAAGCTGACGCTGGCCCGTGCTGTACCACCCAGGCCGTAATGACGATGCAACGGCTGGGTGCAGTGATGGCCGCTGCGGATGCAGATCCCGGCAGAGTCGAGCAGGGCCGCAAGGTCGTTGGCATGCAGCCCATCCACGTGAAAAGCCGCCAGAGCTCCCCGATCGGGTTGCTGATCGGGGGTCGGGCCAAGGATGTGCACCCCTTCCAGAGCCTGAAGCCGGTGGAACAAGCGTCGGGTGAGCTGCTGCTCCCAGGCGTGGATGCGATCGCGGCCGATGCCTTCGAGGTAGTCGAGAGCAGCACCCATCCCGATCGCCTCGCCGATGGCCGGAGTGCCGGCCTCGAACTTATGGGGCAGATCAGCCCAGCTGCTGTTGTCGAGATACACGTCCTGGATCATCTCGCCACCACCGAGGAACGGTGGCATGGCATCCAGGAGGGCCTCCCTTCCCCATAGAAATCCCATCCCGGTAGGACCGCAGAGCTTGTGGGAGCTGGCCACCAGAAAGTCACAGCCCAGCTGTTTCACGTCCACACTCATGTGGGCCAGGCTCTGGCAGGCATCCACCAGCACCAGAGCTCCGGCGGCATGGGCCGGGCCCACCACCTGTTCGATCGGATTGAGGCAGCCGAGGGTGTTGCTCACCTGCACCAGGCTCACCAGCCGCGTGCGCTCGTTGAGCTTGCCCTGCAGATCCGCCAGATCCAGCTCACCGCTTGGTGTGAGCCCCGCATAACGGAGCACGCAACCGGTGCGGGCAGCCAGCAGCTGCCAGGGCACCAGATTGCTGTGGTGCTCCATCAGGCTGAGCAGCACCTCATCACCCTCCCGCAGATTCGCCTCGCCCCAGGTGCGGGCCACGAGGTTGATCGCTTCGCTGGCATTGCGGGTGAACACGATCTCCCGGGCATTCGTCGCACCGACGAAGGCCGCGGCCTTATCACGCGCTCCCTCAAAAGCCTCCGTGGCGCGGGCACTGAGCTGGTGAGCACCGCGATGAACATTGGCGTTGTCGTGCCCGTAGTACTGCTGGAGGGCAGCTAACACCTGGCGTGGCTTCTGGCTGGTGGCGGCATGATCGAGGTAGATCAGGGGCTGGCCCAGGCAGGCCGTCTGGCCCAGCAGCGGGAAATCAGGACGGGTAAGAACCGCCAGGTTCTCGGGAGCGTCCGCCGCGGCCGTCACAACGGCGGAGTCGATGGCGGGGAGGGTGGTCATGGGGTCAGACCGGATCAAGCAGAAGGGCCAGTGGGTTCAAGCCTGCTGCCTCGGCGGGAAGATCGCGAAGCACGTCCTCGCAGAAGGCACGCTTGAGCAGGGCTGTGGCCTGATCGCCGGCGATCCCACGGCTCTGGAGGTAGAACAGCTCCTCGTCCCGCAACCGGCTGACGGTGGCGCCATGGGTGCAGGTGACATCATCCGCCACGATCTCCAGTTCCGGCTTGGTGTCGATCCGGGCCCGGGCAGAGAGCAGCAGGTTGCGGCTGAGCTGGGCGGCCCGTGTTCTCTGGGCCGGCCGCGGTACTTGTACGGCTCCATTGAAAACGCTGCGGGCCCGCCCATCCGCCATCGCCTTGTGCAACTGATCGAGGCGGCCCTCCGGGCCGTCGAAGCGCACGTAGCTGTGGGTGTCGATGATCTGCTCGCCGCTGCAGGCCTGCAGCGTGCGCAACTGGGTGTCGGCAGCCCCGGCCGTCTGAACGATCCGCGGTTCGAACCGCGCCAGGTCCCAGCCACCGAGTGCCGTGGTCAGCGATAGATGACTGCCGGGATCTTGAACGGCGATCCAGTGCGAGAGCAGGGAGAGGCCGGAACGACCCAGGGCGACCATTCCGGCCCGCAGCCGGGCGCCCTCCCCCAGTTGCACCACCGTGAGCGCACTGAGCGCGGCCGCTGTCATCGCCGCCGGATCGCCGCCCACGGAAGCAGCATCAACGAGTTCCACCAGCTCGAGGCTGGCGCCGGGGTCGAGCAGCAACACCAGCTGATGGGCCGCGAGGCCATCCGCCACCGGCCGGAGGTTGTGCAGCAGGGGCTCTGCCACGCTGCCGCGCACGTGCAGGGCCAGCAAGCCTCCGGCACGGCGCGCCACGGCGGCGCGGTTGAGTTGCACGGGCCAGTGCTGGCTGCTGCCGCTGGCCTCCAGCACGGAAGTGAGCAGCGCTTCTGCGGCCTCGGGTTGCAGACGCTCGATGCCAGCGGGAAGTGAGGGGCCGGCGGGGTCGAACCCGGAATCAGCCAGACAGGGCTTGATCCGCGTCAGAGAGGTGAGATCGGTGAAGCGCCAGTTCTCCTGCCGCGGCCCGGGAAGCGGAGCGCCGGCAAGCTCCGCCAACCAGGCGGCGGCTTCGCACGGGGCTGAAACGGCTGCCGATGCGACCGGCATCAACCCACCTCCACCGGGGTCTGGGCAGACTCCAGAGCGGCCAGCTCGGCATCCACCCATTCGTAGCCGCTGCGCTCAAGTTCAAGGGCCAGCTCCTTTCCGCCGCTCCGGAGAATCCGCCCTGCCGCCATCACATGCACGTAATCAGGCGTGATCAGATCAAGCAGTCGCTGGTAGTGGGTGATCAGGAGGGTGGCGGTCTCGGCACCGGCCAGCTGGCTCACGCCTCCGGCAACGATCCGCAGGGCGTCAATATCGAGACCGGAGTCGGTTTCATCGAGGATCGCCACCGCGGGCTCAAGCAGCGCCATCTGCAGGATTTCATTGCGTTTCTTCTCGCCACCGCTGAAGCCCTCGTTCACCGAACGGTCCAGGAAGGCAGGGTCCATCTGCACCACGGCCAGCCTCTCCCTTACCAGATCCTCAAACGCGAAGGTATCGAGTTCCTCCTCACCACGATGCTGGCGACGGGCATTGGTGGCCACCCGCAAAAATTCCAGGTTGCTCACACCGGGAATTTCAACCGGGTATTGAAAACCGAGAAACATACCGCTGCGAGCCCGGATTTCAGGCGCCAGCTCGAGTAGGTCTTCGCCGCGGAAGATCACCGAACCCCCGGTCACCGTGTAGGCCGGATGCCCAGCCAGAACCTTGCTGAGGGTGCTCTTGCCGCTGCCGTTGCGGCCCATCAGCGCATGGATCTCTCCAGCTCTGATGCTGAGATTCACACCTTTGAGGATGGGTTGATCACCCACGCTGGCCTGGAGGTCGCGGATCTCAAGCAGAACTGGGGCGTCGGGAATGATCACAGCAAAGGAGCTCAGGCGAGAAAACGGGCGTACGGGATCAATGGGCGGGGCAGCTGATCAGAGCAGCGGTGCATTCAGCCCACCGAACCCTCGAGCTTGAGAGCCAGAAGCTTGTCAGCTTCGGCGGCGAATTCCATTGGGAGCTGATTGAACACGTCGCGGCAGAAGCCGCTCACCAGCATCGAAACAGCTTCTTCAAAGCTCACACCACGGCTCTGGAGGTAGAAGAGCTGATCTTCTGAAATCCGGCAGGTGCTGGCCTCGTGTTCCACGGCAGCATCCGGCTGCTGGCTGCGGATATAGGGGTAGGTGTTGGCGGCTGCCTGGTCGCCGATCAGCATCGAATCGCACTGGCTGTAGTTCTTGGCTCCCACCGCCTTCGGCCCGATCTGCACCAGCCCCCGATAACTGTTCGAGGAGTGGCCGGCACTGATTCCTTTGCTCACGATCGTGGAGCGGCTGCGGGGCCCCACATGCAACATTTTGGTACCGGTGTCAGCCTGCTGGCGGTTGTTGGTGAGAGCCACGGAATAGAATTCGCCAACGGAATCAGCCCCTAACAGCACACAACCCGGGTATTTCCAGGTGATCGCGGAACCTGTTTCCACCTGGGTCCAGCTGATCTTGCTCCGGTCACCACGGCACTGGCCGCGCTTGGTGACGAAATTGTAGATACCACCCTTGCCGTTCTCATCACCGGCATACCAGTTCTGAACAGTCGAATATTTGATTGAGGCATCATCAAGGGCCACGAGCTCCACCACAGCGGCATGCAGCTGGTTGGTGTCGAACATTGGAGCGGTGCAGCCCTCCAGATAGCTCACCGACGCCCCCTCTTCGGCCACCAGAAGGGTTCGCTCGAACTGGCCGGTGTCGCCGGAATTGATCCGGAAATAGGTGGAGAGTTCCATGGGGCATTCAACCCCCTTAGGAACGAACACGAAAGAACCGTCACTAAAAACAGCAGAATTCAGCGCCGCAAAGTAGTTGTCGGCAGCAGGAACAACCGTGCCCAGATAGCGCTGAATCAGCTCAGGGTGCTCGCGCACGGCCTCACTGATGGAACAGAAAATCACACCGTGCTCGGCAAGCTTCTCCTTGAAGGTGGTGGCAATCGAAACGCTGTCAAACACCGCATCCACCGCCACATTCGACAGTCGCTTCTGCTCACTTAGGGGAATACCGAGCTTGTCAAAAGTCTCCAACAACTTCGGATCCACTTCATCCAGGCTGCTCCGCTTCTGTTGCTGCTTGGGAGCAGCGAAATAAATAATATTTTGATAGTCTATGGGAGGATAACTGAGTGCCGCCCAATCGGGCGCCGACATCTTCAACCATTGGCGGTAAGCCCGAAGCCGGAAGTTGAGCAGGAATTCAGGCTCGTTCTTCTTGGCTGAGATCAGCCGCACCACATCCTCGCTGAGGCCCTTGGCGATCTTTTCGGTTTCGATCTCGGTCACGAAGCCGTAGCGATACGGCTGGGCGACCAGTTCCCCAACGGTGGCTGTGCTTGTCATGGTCGGGTGGATGGGGTGCGTGGCATCACTGACCAGTCGTTGCCGCCTGGATCTCCTCCATGGAGATGGTCTGTCTCTCTCCCCGGAAGGGATTGTCCTCCGTGAGGAAGAGCATGCAGTGGCATTCCTTGCGTTCCCGCATCGGCACACAGGGGCAATTCCAGAAGGCCTGGGCCACTTCGGCCTCCTTGTCCTCGTAGTGCCGGCAGGGGCAGAGGGCGCCACCGAGTTCGTCCTTGTGGCGGGCCAGGCCCTCCAGCACCACGGCGGTCACGCCGGAGTCGCTGCAGAAATAGGTGCCGGTGCGCTGGGCGTAGGTCTCGGCGAACTTGCGGATCACCTCGAGGCTGTCGGCGCTGGGGGCGGCAGGGGTGTCGGACATGGCGTGGAGGCGGAGATGGGGGCTGGACGCCGGATCTGCCGAGACAGGAACCAGGGGAACACGGAGCTCAGGCCGGGACTGAGAAGCGTGTGCACGGGCCACGGCCGGGAAGGCCATGTTTACGAAACAGTGTTGTTTCGTTTTGGCCCAGCGTAGGGCAAGCGTCCGGGGGTTGGGTCTGCGCCATTGTGCCGTCCGGTACCGGCGGCAGGGCTGCCCCTCCCCCAATCCCCGGGCACGCATGGCATCGTGTGGGAGCCCGGTGCCGGCCATGACCACCACTTCCTCCAGCGCCACCAGCCCCTCCACCCGGGAAGCGGTGCTCACCCTGCTGCTGCGCTCCGGCCAGGCCACCGCCACCGATCTGGCTGGCCAGCTGCAGCTGTCGGTGCAGGCCATGCGGCGTCACCTGCGCGGTCTGGAAGAAGCGGGCCTGGTGGAGGCGAGCAGCGGCGGGGATGGCCCCGGTCGCCCCAGCAACCGCTGGCAGCTCACCGCCAGGGGGCAGGCCCAGTTTCCGGACGGCAGCGAAGACTTCGCCCTCGCCCTGCTGCAGTCGATGGCGGGCAGCCTGCCGGCCGGCACCGTGCAGTCGCTGCTGGAGCAGCAGGCGCGCGACAAGGCGGTGAGCTACCGCCTTCAGCTGGGCAGCGGCTCGCTGCAACAGCGCCTGGAACGGCTGGTGGAGCTGCGGCGCCGCGAGGGCTATGTGGCCGAGTGCTGCGCCGATGGCGAGGGCTGGGTGGTGCGTGAATTCCACTGCTCCGTGATGCGGATCGCCGAGCAGTTCCCCTGCGTCTGCGACCAGGAATTGCAGCTGTTGCGCCAGACCTTCCCCGACTGCCAGGTGGAGCGGGTGCACTGGCGCCTGCAGGAAGGGCACTCCTGTGGCTTCCGCCTTTCGCCCCGCTGATCCGGTGCAGCCATCCGGTCCGCTCACCCCGGCCGAGCTCACCGAGCTGGAGAGCACCCTCCTGCCGGCCCTGGAACGCCACCACCTGCGACTGCTGGCCCATGGGCTGCGCACCCTGCAGGCGATCGCCGGCCAGTGCGGCGGTCCGCTGCCGAGCATCGACGCCATTGCCGACTGGGTGAGTCAGCAGCCCAGCCTTGCCGGCGATCCAGACTTTCAGCAGGCTTTCACCACCCAGCTGGGCCATACGGCAGCCCAGCTGGAGGGGGTGGCCGCGAGCCGGGGCTGCGCGCCGCTGGCCCTGGAGCTGGCCGACCTGTGCGCCTGGGCCGTGGGCCAGGCCGATGCGCGCCTGCGGCCCTAGGGGCTCAGCACCACCTGCCCCGCCGGGCCCGCCGGCTTGCGATCATCGCCCCAGCCAGCCCCCGCCCGTGAGCCTCCCGATCGCCGACGCGCTCAGTTTCTTCCGGCTCAGCTGCGGCCGCTGGCGCTCCCAGCGCAGCAGTCACCACCTGCTGCACCGCCGCGCCGAGGCCGGCGGCTCCTTCATCGAGGTGGTGGAACTGGAGGCCGGCGATGCCCGCCTGATCGCCATCGCCCAGCTGCACCAGCAGGATCCGGCAGGGCTGGTGGGCGGCTGCCGGGTCACCTGGAGCGGCTCGATGGCCTGGGACAAAGCCGGCGAGGCCCACGAGGGGGAGAGCGTGTTCGGCCTGATCCCCACCGACGAGCGTGGCCGCGCCGGGCTGCTGCTGCGCGACCGCGGCTACGCCGAAACCGCGCCGGTGGCCGGCCACTTCGCCATGGATGAGCGCGACGGCCTGCTGCTCACCACCAGCTACGAGACGATGGACAGCCTGGAGCGCTTCAGCTTCGCCGGGCCCGATGTGCGGCTGCGCATCAGCACCGTGCAGGGACTGAGCAACACCGCCTCGTTCTGCGTGGAGACCCGGATCCACGCCAGCGGGCCGGCCGGCGGCGCAGCTGCGGCCGCCCCGGTCAGCGCCGCCACCCTCTCGCCCCTCGGCTGGTAGGGAACGTTACGGACTGTGAGTCCTGCCCCAGCCAGCGGAACCCAGCCGGGGCCGCACTTCTACGATCCCCCACGACGGATGCCGAACTCGCGTGGCCCTGCCTCTCCTGAAGTACGCGCCCACCACCCAGAACTCGCGGGTCGTCCCGCTGCGGGTGGGCTCGGATGAGGATCCCAAGGCCGTGTCCATGGACAAGGCCATGGATCGCGAAGACCAGAATTTCGTGATCGAAGCGGCCTACCGCCAGATCTTCTTCCACGCCTTCAAGGTCGACCGCGACCGCACCCTGGAATCCCAGCTGCGCGACGGCCAGATCACCGTGCGCGATTTCATCCGCTCGCTCTGCCTGTCGGACACCTTCACCCGCAGCTTCTACAACCTCAACAGCAACTACAAGGTGGCCCGCCACCTGGTGGAGAAGCTGCTGGGCCGTCCCACCCACGGCAAGTCCGAGGAGATCGCCTGGTCGGCCGTGATCATGACCAAGGGCATCAAGGGGGCGGTCGACGCCATCCTCGACAGCCAGGAGTACCTCGAGAGCTTCGGCTACGACACCGTTCCCTACCACCGCAACCGGGTGGTGGGCTCCCGTGATGTGGGTGAGACCCCCTTCAACATCACCTCCCCCCGCTACGACGCCTACTACCGGGGCATCCTGGGCTTCCCCCAGATCGTGTACACCGGCACCGCCAAGGCCTTCCCCGAGCGCGCCATCAAGCGCCGCGGCGGCTTCCCCGAGGACTACCTGCCCTGGGTGCGCACCCTGCCGGCGATGCGCACCTCCGGTGCAGCAGGCAGCAATCTCGGTGGCGACTACCTCTCCAAGGTCCCTTACCGCAGCATCGGTCGCTGAGGGCGGCAGATCTGCCCAAAAGACCCATTCGCCCCTGCCGATCCGTCGGCGGGGGCGTTCTTGCTTGCTGACAAGAGCCAGCCGGACGACCCACGCAGCCAATGGGTCCAGCAGACTGATCCCGAACGAAACCGGAAGCTGTGAGCCAGAACTCCCTCACCTCATTGGCCATGATGACGTTGCGTCAGCTGCGTCAGATCGCCAGCGACCTGGGGGTCAGCCTCTACAGCCGTAAGTCCAAGGAGGAGCTGGTTGAGGAGATCAGCACCCGCCAGGTGGAAACCGGCCTGAGCCTGGAGGCGATCGAGGCCGAGATGGCCCCCGCCCCCCGGCCCGCCGCCGAGACCCGCGTCGTCTTCCTCCCCCGCGATCCCCAGTGGGCCTACGTCTTCTGGGACATCTCCGACACCGATCGCCAGGACGCCCTCGCCGACGGCGCCGATCGCCTCTGCCTCCGCGTCGCCGACGTCACCGGCCTCAGCTCCGGCTCCGCCCACCCCCACACCCTTCAGGAGGTGGTCGTCGACGCCCATGCCACCGAGTGGTACCTCCCCGTTCCCCTCTCCGATCGCGACTACCGCGTCGAACTCGGCTACCGCAAGGGCGGCCCCGCCG
>JAYKGZ010000109.1:0-8714 GCA_035284925.1 Cyanobacteriota bacterium | reverse complement strand
CCGGCATCCTTGGCCACGCAGGCCTGGAGCTGGCGTTTGAGGGTGGCGTGATCGAGGCCTTTGCCGATCAGCACGATCTGGTTCTTGCGCTCGCCGGGCCAGTCGGAATCATCGATCGAGAAGCGCTTGCCCGCCAGGTGGAACACATGGCGGCGCTCACTTTCGTTGAACCAGAGGATTCCTTTGGCGCGGAACACCTCCGCCGGAAGCTGGTTGTCGAGGAAGTTCTGGAATTTGCGCAGGGCGAAGGGTCCCTCAGCCTGGAACGACAGGGATGTGAAGCCCTCGATCGCCGGGTGGTCGTGATCGTGATGGGCGTGGTCGTGATGGTCGTGGTCGTGGTCGTGATGCTCGTGTTCGCAGTGGCCATGGTCGTGATCGCAGTCGCTGTGGTCCTGCTGGGCCACCACCCGATCGCTCTCGAACAGCCCCACGCTCAGCAGCAGGGGCAGGGGCACCGCCCCTTTCACGGAACGCAGGATGCGGGCGTCGTTCTTGATGGCGCGCAACTCCTGCTCCACCGAATCCAGGCGGGCCTGATCCACCAGATCACACTTGTTGAGCAGGATCATGTCGCTGTACACAACCTGCGACCGCGCCACCTCCCCCAAGAGGATCTCAGGGCCGAAGTTCTCCGCATCCACCAGGGTGATGATCGAATCCAGCCGGGTGGCATCCCGCAGATCACTGCCGAGAAAGGTCATCGCCACCGGCAGCGGGTCTGCCAGGCCGGTCGTCTCCACCACCAGGTAGTCGACCGGTTCGGGGCGATCCAGAATCCGATACACCGCATCCAGCAGTTCGCCATTGATCGAGCAACAGATGCAGCCGTTGCTCAGCTCCACCATCTCGTCACCGGTGGCGACCACCAGATCGTTGTCGATGCCGATCTCGCCGAACTCGTTCACCAGCACGGCGGTCTTCACCCCCTGCTGGTTGCTGAGGATGTGGTTGAGAAGCGTGGTTTTGCCGGCACCCAGAAATCCGGTGAGGATCGTCACCGGCAGAGCGGAGGGAGCTGGATCCATCTCAGCTGATGGGGTGAGAAGCATTCCCAAACGTTAGGCGCGCCCCTGCCGGCGCTGGCAGTCCGGGCACAGTCCGAAGAATTCCAGGGTGTGGAACAGGGCCTGGAATCCACCGGTGTCCTGGTCTGTGAGCTCCACGGCATGGACGGGACAGTGGGCCAACAGCCTGGTGGTGCCGCAGTCGACGCAGGTGAGGTGGTGATCATCCCGCTCGGTGGGAGCGAAGAGAGCCTCGCCACTGGGCAGATGGCGGCAGCGCACCAGTCCCCGCTGCTGCAGCTGACGCAGATGGCGGTACACCGTGGCCAGCCCCATCGGCCGCTCGCTGTGCCGCAGACGGGCATGGAGATCCTGGCCGGAGAGCTCGGAATCGGCCTCGCGCAGGGCCGTAAGCAGATGGTCCTGTCGGGCCGTGAGCCTGGAATCCACCATTGCCGTTGTTGCCGTGGTTGTTCTAGCCCGCAGGCAGCCAGTCAGCCTGACGCACCTCCGGTTGGAGCACCCGCAGCCCCAGTCCGCGGCTGTCGATCAGCACCGCCCGGGCCGGCTGCCTGCGCTGATTCCGATCGACAGCCGGTCGCAACACGGCCAGCAGCTGTCCGGTGCTGGGATCCCAGTGAAGGCCGGTGCCGGGCTCGGCCTCCCAACCCTTGAGCACCCGGCGTGCCAGTTGGCGTCCCAGGTTGTCGAGCACCAGCACGCTGAGTTGCGGCTGGCGGATGCCATCCAGCAGCAGCACCCACACCCGCTGACCGCCGCGGCTGCAGGCGGTGGAGAGGACCGCCTCCGTGCCGACCCAGAGCTGACGGGGAGACTGCCCCGGCTCCACGAGCTCCAGAGAGCGGCGGAAATCGGGCCAGTGGCGCACCAGTAGGGCACGGCCCGCCTGCGGACAGAAGCTGCTGAGATCCCGGCTGCCGGGGAGGATCTCACGTCGGGGTGGCCGCGGTGGCAGGGCCTGAAGGGTGAGGCCATCGGTGTCGGGCACCAGCACGGCACCGCCCTCGGGCACCAGCCGCAGAGGTCCACTGGCCCGCCAGGGGAGGAGTTGGCTTCCACCGCCGGTGGGCAGAAGCCGGGTTTCGCTGCTGCCTGGATCCAGCCCTCCGCTCTGCATCACCAGATCACCGTGGCGGTTGCTGCTGAAGTGGGCGAAGATCACCGCCTCAGGCCGCAGCGCTTGAAGCGAACCGGCAACCGGCCGGCTGCCCAGGCCATGGCCCGGTGCGGTGAGTTGCTTCAGGTTGACCTGCCGGATCGGGATCCGCCACAGCCGCAGACGACCATCTGACATCCGGTTGGCCGCCACCACGCCGGAGCCATCCCCCAGGGGGAGCATCACAGGGATGGCCGGCCAGACCGGACTGATCGGCTGCCAGCGGCCATCGTGATCCCGCAGCTGCAGCTGCTCACCCCCAGGAACCCGCACCACCGCCACCACCCGGGGCCGCGGATCCCAGCGCCAACGACTCGGGAGCAGGGGCAGTTCCCGAAAATCCCGGCCAGCGATCGTCAGTTGCAGGGGGGCCGTGATCCGCTCATGCTCGCCGAGCGTGAGCAGGAGCTGACTGCCACGGCCCAGCCAGCGATGGAGCAGGGGTGGCTGCATGGCACTGGCGTGCTGGAGGCTGGTGCCAACCATCGGCCGGCTGAAGCGGGCCTGCAGGGCCGCAGGTCCAGAGCTGGCCGGCGCCTGGCGAAGGGCGAGCAGGCGGGGAGGCTGGCGGAGCAGCCATTGCTGTTGAACCACGGCCAGCAGGGCCGGCAGCCCCAGGGCGAGCACCAGGGAACGCCTCACGGCTCAAGCGGCCGGGCCGGCCGCGGGATCACGCGGATCTGGCGGGGCACCACCACCAGTTCCTGGCCTTCCATGGCCATCTGGCCTTCGATCGCCAACCACTGATCGGCCCGGGGTGGCGGAGCGGAGGCGGGCCAGCGCACCGGCAGTCCTACCGGGGTGGCATCCGCCAGGCAACACCGCACCAGGAGTCGGGCGAGCCGGGGCGCCTCACCCGGCACCGGCAGCACGAACCCACTGATCCGCACCGGATCCCCGTTGAACAGGGCGGGATCGGGCTGGCTGCGCAGCAAGCGCACCCAGTCCGTGAGGCTGCGCTGGGAGGGCGGCAGGGTGAAGCTCAGCGCGTCGGTTGTGCTGTCGTCGCCAGGACGCTGCTGAGCCAGATCGGCAAAGGAGGGCACCGGCGGCAGCGCCAGCAGCAGGACAGCCAGACCAGCGGTGATCCAGGCGGTGCGGCGGTCGCGGCGCTGGCCGGCTCGATCGCCGAGCTCCCGGTGTCTCCAGCCGAGCACCCCCTGCAGGAGGGCGAGGCCCAGGAGCACCAGGCCGGCGATCAGCACCAGCGGGTGAAAACTCGCCCGCAGCAGCAGATCCAGCCGACCGTCGACGCTGCTGCGCAGCAGCACCACAGCCCAGAGGGCAAGTGCCGAGGCCCGGATCAGAGGCGCCACAGGTTCACCCACTGGCCGATCAGCAACACCACCAGGGCGGCACCGGCGCTGGTGAGCAGCAGGCCGCGGGGTTTGAACAGCAACCCCAGCAGGCCCACCAGTTTCAGATCGATCACCGGGCCCAGCAGCAGGAACGCCAGCACGGCCCCAGGCGTGACATGGGCAGCGAAACCCAGGGCCAGGAAGGCATCCACGCTGGAGCACACCGACACCACCAGGGCCAGGAGCATCAGGGCCAGGATCGAGAGGGTGGGTGCACCACCGAGCTCGAGCAGCCACTCCCGGGGCAGAAGGGTCTGCACGAGGGCGGCGATGGCGGAACCTGCCACCAGTAGCAGCGAAAGGTTGAGAAATTCACGGCTGCCGTGGCGCAGCAGCTCATTCCAGGCTGGGCGCCTGGGCAAGGGCGCCGGGCCCCCGGAGCGGAGCGAAGACCCGATCACGCCGCTGCGGCGCTCCAGCAGGCTGAGGCTGGTGAGGGGTTGAGCAAGGCGGCGCTCCTCGAGCAGGTCGCCCTGGAGCAGATCGGCCTCCGGAAGCCGTTGCAGCAGCAGCGCCAGGGCCAGGGCCAGCAGCACTGCGCCCAGGGGCCGGGCCAGCAGCAGCCAGGGCTGGTCTGGAAAGGCGGCCCAGGTGCTGGCCAGCACGATCGGATTGAGCACCGGGGCTGCGAACAGAAAGCCCAGGGCCGTTCCCACAGGAGCACCACCCACCAGCAGGCTCCGGGCCACCGGCACATTGCCGCATTCACAGGCCGGCAGGGCGAAACCCATGGCAGCGCCGGAGAGCGGACCGATCAACGGGTGAGCAGGCAGCCGTCGCATCCAGCCTCCTGACGGACTCAGCCAGCGGGCCAGCGAGGCGATCAGAACGCCGATCAGCAGAAACGGAAGGGCCTCGATCAGCAGCCCCTGAAACAGGGCCCAGGCCGTGGCCAGTCGGGGGAGCAGGGAGGCTGTCATCGGCATCAGAGTCTGAGCCACGCAGCGAGAGGTCGCAGCGCGGGGCCGCGCCGGCAACGAGCCGACCGAGATGATAATGGTTCTCAGTCAGGTCTGATCGGAATGGATCGGGGGAGCAGGGCAGGCCGGTTGAGCCCCGGCAGAGTCTCGTCGGGCCTGGCTGCTGGGCTGGCGACGCTTGTGCTGGCTGTAGCGGGCTGCCGCGCCTCCTCCCCACCCGGTGCTGAAGACAGCGGCGCCGGACGATTAAAGGTGGTCACCACCGTGCTGCCAATCACCCTGTTCACCAGAGCGGTGGCTGGTGACTGCGCCAGGGTCACCACACTGGTTCCAGCCAACATCGGCCCCCACGATTTCCAGGCCCAGCCTCGGGATCTGGCGGCCCTGCGCCAGGCCCGGGTGCTGGTGAAGAACGGCCTTGGGCTGGAGAGCTTCCTCGACAGGCTCGTGATCTCCGCAGGCAATCCCGAGCTCAGGGTGATTGATTCCAGCCGCGGCGTCGCCACGCTGGACACGGAGCACCATCACGACGGCCCGGCGCATGGCCATGATCACGGCGAGGTGAACCCCCACATCTGGCTCGATCCGCTGCGGGCCGTGCAGCAGGTGGAGACCATTCGCGACGGTCTGGTGAAGGCCGATCCCAGCTGCGCGGAGGGATACCGGCGCAATGCGGCCGCTTACACCACCCAGCTGAAACAGCTCAACAGCGAGATTGCCCGCCAACTCAAGCCCTACCGGGGCAAAACCTTCGTGGCTTTCCACGATTTCGCCCCTTACTTCGCCCAGCGTTACAGCCTCAAGGCCGATTACGTGGTGGATGTGCCGGAACGCAATCCCTCCCCTGCTGATCTGCAACGGGTGGCTGCCCAGGTGAAGCGCACTCAGCTCAAGGCTCTGCTGAGCGAACCCCAGGAGGGCAACCGCTCCTTCAATGCCCTGGCCAGCGATCTGGGGGTGAGGGTCGTTGCGTTTGATCCGCTGGAAACGGCGAGCGAGCAGGCCTCCGGTGATCCGGCCACCTATCTGACGGTGATGCGCCGCAACGGGGCTTCTCTGCGCCAGGCCTTCGGGAACTGACAGCCCACACCCCGCAGCAAGCGGGAAGCCGTGGAGTTGGCACTGCGCACGGGGATCTGCTGGCCCAGCGCCTGGATGAAGAGGCCGAGGAGGCTGAGCAGCAGCTGTGATCGTTGTTGACTCCTCGGTCTGGATTGATTTCTTCAATGGGCTGAGCACCCCTGAGGTGGAGCGCCTCGATGGATTGCTCGGCGCGACGCCGCTGGCGATGGCCCGGTCGATGTCGTCGGTGAGCATCACCTGATGCAGCTTGGGGCTGACCCGGAACAGCTCCTCCGGCTCGTACCTGGATGGCACCAGCACCAAACGGCCATTGCGGAATGGTCAGCTGGCCTTTGCTGGTAAGCGTCACGGTTGCCATGGATCAAATGGAAGGCGATCTGCCGCCGGGCCCGGCGGCAGACGCTCATGCCAGCTGTTGATGGCGCTGCTGGGATCCACGATCCGGCGGCGGCGCAGCAGCCATGGGCCAGACCGGATAGCGCCTCAGCCACCCGCCCCAGGAACCGGACTACCCGAGAGAACGATTCCCGTTCTCATCTGGCACACTTACGGCGATCGCCGTTGACATCGTGCTGACACAACGAGCCAGGCTCGCTGCGCTGCTGGCCCTGATGGGCCTGTTTCAGCCCCTGTCGGTGGGTGCGATGGAACAGGTGACGACCATCACCCAGTTCTCTGACGTGAAGCCCACCGACTGGGCCTATCAGGCGCTGAGCAGCCTGGTGGAGCGCTACGGCTGCGTGGCCGGCTATCCCCAGGGCAGCTTCGGTGGAAACAGGGAGATCAGCCGCTTTGAAGCCGCCGCCCTGCTCAATGCCTGCCTGGATCGGGTCAGCGAAACCACCGATGAGCTGCGCCGCCTGCTCAAGGAATTCGAGAACGAGCTGGCCAGCCTCCGAGGCCGCAGCGATGGCCTCTCAAAGCGGATCGGAACCCAGGAGGCCCAGCAGTTCTCCGCCACCACCAAGCTCAGTGGTTCCGCCACGTTCGTGATCGGCGGCAGCGCCTTCAGCGGCACGGCCAGCGCTCTGGTGGATCAGGCCCAGGCCGTCTTCGGAGCCACCACGTTCAACTACGACCTGCAGCTCAACTTCGACACCAGCTTCAACGGCAGGGATCTGCTGCGCACCACCCTGCGGGGCGGCAATTTCGATGTGATTGCCAACAGCTTCGGTGGCGGCGGGCCCAGCTCCCTCTCCCAGCTGGAGGTGGCCTTCCAGCAGGAGGACGGCTCGGACATCGTGGGCATCGACCGGCTCTACTACCAGTTGCCCCTTGGCGAGTTCACGGTCACGGTGGGAGGCCGGGTGGGGCAGGACGACATGCTCGCCCTCTGGCCCAGCGTGTACCCCGATTCCACGGTGCTCGATGCGCTGACGCTCAATGGCGCGCCCCTGGCCTACAACAAGAACCTGGGCGCCGGCGCCGGGCTCTGGTGGAAAACCAAAGGCTGGAGCGTGAGCGCCAGCTATGTGGCGGCCAACGCCGCCAATTCCGCCGCCACTGCGGGCGGAATCGGCACGGAGGCCTCCGCTTCCAGCGCCACCCTCCAGCTCGGCTATCAGCAGGAGCAGTGGGGTGCCGCCTTCCTCTACTCGGCCGTTCAGAACGGCGCGGCCACCTACGGAACCAACGCCCTGATGAACGCGCTGAACACCAACACCGGACCGAACCTCACCCAGGCCTTCGCTCTCAGCGCCTACTGGCAGCCGGCCAGGGCGGGCTGGATTCCCTCGATCAGCGCCGGCTGGGGCCTCAACAGCACCAGCTACAGCCAGCCCCAGCCGGCTGGTACTCCCACCCTCTCCCAGTCGTGGAGCGTGGGGCTGCAATGGCTGGATGCCTTCGCCACTGGCAACGCCGCGGGAATGGGCTTCGGTCAGGCTCCGATGGTGACCGCCCAGAGCGGCAACATCCCCGCCAACGACAGCAACTGGATGTGGGAGTGGTGGTACAAGTTCCAGATCAGCGACGGCATCAGCATCACCCCGGCGCTCTTCTATCTGGTGAGGCCGCTGGGCCAGGACACACCGGCGGGCCTGAGCTTCAACCAGCTCGGAGTGCTGGTGAAGACCAGCTTCCAGTTCTGAGCGTCTGGAGCCGGCCGACGCTGGGCGTCGGCTTGATGAATCAGGGGCGGTGGATGAGCTGCTGCGTTGGATGGGCCGAGCACGGCATCCAGAGGTCGCCCATGGCGTGAACGCCCTCACAGCCCAGCTCACGGGCTTGTTCAAGCGCGATCCGCTTGCTCGGATAGGCCATCAGCTGCTGCCGCGGGGTGATGCCGCCATGCACCTGATGGCCTTGTTGTGGGCTGAACGACCAGATCCCCATGGCATGGAAGCCGGCCACCACCACCCCCATCCCCACCACACAGGCGTTCACCACGCCCATGCCCACCACCCCGAAGCTGAGCACGCCCATCGGCACCACACCGATGCTCACCACACCCATCGGCACGATGCCGATCGAAATGATTCCCAGGGGGGCAATCCCCCAGGCCACCAGCCTGGGAGGTTCGGCGCAGCTGCTCATGGAGGGGCCTCAGTGGGAGTTGTGGGCCGAGCCGCTGGTCTGGCCATGCTGAGTGCAGGGCATCCAGTGCTGGCCCATGGGATGGGCGCCCGTGCAGTTGAAGTGTTTCTTCGCTGCCGCCTCCGCCTCCGCCCTAGTGGCATACATCACAGGCACTCCCTGGGTGCTGGCCTCGGCGACGCTTGCCAGCAGGGGAAGGCATGCCGAGCCCATGGCGCCCAGCAGCAGGGGGCTGGCTCCAGCGGAAAGCCGCCCAGAAAGCCACCTTGAACGCCCGTTCGGCGCAGTGCCCCTCGGCATGAATGAACAGAAGACAACAGCCTGTGCACCGTAGCTCAAGTCTCTAGTCGAGCAAACATGCTGGAGGGTTGCGGGCTTCAGGGTTCCGCAGAGGCTCGTGTTTCTAGGATCGGCTTGGTTCCTGAATCTGGGGGTGGTCGGTTGGACGCTCCGGCTCTTCGGATCGGCCAGGTGGCTCAGGCCACGGGGTTGCCGGTGAAAACGGTGCGCTTCTACTGCGATGAAGGCCTGATCGGCACGGTTGCCCGATCCGCCGGCGGCTACCGGTTGTTCGATCCGGCCGTTGTCGGGGAGCTCGGCCTGATCCGGGCGCTGCGGGCCATGGATGTGCCCC
>JAYKGZ010000108.1:0-12224 GCA_035284925.1 Cyanobacteriota bacterium | reverse complement strand
TCTGCATGGCCGCTGCCGCGCTGGAGAGAAGGGTGAGCGGATAGGCGGCGATGCGGAAGCCCATCGCTTCCAGTCGCTTCGGGGGAAGCAGGGGGGTGATGCCACCTTCCAACATGTTCACCATCCGCCAGCCGGCTACGTCGGAGCTGAAGCGCTCCAGCTCGGCTTCGCTACGAGGCGCTTCAAGGAACAGCACCTCAGCTCCGAGATCGGCAAACGCGTTCAGTCGCCACAGGGCTTCCTCCAGAGCACCCTGCTCACCGAGGGTGGCGGCAAGGGCGGAACGGGCGTCGGTGCGGGCCACGATCACCAGATCCACCCCTGCGGCACGGGCATCCACCGCCACACGGATTCGGCGCAGGGCTTCCTCCCGGCTCACCACCTCACGGACGCCGGTATGGCCGCAGCGCTTGGGAGCAAGCTGGTCTTCCAGCATGATCCCGGCAAAACCGGCCCGCGCAAACTGCTCAACGGTGCGGCGCACATTGGCTGGATTGCCATGGCCGGTGTCGCCGTCGGCGATCACCGGAATTGTCACGGCTTCGCAGATGTGACGACCCTGATCAACCATGTCGCTCAGCGAGAGCAGACCGGTATCGGGCAGCGCGGCTCGGGCGGCTGCCACTGAGAAACCGCTCATGAAGGTGAGCGGAAAGCCGGCCTGCTCCACCAGCCGCGCTGAGAGTGCGTCGAAGCAGCAGGGCATCAGACGGCAGCCAGGGCCCTGGAGCACCTGCCTCAGTCTCCGGGCCGGACTCAACGGATCAGCCGACAGCGGCGGCGGCGCGGTCGAAGTAAGTGCCGATTTCGCTCATCAGAGCGGAGCAGTCGCCGGGGGTGATGCCGTTGCGATCGTTGGCGATGGAGATGGCTGCATCCTTCATCTTGCGCACACCTTCAGCCACGGAAGCACCGGGCACACCGAGGGCCAGATAGGTTTCGCGGAGGCCGTTGAGGCAACGATCTTCCAGAACGGAGGCATCGCCGGTGAACACGGCGTAGGTCACGTAGCGGAGGATGATCTCCATGTCGCGCAGGCAGGCAGCCATGCGGCGATGGGTGTAGGCGTTACCGCCGGGGGCGATCAGAGCCGGCTGCTGCTCGAACAGTTCGCGAGCTGCGTTGGTAACGATCTTGGAAGCGTTGGAGGTGATGCGGTTCACGGAATCCATGCGCTTGTTGCTGTCAGCAACCATCGCCGCGAGGGCGTCGATCTGACCGGCATTGATGAATTCGCCGCGGGCATCAGCCTGCGCAACGACCTTGGTGAAGGCGTCGAACATGGGGAAGAAAAGCTCACGTCTCGGAAAAAGCTTAGGAATCAACCCCCCGAGGCCGCGAGTCGTACCAGACGCGGCCGAGTTGTGCCCTTGCCCCGAGCAGGGATCACAATCGTGAGATCCAGCTCAGCCACAAGGTCCAGCAGGAACGACACCTGGTGGTCAGCAGGCAGCCAGTCCCTCGATGACGGCGGCAACAGGGAGGCCTGCCCGTGAAACCAGGGGAGGACTGTTCTGGGCTTTCTCAAGGCCCGTGCAATCGCCTAGATCGACTGCTATCACTGGGATCTAGGCCGATTCAGGGGTAACCGGGGAGAGGTTCGGTTGGCACGATCCGCTTCGGGCTCCAAGGGCCGGAAACTGGGCTCGGGCTGGAGCAACGCCGCCTGCTGGCACTCAGACGACCAGACCCACAGGTGTTTCCACCCATCGCGAAGGGACCGAGCTGCTTCGAGCTGGTGCCCGAGCCCACAACGGCAGCCGAACGGATTTCCTGACTAACATACGAGCCACTTCCTTCAAGCACCACCACCCCAGCGTTTACTCGCCGGATCTACCTCTAGAGCTTCAGCGCACCCCGATTCCGACAAGAACGGTTCGATACCCATACAACCGATGACGCCCCTAGAACGGGGCTGAATCAGGAGCGGGCGCCCGACCCCCGTTCATTTTCTACCTGTTCCGACCACTCACTATTACGCGTCACATGGAACCCGCCAAGAAGGTGATAACAACCCTTTCTTACGGAGGCGAACGGGAATACAGAAGACTTATTCTAACTATTCTCTCATCAATAGCCCATTTGGGCGACAAGCACAAGGAATATCGATATGTTTTATTCACGGACAGCCCCGATTATTTCAAAAGCTGGTTTCGAGGCTTAAACATTGCTTGCCATCAGCTCAGCCAGGCTAAGATTAAGGCAATGAGAGGGGAAATCGACTTTCTGCATAGAGTGAAAATAGCCTTAATTGAAGAAACCTTCAACACTTACGCTGACTCAAATATACTTTATTTGGATTCCGATACATTCTTCACTCAATCCCCCGAGGCAATCTTTTCAAAGATAAATGAAGATTCGTCGTTTATGCATGTAAGAGAATATGAGTTTTCGCGGCTGGAAGCGATGCCGGGCGACCCTTGCAAAGCCTTTTTCCAGTTAATAACAACCAAGGATTTCCAATTAGCCAACCAAACCAGCATCAAGGTCAACGATACTGACGCGTCCTGGAATGCAGGGGTCATCGCATTGCATCGGTCTCACAAAAGGCTTCTTCCTGATGTATTTGCACTGACAGATCAGTTCTATCCCGAAACCAATAACCATGCATGTGAACAATACGCGTTCTCGATCATCTTGCAAAAGTTTACCGGTCTTAGTGGCTGTGAGTCTGTTGTCAGCCACTATTGGCAAAACATTAAGAAGCAAATTATAGATTTAGAGCTCGCTAAGCCATCTTTTCTTGACCTGGAGCGCCTGTCGCTTGAGCAGAAAGCAGAGCATGTCGAAAGCCTAATCACCAGACTTCCAGACATTATTGAAAATCATTTCATCACGCTAAAAGACCATGCCTTGCGGGAGCTGGACGCAAGTAACTTTGCCAAAGGCTATAAATGGTACTTCAAAGCAGTAACTACCAGCCCTCAGGATTCGATGCAGCTAACAAAAGATGCCCTACGTTACGGCAAGCATGCATTGCGTCGGGCCACAGGCAAGCTGGGTCGGACGATGAGAAATACATTGCTCAAGCCAGTTAGCGTCAATTACAATCTACATTTGTTTGCTCTCTTTTTCCTTTGCGAACTTTTGCCCATAGAGCGCACCAATACATTTACAAAGCCTTATCGCGTGTGGACAGAGCTGGAATCACGGTCTCCCTTGAAAACCTCCTTGGCTCCGCTCGCCGCCAAGAGAGCGAGGTGACCTCAGGGGTTAAGCAACATGCACACTCGGGAACCCTAGGACTTCGCTTGTGATGCCCCAAGCGCTTTAATTTAATACTATTTCGGCCTAACTTTTATACCTCTTAGAATCATTTTACTTCAATATTCTTCGGCGTGCCATTGATTTTACGCTTCCTTTCAGCAACATCGCAGCCCGAAGAGGCAGGCGGTGGTGAGCACGGCCAGGCTTGATCCAGCCATGCCCGAGCCCCCGAGTCGGGCCGTGAACCGCTTCCCTTGCAGAGTCGCCTTCATCACAGATCTGTGCGTTCCTGGATGGGCCGAGACGGGCGCCAACGCTTGATCTGCCTAACGTTCAGGTTTTACCACTGCGCTCGATGTCCAATCGTCTGCTTTGGGCTCCCCTGCTGGGGCTGGCTCTCTCCGGTCTGGCTCAGCCGCTCAGGGCGCTGGAAGTCGACAACTCCAGTTTTTTCCGTCGGCCACCCTGGTCGGTTGAGCTGATCAGTTACTACACCACGGTGGGCGACACTCACGCGGTGTACTACTTCACCGTGCAGCTTGATGCCGCTGCCGGTGCCTCGCTCGGGGGACTCACGATCGAACAGACCCGTGGCGTCGACCGTTGGTTCCCGTTCTCCATCGAACGCACCCAGGCCTTCCTCGGCCGTCCCCGTTCCGAGGGCGCCCGGGTGCCAGTCAACGCGAGCTTCGATCAGAGTCAACGCCGGTTCCAGATCACCTTCCCGGAGCCGATCGCGCCCGGTAGCACGGTCACTGTGGCGATCAAGCCCTGGGCCAACCCCTCCCAGTCCGACACGTACATGTTTCAGGTGACAGCTTTTCCAGCTGGCCCCAACCCCTCGCCTGCTCCGCTCGGATTCGGCACCCTTCGGATCTACAGCTTCGGCGACCGGTTGTGATTCGGGGTGACTGGCGGCTGCTTCTCCTGCTGGGGGCTCTGGGGCTGCAGAGCGCCCTGGCGACGCCGGGGCCGATCCCGGAAGGCCTTGCTCCTCCTGATCAGGTGCCCAGCCAGACCCCAGTGGCCGATCTGCTGCCGGCGGATCGTGTTCCGCGGCTGGCCTCGGTCGGTCCGGCCCCGGGGGCGCTCAGCCCATTGGGGCTCCGCTACCCCCTCGACCAGCCGGCTGATCAAGTTGATCCCTGGGGCTGGCGCTGGAGTGAGCGCCGTGGGGCCTGGCGGCTGCACACCGGTGTTGATCTGGCTGTCGGCGAGGGCACCCCGGTCCTGGCGGCCCGGGCCGGGCAGGTGCGGCTTGTGGAAACCGTTGGGGCCTACGGGTTGTGCGTGCTGATCGACCACGGCCAGGGTCTGGAGACGCTCTATGCCCATCTGCTCGAGGCCACGGTGTCACCGGGTCAGGCCGTGGAAGCCGGTGAGCCCATCGGGCGAGTGGGGGCAAGTGGTTCGGCGACTGGTCCCCATCTTCATTTCGAGATCCGGCAGCGCGGAGAGCAGCTCACCGCCCTGGATCCAGCGCCCCATCTGCCGCCCTTGCAGCTGGCTCCGGGGATGTCACCACCGGCGCCTCCCGGCATCGCCAGCCGAAATCCCTGAGCAGAACCTCTGCCAGCCCTAGCTGCCCGGGTAGCGAAGGGTGCGCCAGTTCCCGCTCACGGTGCTCACCTCCACACCGATCTCCATGGGTCCGGTGCTGCTGTCGAATTGCTGGTTCCACCAGGTGACCGCCTCACCCCAGGCGGCATCGAGAGATTCGTACAGGTCATCGAGAACCGGGTGTGGAGCGCCTTCGCGGTCCACCAGGCGGTATTGGCGAAGCTCGGCCATCGGGGGTGGTCGTGGGTCAGGAGACTGTCATTCTGATCAGTGTGACAGCGACAGACTGTCACCTTCATCACACCCTGAGGTCTTGCCCGGGCCGGCGAACCGCGCTAACCACACCGCCAGAGGCTTGTCGGCCCGGTCAAACCGCACCGCTCACACCAGATAGCGGCGGATCCGCGGCTGGCACCAGAACAGCAGGGCCGCCATGTTCGCCACCCAGAGCAGGCTCGCCGCCAGGGCCGTGAACCCCCTTCCCTCACTCACCAGGGCGATGCGCACGATTCCATAGGGCAGGCTCAGCGCCAGGCTCATCGACAGGGCCACGATCGCCACGATCTGCCCCCAGGCCCGCCAGCGCAGCAGAGCCGTGCAGGCCACGATCCCCACCACGGCTGTGGGCAGCAGACCAGCCACCCCGACAGCGATATTCGCGGTTCTCCAGTGGGGCTCCATCAGAATCAGGGCCAACCCCAGCGGAATGGCCAGGATGTTGGCTCCGAGGCCAAGCCAGCTCAGGGTCCGATAGCCGCGAGGGGGCTGCAGCATCAACACAACCGGAAACACCGTGCACCCATGCTGCGATGGCGACGGCCCAGGGAGTCCATCACCAGCAGTTCGGCTGGACTGGGCGCCAGGATGCCGGCTGGTGGAACCGGTGGCGGGCGACAGGGGCATGGAAGTTCTTGATCACGCACCAGCGATCCCGCCGTTTCCGCCGATTCGTCGCGCCCAGCTCACCACCTTGCAGGTGAACCTCGGCTACCGCTGCAACCAGGCCTGCAGCCACTGCCATGTGAACGCCGGGCCGCAGCGCACCGAGATGATGGATGCCGACACCCTGGCGCTGATCCCCGAGGTGCTGACCGCCCGTCGGATCGGGCTCCTCGATCTCACTGGAGGTGCCCCGGAACTCCATCCGGGCTTTCGCGACCTGGTGCAACAGGCCAGGGCCCTCGGGGTGGCGGTGATCGACCGCTGCAACCTCACGATCCTGGGTGAGCCTGGTCAGGAGAGCTTGGCGGCCTTCCTGGCTGAGCAGGGCGTCAACGTGGTGGCCTCCCTGCCCTGCTACCTGGAAGCCAACGTCGACAGGCAGCGGGGCCGCGGCGTCTTCGAACGCAGCATCGCCGGGCTGCGGCAGTTGAATGCGCTCGGGTACGGCCGCGTGGGATCGGATCTGGAGCTCAACCTGGTCTACAACCCCCAGGGCCCCACCCTTCCGCCGCCGCAGCCCCAGCTGGAGGCCGACTATCGCCAGGTGCTCGCCGAGGAGCACGGGGTGACGTTCAACCATCTCTACGTGCTGACCAACATGCCGATCCAGCGCTTTGCCGACACGCTGGCGGCTTGCCACACCCTTGAGGCTTACCTGTCGCTGCTGCAGCGCAGCCATTGCGACGCCAACCTCCCCCTGGTGATGTGCCGCTCCCTGATCAGCGTCGACTGGCAGGGGCAGCTGTTCGACTGCGACTTCAATCAGCAGCTGGGCCTCCGATCCGCCCATCACCCCCACCTGCGCCACCTGCTCCACTGGGATCCCCAGGGCGCATCGATCCAGGTGGCCCACCACTGCTATGGCTGCACGGCCGGAAGTGGTTCCAGCTGTGGGGGCGCCCTGATCAACGAGCCGCAGCGTCACTAGCATCCAGCCATGGAGTCGCCTCGGTCGACCATCCCCATGGCCTGATGCTGCTGGCGCTTGCCCTGGCCCTGACGGCCATGCGGGGCTCCGATCTGCCGGTGGCTGTCTGTGTGGTTGCGCCCCGCGTGGAAGCCCTCTCCCAGGGAGATGCCCGCGGAGAAGTGCCGCTCGGCGCTCCGCGGCTCGTGGTGATCGAGCCGCTTCTGGAGGTGCGGATCGAGCGCCCCGGCCAGCCGCCCTGGCAGCGCCTGGCCGGCCAGGGTCAGGTGATCCAGGGGCCTCTCGACTGGCCCGTGGCTCCGATTGCACCCAACGAGACTGTGCTGATCCGACTGAGACCACAGCTGGCGCCGGAAGGGGCCTACGCCCATGTGGAACTCAAGGGCGCTCCAGCCGGGCGGATGCTGGCGGCCGAGGCCCTGGTGCGCCGCCTCGGGAAGCGGACGAACGCCTGGGGAATGGCGATCGAACAGGCGCTGCTGGCTGGGAATGTTCCCCTGGCCTGGGCCCTGCTTTTTCATCCCTCAATCCCGGCCGATCCGGAGCTGGAAGCCCTGCGGGCCGAGGTGATCCGCCGGGGCTGCGGCGACTGAGCAGCAGCACGAGCAGTACAGGCTTACCATTGCACGAACGGTGTCATCGGTAGCGGTGCTGAAGTCCTGGGCGGCTCTGGAAGGTGATCTCAACTGGCTCGGCCCCTGTGAGCTGGAGCCCGAGGTGGTGCCTTTACCCCTGGCCGGCGGCACGGTGGAGGCCGGCTTCCCCAGTCCGGCCGCCGACTACGTGGAGGCGATGATCGACCTCAACGTGGTGCTGATGCCCCGGCCCTCCTCCACCTTTCTGATGCGGGTGAGCGGCGATGCCATGCGCGGGGCGGGCATCCACCACGGCGATCTGCTGGTGATCGACCGCAGCCTCAACCCCGTGCCAGGAACCGTGGTGGTGGCCGTGCACGAAGGGCGTTTCGTGCTGCGCTGGCTGGTGAGCGCCCGCTCCGGCCCTGGCTGGTGCCTGGAGGCGGCCGATCCCGCGGTGCCGGCGATCCATGTGCCGCATGACGATCCTGACCTGCTGATCTGGGGCGTGGTGATCCACGCCGTGCATCACCTCATCCCTCGCGCCACCAGCGCCAGCCTTCCACGTTGATCAGCACCCCGATCAGCACCATCGCCACCATCAGCAGCACCTGATCCAGCCGGGAATCCGGCACCAGGATGTCGGCAATCAGGTGGGGCACGTTCGTGGCTGAGTACACCAGGCTCAGCCAGAAATGCAGGCGCCTGAAGGGACGCCAGCGCTCACGGAAGCGAGGAGCGCTGCTGGAGGCATAGGCGATCAGGATCAGAACCGCCAGCGGCACCAGGAAGTAGCCCAGCATCGCAGCGAACAGCTGGGGCAGTCGCTCCAGGGGAACCTGGCTCTCGATCTCCGGAGACTGCCCATGGAACAAGGGCATAAGGCCCAGGTCGACATGGAAGAGCATGCACAGGAACCAGCTCACCCAGAGGCTGCGCAGTCGCAGCGCCCGATCGGTGGGTGTGGCGCTCAGAAGCTCCTGGGGCTGCATCACCGCCCTGACGTCTGTTCCGAACCTACTGATGGAATCCGGATCGGACCGGGCCGATCACAGGCGCAGATCCACGGTGCAGCGGCTGCCGGGAGCCAGCCGCCACGGCTCGGACTGGATGGACCATCGGGGCTGGTCGTCGGCGGGGAGGAAGCGATCGCTCGGATCGGACAGCTGCCAGCGGCCAAGCGGCGGCGGTGCCAAGGAAGTGGAGCCCTTCAGCGGGAGGTGATGCAGCTCCAGCTGAAGGGGCAGATTGGGGGCGATCGCCGGATGCAGGCAGGGATAGAGGCGGTGCTGCCGGTAGCGCACCGCCAGAGGTCCGTCGGGCAAGGGGAGGGGCCGGCCATTGAGGCGGAGGCCGAAGCGTTCGCGCAGTGCCGGAGTGGCCGTGAGTTCAAAGCGGCGCAGGGAGGCATCCACGAACCGGCTCGTGAATCCCCCTTCTCGCGGCACGTCGCAGATCAGGGGCCAGGGCTCGAGCGCCTCCCGCAGCTCCAGCCGTGCATCACCTTCCTGCCAGTGCAGCAGACGCGGGAATCTCCAGTTCCAGATCGCTTCGAACGGTGCCGGGTCGAGGCAAAGGCCAACGGCAGCAAGGGTGGCCAGGATCTCCCGGAGGTCCTCAGCCAGGGAGGAGGGAAGCAGGGCCAGGTCGTGCAGTTCCGTGCCCCAGGGCCGCAGGGCGGACGGCCGCTGCCGCGGATCCACCAGCAGCGTTGCCAGGGAACTCCAGAGCAGGGCCACGGCGATCATCCAGTCGGTGTGCGGCATCGACTCCAGGGCCCGGAACTCGATCAGTCCCAGACAACCGGAGGGGACCCCCGGATTCCAGAACTTGTCGACGCTGATCTCGCTGCGATGGTTGTTGCCGCTGCGGTCGGCATGCAGATGGCGGAGGGTTTCTCCGATCAGTTCCCGATGGTCGCCACCAGGCTCGCGCTGCTCAAGCTCCTCAAGCACCCTGTAGGCCAGCTCGAGATCGGCCAGGCTGCCGAGAGCCTCGTCGGGGCGCGGCGACTGGGAGGCAGGTCCGACGCAGGGGCCACAGAACAGATAGGAGAGGCTGGGATGGTGCTGCCAGTAGCGCAGGATCCCGGCCAGCCAGCCGGGCCGCCGGAAAAACGGGTTCCGCTCGAGGCTGGGGCCGCCCCAGAGCAGGTGGTTGCCGCCTCCGGTGCCTTCGGCCCGACTTCCCGACCCGGGCTTCCAGCTGCGAAGGCCTACGGCCGTTCCCGCCGCATCGAGAACCTCAAGCCAGTGGCCGTACTCCGCCAGGCCCCGGCACACCGGCAGGTTCACCTCCAGCACTCCAGGATCGGCCGTGAAGCCCACCACCTGCCAGTGGGCATCGACATCCAGGGGCAGCAGGCCGCTGATCCCGGGTTCAGCCAGGGGGGTGTGGCGCAACGGACAGTGATCTGTGGCCGCGATGACAGCCAGCAGACGCTCCAGGGGCTCGCGACTGAGTGGCGGCAGGAAAAGGGCCCAACCCTCAGCATCGAGCTCGAGGGTGAGCACCTGCCTCGGCCGTCCTGAGGGCAAATGCTCCAGCGGCAGACGCAGCCCGGCCGGGCCTGGAGCAGGGCTGAGCCGGCGCAGCCTCTGAGCCAGGGGCCAGGGTGCCGAACACAGGGCTCCGGCTTCGCTCTCCCACACACTCATGGCCCAGACCTGACGACTGGGATCGAGCGGATCAACCAGGGAAAGGGGGTGGAGCTCCAGCTGAAGCCGCCGCGCCAGGTCTTCCAGCCAGGGCAGGGCGGCATCCCGCCGCAATGGATCCAGCGACCGGGCCCTCCAGGGAGCAAGGGGCCGGCCATCCTGACCTCGGATCAGCCGGAGCACCCAGCGGGGATTCACCTCACCGTCGTAGCGCTTGCCCGGGCAGAGCATGAGCGTGGCTCCCGGCCAGACCCTGGCCCGCACGTCCCGGGCCAGGGCGTCGGCGAATCGCAGCTTGGTGGGCCCATCTGCCGCCACACTCCATTCCGGACCCTCGGGCTGCACCGGCACGTAGGTGGGCTCTCCACCGAGGGTGAGGTCAATGCCTGCTTCCCGAAGGCGACGATCGATCTCCTCGGCCGTCCGGCGGAAGCTGGCCTGATCAAAGGAAGAACCACTGCTGAAAGCCCCGCTGCTGGAAGAAACGGTGCTGGAGGGCACAGGATTGGATCCAGAGAGCGCCCCGACTGTGCGTGCCGCCGGGGGGAATCGGGGAGCGATCAGCTACCGAATCACCAGAAACCCTGTCGATGCAGCCACAAACCGAGCAGCAGAGCCGGCAGCAGCATGGCTCCGAGGATCTGGAGCTTCATCACTCTCGGACTGGGCTGCCCCGGCAGTGGAGCCGGTGAGTTCACGGCCTTGGAACGGGCGGGCATGGGGTTGACGGGCAAGAAAAAACCCCCTGCGGATGCAGGGGGCAGGACCTCAAAACTTGGGCAAATTCAGCCGAGGCCGATCTGAGCCAGGATTCCCTGACCGGTGAGCAGCTCGGTGGCAAGACCGATCACAAAGCCGAGCATGGCCAGGCGGCCATTCCAGGTTTCAGCGAAACCAACGAAACCGAAGCGGGGGGAGTTGTCAGCCATGGTGGGGGGACGTTTCAAAACGTTGCGAAAATTGTAACAGCTCTTGAAGCTGCCCTGGCCGGATCCAGCCTGCCGAACAACAGGCCGCCAAGAACGACAACCTGGTCCCCTGCCTCAACGGTGGGTTCAGTCGTCTTCGGCCTGGCTGCGGACGCCCTCCTGCAACATCTGGCGGCTCAGTTCCACTTCATAGCCCTCCACCATCGCCGCGAGCGCTTCAGCTTCCTCCTCGTCAACCTCGAGAGCTTCGCTGAGGGTGAGATCAGGAACCTCCGCCGCTCCAACGGCGCTCAGGGCCATCCCCAGGGCGGCCGCATCCCGATGCCACACTGCGCTGGCCTGGGCCAGCTTTTCCAGCACCTCATCGCTCACCCGCTCGCCGGTGCGGCGCGAAACGGCCGCAGAGAGCCGTCGGTCGTCGAACACGGCAGCAGCGGCGGTGTGGGCCGCGTGGAATGCACCGATGGCGTAGAGGGCCTCCTGACGAAGGGTCTGGAGGCTCTTGCCCAGAGCCCGCTCCCGAACCCCCTGCCAGGGTCCGGATGGGGTGGTGTCGCTGTCGGCGGCTGGGGCCGCATCGAGCTCCCCCGGGCTGAAGGCCTTTGCCATGACGCCCGGCAATGCCTGCGGACGTGAGGGATCAAGAGCATCGCCCACCCGACGCATCCAGCGTGCCAGCTGCCGGCGGATCCCCATCGCTGCCCCAACCACTGATGGCAGTGTGGCTCGAAACCAGGCCGATCGGCTGAATGCGGGGGAACCCGAGGGCTGGCCAGCGCCAGGAGGGAGGCGACAAGGCCGACGCAACCCTGTTTCAGTTGGTGACAGGCTCAGCGCAACCTGGTGTGCCCATGCAAACAACACAGGTGCAGCAGAGCGACGCGCCCTTAAGATTTTCTCAACTTTCCGAGTGTCCGCGTTGAACGATAACCATCCGGTGCTCCAGTCAATGCTGCAGGAGCTCCGACAGCTGAAAAGCCGATACGACCTCGAGCCCTGCGAATTCACCCGCTATCAGCTGGCTCGCCAGGAGTCGCGTGTGCTTCAGGTGCGCCCAGACCTGCAGACCAGCAGCTGATCAGACCCGGTTGACGCCTCAGGAGTTTCCCTCGGATCCGGGGATGGCGTTGGAGCCGGAATGGCCTTCTGAAAGGGAGTTTTCATCGATCTTCGGGTGTGTCAGCTGCATCGATTGATCGAGAATTTCCAGGATGATTTCATCGATGGAACGGCCCGTTGCCCGGGCCTGCTCATGGAGTGCCCCTAGAACTTCTGGAGCCAGGCTCAGCTCCAGCGACCTGGGGAATCTGGAGGGTTCAAGCCTGAACTCTGGCTCACTCATCTCAACAGATCTCCTGTTCGTGGAGGGCGGAGGGTCGAGGCAATGCCTCTGTTGATCAAGATTATTTTGATGAGCAGACCCCAG
>JAYKGZ010000107.1:0-95876 GCA_035284925.1 Cyanobacteriota bacterium | reverse complement strand
CGGCGCTCCTGGAGGTTCACCTGCTGGAGCTTCTTGGTCCGCACGTGGGAGTGGGACACGGCCATGCCGTTGTTGGCGCGCTTGCCGGTGAGTTGGCAGACCCGGGACATGACCGACCGTTCAAAGGATGTTGACGACTCGACTCCGCTTGGAGCCAAGGCAAAAGCTTATCAGTCGGGCTTCTCCCCCACCATCTGAAGGGTTCGTGTGGGAAACGCGAAGGCAATCCCTTCACGGGCAAAGCAGCGCATGATCTCGAGGTTGATGCGCTGTTGCACATCCATCGCGCGGTTGAAATCGTTGGTTGGCACGTAATACACCAACTCGAAATCAAGGCTGCTGTCGTTGAAGGCCACGAAATGGCAGCGATCAAAGCTGGCGTCAGCGCCGGATTTCACGATGGTTTCGAGCATCTCCGGGATGCGCTGCAACTGCTCCACAGGCGTGTCGTAACAAACCCCCAGGCGCACGATCAGGCGCCGCCGCTGCATCTCGCCGAAATTCGCAACCACAGCACCCGTGAGGGCGCTATTGCTCATCACGATGGCCTCACCGTTGATGCTGCGCAGGCGGGTGCTCCGAACACCCACCTTCTCCACGGTCCCCCACGACTGACCGACCTGGATCAGCTGGCCTGGTTGAAAGGGTTTGTCCAACAGGATCGTGATGTATTCAAAAAACTGTGAAACCGGTTCCTTCAGGGCCAGGCCGGCGCCGATGCCACCGGCGCTGAGCAGTGCCCAGATCGCGGCCATCTGCACACCGATGTTCTGGAGATAGAACACCGCACCCACGCACCACACCAACGCTTTGAGCATCGGTGCCAGCGAGCGGATCAGGTTGGCTACCTCTGCGTCGCCGGCGTGTTGGGCCCAGCGCTGCAGCAGCCGTAGACCGATGCGGTTCACCAGCCGCACGATCAGCACCGACAGGATCAGCTTGGCCAAACCGAACACCACCCGGTCGCTGCTGGCATTCGTGGGCAGGATCTGCCAGGCCAGGCTGGCGCTGAGCACCCAGGCCATCGGTGGAATCGTGTCCACCAGCACGGTTGCCACGAGATCGTCGCCAGCCAGGCTGTTGCGCCGGATGACCCGGCTGGTGGCGCGCTGCACCAGCTTGGCCAGCAGCATTCCCAGCAAACCGCCCCCTACCAGCGTCAGCAGGGCTGGGAGAACGGAGCTGACGGGCATGGGCATGGCCATGGTGGGCGTGTTCAGTCGGTGTGCGGGGTGTTTGAGCCTGGCAGCCGCTCGCCGCTGCGGGCGTCAAAACGGAGCGCGTCCGCCTGGCGCCAGCGCACCTGCAGAGCCGCGCTGGTCGGCGCCTCACGGCTCAACACCCTGAGAGTTCCCTGCTCAGCGCACTGCACGTGGCTGATCACGCGATCCCCCAACCATTCCCGGTGGCTGAGCTGCCCCTCCAGGGCATCCCACCCCTGAGGCACCGGGCTGCCGGCGTCCGTTAGTTCCAGTAGCTCGGGCCGCAAGCCCAGCTGCGTCGTGCCTCGCTCGATCAGGTTGATGGTGGGGCTACCGAGGAAGCGGGCGACAAAGCGATTGGCAGGATCTCGGTAGAGCCGTTCGGCCGTTCCCAGCTGCTGCAGACGGCCTTCGCGCAACACGGCGATCTGGTCTGCCAAACCCATGGCCTCGTGCTGGTCGTGGGTCACATACACCACCGGAACGCCCGTGCTGCGAAGCAGGGTGCGCAACTCGGCGCGCAGGTTGTCGCGCAGTTGGGCATCAAGATTGCTCATCGGTTCATCCAGCAGAAACAGCGCTGGCCGGCGGATCAGTGCCCGTGCCAGGGCCACTCGTTGCCTTTGCCCGCCTGAGAGCTCGGCTGGTTTGCGCTGGCGCAGCCACTCCAGCTGCATCAGGGCGAGCACCTGATCCAGTTCTCGCTGGATCTCCCCCCGGGCCATGCCCCGCAGCTCCATGCCGAGGCTGAGGTTGCGCTCCACGCTGAGGTGTGGAAACAGCGCATAGCTCTGAAACACCATCGCCACCTGCCGCTCCGCCGGCGGCAGAGCAGTGATGTTGCGCCCGCCCAGCTGGATCTCGCCCGAGCTGGCGGGATCGAGCCCGGCGATCAGCCGCAGGGTGCTGCTCTTGCCGCAGCCGCTGGGGCCAAGCAGCGCCAGGATTTCTCCCGGCGCCACCGTGAGGCTCAGCTGATCCACCAGCGTGTGGCTGCCCACCCGGCGGCTGAGCTGACGCAGCTCCAGGCCTTTGAAGCCATCACCAGCAGACACCGGGACGCTCATCCCTTGATCGCTCCCTGGGTGAGCCCGCTGATGATCTGGCGCTGAAACAGGAGCATCAGTAGGATCAACGGTGCACTGCCCAGCACCGTGGCGGCGGCGAAGGCGCCATAGGGAATGGTGTACACGGAGGATCCAGCGATACGGGCCATGGCCGGTGCAAGGGTGAGCAGCTCCGTGCGGCTCAACCAGGTGAGGGCAATCGGGTATTCGTTCCAGCTGAACAGGAACACCAACAGAGCGCTGCTGGCCATGGCCGGTGCCATCAGCGGCAGCAAGATCCAGCGCAGCCGCTGCCACAGGTCCATGCCTTCGATCAAGGCGGCTTCCTCCAGTACGATCGGGATGTCGGCGAAGGCGGCCTGCAGCAGCAGGATCACTAGGGGGAGGCACAAGCCGGCATAGGGAAGGCTGAGAGCCAGGAGCTGATTGGCCAGATGCCAGTCGCGGGCAAGCTCCAGCAGGGCCAGGAACAGCAGCACCGCTGGGAAAGCGGCAGCCGCCGCCACCAGCGAGGTGAGAGCGCGGGCCTGACGGCGGCTCAGACGGCTTAGGGCATAGGCGCAGGGCACCGCCAGCGCCAGGGTGAGGGCGGTGCTGCTCGCTCCCACCTCCACGCTGTTGATCAGATAGGTGAGGAAGGGAGGGTCGCCCTGCAGCAGTTGCCGGTAGTTCTCGAGGGTCCAGCCCCCGGCTCCCACGCCGCTCAGGGCCTCACTGGGCTTTAGGGAGGAGTAGAGCTGCCAGAACATCGGCCCGAGGCTCCAGAGCAGCAAAAGCAGCCGGGCCATCAGCGCAGACCCCCCTGCCAGCGCAGGCTCCAGCGCCACATCAATGCCACCGTGCTGCAGAGGATCAGCAGGATCGCGAACGATCCCAGAAGCAGCGTGGCGCTGTAGCCGAAGTCGAGAAAGCGCATGGCGTTGAGATACGCGTAGAGCGCCAGGCTCTCGGTGCTGCCGGCCGGGCCGCCACCGGTGAGCACCTGGATCAGATCAAACACCCCCACTGCCTGGGCCAGGCGGAACAGCAGGGCAATTAATAGGTACGGCGTGAGCAGCGGCAGGGTGATACGCCGAAGGGTCTGCCATTGGGTGGCTTCTTCCAGGGCTGCTGCTTCGTAGAGATCGGTGGGGATGGTTTGCAGGCCTGCCAATAGCAGCAGTGCCACAAACGGCATGGTTTTCCAGGTGTCGGCGCCCACCGTCGCCATCCAGGTGAGTGCCGGGTTGGAGAGAAACGGGATGGCTGGCAGCTCCAGCCCTGCCAGCATGCGGCTGATTGGTCCGTAGGGGTCGTTGAAGATCCAGCGCCAACCCAGAGCCATCACCGTGGTGGGGAGGGCCCAGGGCAACAGGCTGAAGGTGCGCAGCAAGCCACGACCCCGCAGTGGCTGATTCAGCAGCAAGGCCACTGCCAGGCCCAACACCATCTCCAGACTTACCGAGGCGGCGCTGAAGCGCAGCGTTTGCCAGCTGTCTTGCCAGAAGCGGCCATCGTTCCAAAGCCGCAGCCATTGCTGTGCGCCGATCGGTTGGGGCTTGAGGCCTGTGAGCACGCTTTGCACCTGGGTGCTCAGCCAGAGGTAGTGCAGCAACGGAGCAGCAAAGATCGACAACAACAGCGCAAACGCCGGTGCCATCAGCAGCCAGAGGCGCCAGCGCATCAGGCATGGCCTCCATTACTGCGCAGAAGCCGTTCACTGTTCGATTGCAACTCCCGCATCGCACTTGGCGCTGGTTGATCGCCAGAGATCACCGTGTTCACTTTGCGGTAGAGCAGGTCGCTGAGCTGGGCATACACCGGGCTGAGGGGTCGCAGCACGGCGGCGGCGAGGGCCTGCTGGAGATCGGCTAGAATCGGGTTGGTGGCCAACAGTTCCGGATCCTCAAACACGCTCAAGCGCGTAGGTGTGTAGCCCCAACGCAGGTTGAGTTGCTTCTGGGCATCGGCACTGGTGAGAAAGCGAAGCACCTCGACGGCGGCGGCATTGTGCTTCGAGCCCGCCAGCAGCGAGAAGCCCCAGCTTCCCTGGGTGGCGGCATGGGGCTGGCCCTCTTCGCTCACCATCGTGGTGAAGGCCACTTTGCCCCGCAGCGGTGAATCCGGCTTGTTGAGCTCTGCCCAGGCGTAGGGCCAGTTGCGCATGAAGGCGGCATCACCGGCCTGAAACAGCTGCAGTGCCTCTGGTTCGCCCATGTTGGCCACCGCCTCTGGGGTGATGCCCTGGCGTACCAGATCCTGCAGCCAACCTGTGGCGGCTTCGGCAGCCGGTGAATCGAGCTGCGGTTCGTTCTGCACCAGCCAGTGCCCCCCGAAGCCGCGCAGCACTTCGAGAACCACACAGCTCAGGCCCTCGTATTGCTTGCCCTGCCACACGTAGCCCCAAGGCACCCGGCCCTCCCGTTGCAAGCGGCGGCTGATCGCTATCAGTTCTGCCGGCGTGCGAGGAGGGGCCTCCATCAGATCGGTGCGCCAGTAGAGCAGGCCCATATCGGCCACCAATGGAAACCGCCAGAGCTGGCCGCTAAAGGCATTGCCAAGCTCGGCGCCCGGGGCGAGGTCGTCGAGAGCGTCTGGCCCCAGCCAGCGATCCAGAGGCTCGAGCCAACCGGCGGCGGCGTATTTCGGCGTCCACGACACATCCATCAGCAGCAGGTCGTAGGGGCTCTCCCCCAGCAACAGGCTGCTGATCGCAAGATCTGAGACGGCCTCCGTTTCCAGCGGCCCCCGCGTGACGCTTAGAGCAATGCGCGGATGACTGCGGTTGAAGGCACTCACCAACTCCGCGGTGGCATCAGCGAAAGGGGCTGGCATCAACACCAACACCGGCTCCACCCGCTCAGTCGCTAACCCCAAAAGGGCCAGGCTGAGACTGCCCAGAATGGCAATCAGCAGCAGGGCCCAGCGCCGAAGCGTCCGTGGCGGGATCAACGAAGGGGAAACGGAACTAGATACCGCGCTCCATCAGTTTGCCCATCAGATCGGCGCTGCGCTGCTGGAAGCCGGCCAGCTGATCGGGCTCAAGGCCACCCACCGCAAGCCGGGCCAGCTCGTAAAGATGGCGGCTGAGATCGTCAGCGAGCTGCTGGCTGGGGGAGCTGGCGCCAGCGCCGGTGATCACGGAGCCGGCGGCCAGCTTGAGCAGGCCCTCCACCAGGCGGTGTCGGCGGTTCACTAACAGAACGTGATGATCGGGCAGGCCCGGCAGGCGCTGCTCCATCAGGGCACCCATGTCGTTGATCCGGCGCATCTGCTCGGGAAGAAGGATCAGGGCGGCGGGAGCGTTTTCACCCTTGAGGGCCTGCACCTGGATTGTGATCTTGTCGTTGGCCAGAGCCGCCTTGAACAGTTCACGAACCTTCTCACTGGCATCCTTGCCATCGGAATCGGCGAGTTCGTTTTCCTTGTCCTGCAACGAGTCATCCAGTTCGCTGTCCACCCGCTGAAACTTGAGCTCGTTATGCCGGTACTCGAGCCAGGGGATGAACTGGGTGTCGATGAAGGTGTCAGCGAGCAGCACCTCCGCACCCTGGCTCTTCCAGAGCGAAAGGGCACCAGCCTGGCCGGCCTCATCGGTGCAGTAGAGGATGCGCTTGTCGTGCTCCGGATCCAACCGGCTGCGATACCCAGCCAGGGTGGTGAAGGCCTTGCCAGTTTCAACGGGGATGGGGTCGAGACTCTGACCATCCGCCGCTTCACCCTCCATGGCAGCTGTCGTGGTGCCGAAAAGCACGAGTTCGGCCACCTGATCGGCGAATTTCTCATCCTCCATAGCACCGATCTTGATGAACGGGGCCAGAGATTCCCAGATCTCGGCGTAGCGCTTCGGCTCCTCGCGGTGCAACTGCTTGAGACGATCCGCCACCTTCTTGGCCACAAAACCGCCGATCGAACGCACCCGTCGATCGGTCTGCAGCGCTGACCGACTGACATTCAGTGGGATGTCTGGAGAATCGATCACCCCTCGCAAGGGTAGGAGGTAGCGGGGGACCACCTCCTTGATCGAATCACTGACAAATACATTGTTGCAGTAGAGCTTGATCTCTCCCTTTTCCCAATCAGCTCTGCCCGTGATTTTTGGGAAATAGAGAATTCCTTGCAGATTATAGGGGTAGTCGGTGTTAAGATGCACCCATAGCAAGGGGTCTCCCTGAAAGGGGTAGAGGTAACGATAAAGCTCAATGTAGTCATTGTCACTAAGGTCGCGGGAACTCTGTCGCCATGGCGATTCACGCTTGTTCACCGTCTCACCCTCCAGCTGTACCGCCACGGGCAGGAAATCGCAGTAGGTGGTGATCAAGGTGCGAATGCGAGCTGGCTCGATGTACTCGAGCTCATCATCCATCAGGTGAAGGATGACATCAGTGCCGGGTTCGCTCCGCTCGGCAGCCTCCAGCAGGAAGCGGGGCGAGCCATCACAGCTCCAGCGCACGGCTTCACTTCCCTCTCGGGCAGAGAGGGTCACCAGCTCCACCTGCTTCGCCACCATGAAACTGGAATAGAAGCCAAGGCCGAAGTGACCAATGATGGCGTCGCTTTCACTCTTGTATTTCTCGAGGAAGTCTTCGGCGCTGGAGAAGGCAACCTGATTGATGTATCGCTTCACTTCGTCGGCATTCATGCCGATGCCATTATCTGAAATCGTGAGGGTGTTGGCTTCACGGTTGATCCGGATCTGAATCGTGCCTTCGGATCCCTCCACGCAATCGCCGGCCATCGCGGCCATCCGCCGCTTGCTGATGGCATCCACACCATTGCTCACCAGTTCCCGAAGGAACACCTCATGGCCGCTGTAGACGGCCTTCTTGATGATGGGGAAAATATTTTCGGTATGGATCTGGATCTGGCCCTGTTCCGCTTGAAGCACCACCGGATCTGTTGCATGGACGTTCCTCCAATCTCTCCCGGAACGGGTACCGTCGCCAAGGGGTCGGAATGGGCAGGAAACCGACCAGGCTCAGCACAGCGGCGCGGCTCGCTGGTGGTTGCGTCGCACGTTCTCCTCAAGGTCGCAGGGCTGGTAGTCGCCACAGATCTGGCTGCGCCTCGTGTAAGGCCAGATCGCCATCGGCAGCTCCATCTCGCTGAGAACCTTTCCCATCGGATTGCCAGAGAAGGTGAGTCCACCCGCGGTGAGTTCCACAATCTTCACTTCGAAGTGGTTGGGCGCCTGTCGGGTGCAAGGGGCGATCGCCCCCAGGTTGGTCATCTCCAGCCCATGGCCCTGATCCCAGTAGGTGCAGGTCTGACATCGCTGGGTGTTCATGGAACTGAGCGGACGGTGGCCGTCCGCGGCACGTGCTCCCAGTGAACCCAGAACCGAATGATCAGAGGCCTATCGCAGCGGATCCGCGCCGGGGATGCCGGTCCAAGGGCCTGTCAGGGCCTGCGCTGGAGCTCAGGGCGTTCCTCTGCGAGGATGGCGCCGGACACGGGGCACACCTGGAGACAGATCCCGCAGTCGATGCAGGTGTCAAAATCGATCCAGTAGAAAGCCGTTCCCTTGCGGTTGGCCCCCGATCCTGGCTGGATGCAGGCCACCGGACAGGCGTCCACGCAGTCGGCCACCCCCTCGCAGACGTCGGTCACGATGGTGTGGGCCATGGGCTCGGTGCGATCGCAGCCTCTGATCCTAGGGAGGGCTCTCCTGCACGAAGATGCAGCCGCTGCATCCCCTGGCAGCGGCCAGGGCCTCGGCTTCGGCTCTGTGGTTGATGGGCTGGCCATGGAGTTCAGCCACCTCCCCCCGACGGTGACAGGCCTCGAGCACATCGAGGGCTGCAGCAAGGCCCACGTCGGCGTGGAAGGCCACCAGCTGTCGTTGAACCGGCCGCTCACCCGGTTCACTCAGGTCGGGCAGCTCCCGTAGAGCGTCGATGTCGAACCCGAAACCCACGCCGGTGGCCATGGCGGTCTGATCGGCCGGCTGATCAGTCGGCTGATCTGTTGACCCCTCCCAGAACCGCCCGACCAGGGCGTCATAGCGACCGCCGCTGGCGATCTCGACAGGAGCGTTTGATCCCTGGCAGACCAGTTTGAGCACCAGCCCGTCGTAGAGCGCGAAGTGAGGCTGAAAGGTGGGATCCAGCTGAATCCTGACTCCCTGGCTGGCGGCCAGGGGCATCACCAGGTTCAGGGTGGCCGTCAGCTGGTGCATCAGCGGGTGCTCACCCAGCCACTCCCTGAGCAAGGTCAGCACCGCGGGAGGTTCACCCCGAAGCCGGCTGAGGCTTTCGAGCCAGGTTCGCTCTTCTTCTGGAAGCGGAAGGTTGGTGAGGGTGATCGCATCAAGGCTGCAGAGGGCGGCGCGTGCAAGCTGGCGCTGTTCCAGGTCGAGCCGCTCAAGCAACAGGGTGAGCAGGCCGTGATGGCCGAGCAAAAGCCGAGCTTGGTGGTTCCTTGTCAGCCCAACCCGTCCAGCGGCTGCAAGCAGCAGTCCGAGCAGTTCGGTATCGGCGGCGGCCGATGAATCTCCCAGCAGTTCCACACCGCTCTGGAGTTGCTCCTGAATCCTGGGCGGGACATCCCCGGGAAAACTACGGAAGGTCGTGCCCTCGCTCCAGAGCCGGAGCGGGCGGGGATAGCTGGACAGACGGGTGCAGGCGGCCCGGGCGATCGGAGCCGTGAGTTCAGGCCGTAATCCGAGCGGCTCTCCACTCACAAGCCGCACAACCTCCCGTTCATCGATCCTTCCGCCCGCCTGGAGGGTGTCTGCCCGCTCCACGGTTGGTGGCGTCACCTGCCGGTAACCCCAGAGGCGGTACACAGAGGCCAGGCTGTCGCAGAGGCGTCGGTTGCGTTCAACCTCCCCAGGGTTGAGATCCCGCACGCCGGTGGCAGGTTGCAGGGCCATCGCTGAGGAACGTTGCGTGATCGCTGATCCTCCTACGCCCCTGGGAGGTCGAGTTCAGGGGCGCCGAAGCAGCGGCCGGGAACTGGGATGGCGTGGCTCAGGCCTGAAATGATCGCGTCATGGATTCCCGGCGAGCAGGCCACCACCCGACCAGTGGTGAGGTCAAGGTCTGAGCCGTCATAGGCACTCACCCGACCACCGGCCTGCTCCACCAGCACCACGCCGGCGGCCAGATCCCAGGGGGAAAGACCACGCTCCCAGTACCCATCGCAGCGGCCGGCCGCCACGAAGGCCAGATCCACGCAGGCAGCCCCACCACGACGCACGCCCTGGGATCGGTGCGTGAAATATGCAAATTCGGCGTAGTTGTTGTCCAGTCTGCTCTGGCGGTCATAGGCAAAGCCGGTGACCAGCAGGGATTCGCGCAAGGATCCGCAGCTGCTCACCTGCAGGCGCCGTCCGTTGCACCAGGCCCCGGCCTGGGGTGCCGCCCAGTACAGCTCGTCGAGGCCCGGCACCGCCATGGCACCCAGGAGGGGCTCTCCACGCCAACAGAGGCCTACAGAGGTGGCGAAGAACGGATAGCCGTGCGCGTAGTTGGTGGTGCCATCCAGAGGATCCACCACCCATTCGAGGTCGCCGGGTTTGGCGCGCCGTCCACTTTCCTCCGCCAGGATCGAGATCTGCGGAGTCTCCGCTTCCAGGAGCGCGAGCACAGCGGCTTCCGAGGCCGTATCGGCTTCCGTGACCAGATCGCCGAGGCGGCCCTTCTCCCGAACCCGCTCCAGGCGACCATAAAGGCCTCGTAGCTGGTCACCTCCCACCTGAGCGGCCCTTCTGGCCACCTCCGCGAGCTGCTCAATCTGGTCGGCGCTCAATCCGCTGGCCTCGGCGACCCGTTCTGACCGAAGCCTGATAGGCGAGCTCATTCCTCATCCAGCGGAAGACCTGGGCGCACCTGGCCGCGACCGAAGTGGCGACCGAACTGCAACTCATAGACCTCATCCTCATCCTGGGTCTCCACCACCAGCGGACCGGTGGCCCTTGCCACGCAGAGCAGGCCATAGCCGCGGGTGCGCAGCTCCCGGGACAGACCCAGTGACTGGCGATCGTCGATGGTGCCCTCCAGAACCCGAACGGCACAGGCTGTGCAACAGCCCTGGCGGCAGCTGAAGGGCAGCGGATCCCCCTGGCGCTCGAAGCTCAGCAGGATCTCCTCGCCATCGGGCACTTCGTGGGTGATCGTGCGACCGGCCTGGCGCCAGTGCACCGTGATCGGGTAGGTCTGCGTCATCAAGCCGGCTGCTACATTCCTATTCTGTTGCCCCGGTGCGCTTCTCATGGAGAGGTGGCCGAGTGGTCGAAGGCGCAGCACTGGAAATGCTGTATAGGGGCAACTCTATCGAGGGTTCGAATCCCTCCCTCTCCGTTCCCGCTCCGGCCCCGAGGCCGGATTTTTTATGATTCGAAACAGGATCTCCACTCTTCCAGCCAAGGAGGCCTAGCCAGCTTCAACCGAAGCGCCCGCTGACATAATCCTGTGTGGCCTTCTCTCCTGGGGCGTTGAAGATACGCTCGGTGTCGTTGAACTCAACCAGGTAGCCAACTTTGCCGCTACCGCCTTCCACGGCCTCGGCGTTGAAGAAGGCGGTCATGTCCGCAACACGCACGGCTTGCTGCATGTTGTGGGTCACGATCATGATCGTGTAACTGCGTTTGAGCTCATGCATGGTTTCCTCAATCTTCAAGGTTGAGATCGGATCAAGCGCTGAACAGGGCTCATCCATCAGGATCACCTCCGGTTCCGTGGCAATCGCTCGAGCGATACAGAGCCGCTGCTGCTGACCGCCGGAAAGAGCCAGGCCGCTCTCCTTGAGTTTGTCTTTACATTCATCCCACACGGCCGCTTTGCGGAGTGAACGTTCCACCAGCTCATCCATGTCTCCCCGATAACCATTGATCCTCGCGCCGAAGGCGATGTTTTCGTAGATGGTTTTTGGAAAGGGATTTGGCTTCTGGAACACCATCCCAATGCGACGGCGTACCTCGACGGGATCAACACGCTTGTCATAGAGGTCGTGGCCGTCAAAGACCACACGACCTTTCAGAGTGCAACCCGGGATCAGGTCGTTCATGCGGTTGAGGGCACGCAGCACCGTGCTCTTTCCGCAACCTGAAGGACCGATGAACGCGGTCACCTTCCCTCTGGGAAGATCCATGAATACGTTGCGGACTGCTTCGAACTTCCCATAGCTGATGGTGACGTTCTGAAGCGACATGCAGATGTTGCTCGAGGGAGAGCCTGGCATCGATGTGGCGGATAGACTTGAAGTCATCGGAGGACGTGATGGGAATCGTTTCAGAATGAAGCTCTAAATGAAGTCTTTTGGCGCTGGCTAAGTTTTTGCCACTCGGCTTATCCATCGAGCTGTCAGATTAGCCAGGAGGATCATGATGACCAAGACAAAAGAAGCGGCCCAGGCCAAAGCGTTCTGGGCTGGGTAGGGCATGATGGCGAAGTTGAAGATCAAAACGCTCATCGTGGCAATCGGATTGAAAATTCCTTCAGGCCAGAAAGGTGAAAAGAGTGCCGTGAAGATCAAGGGGGCCGTCTCGCCTGCTGCCCTGGCAATGCCTAGAACGATCCCAGTGGCAATAGGGGTGAAGGCTGCCGGAAGTGTAATCCGAAGGATGGTAACGAATTTTGAGGCTCCAACGCCATAGGCTCCCCACCGCAATTCCTGGCCCACCAGCTTGAGGCCTTCGTCGGTTGTTTTAATCACAGTGGGAAGCATCAACACAGCTAGAGCAACACCCCCCGCAGCAGCGCTGTAGCTCTGGTCGAAGAAAATTCGCGTGGCCACGATCGCTCCATAAATGAAGACGCCACAGATAATGGAAGGTACGCCGGCAAGCACGTCATTGCCGAAGCGAACAAACTGTGAAAACCAATTATTGTTTGAATATTCGCACAGATAAATGCCGCCGCCAACGCCGATCGGGATGGCTACAGCGGTGGCTATCAAGGTCACCACGATGGTTCCGAGGATCGCATTGCCAATCCCGCCCCCCTCGAGCCCAGGAGCTGGTGGGAGCTCGAGGAACAGTGCGGGGCTGATCAGCCGTCCACCCTGCACCAGCACATAGAGGATCACAAGAAAAAGTGGAAGGACCGCCACCACGGAAAACAATCCGGCAATCCCTGTGAACAGCTGGTTGAGGCGGTTGCGACGGAGATTCGGATCAAAGGTGAGGGGGCGGCGATCAAAGAGCTCGGAACTGTTGATCTGCACAGGTTGGGAGGGCATCATTGAAATGGCTCAGTAACGCAGGCTCAGTCGGCGCACAATCCACTGGGCGCAGACATTCACAACAAAAGTGAGCAACATGAGCACAAGGGCTGCGTACATCAAGGCAGACACCTGGATGCCGTCGGCCTCCCCAAACTGGTTGGCCAACATCGAGGCAATCGTATTTCCGGGTGCCAGGAGTGACAGGTCGAAGTTCAGCGAGTTGCCGATGATCATCGTGACGGCCATTGTTTCTCCCATCGCCCTTCCCAGGGCCAGCATCACGCCACCGGTGATGGCGGAGACGGCCGCTGGCAGAATCACGCTGAACAGCGCACCCCAGCGCGTGGTGCCAACGCCATAGGCGCCCTGGCGGAGTTCCGGGGGTACCTGATTGAGGGCGTCCCTGGAGATTGCTGTGATGATCGGCAGCACCATCACTACCAAGATCAGGATCGCCGGAGCCATCCCCGGCCCCTGGGGCACGGAGCTGAAGAAGGGTGACCAGCCCAGCAGCTGGTGGAGCAGTTGCAGGGCCGGTCGGATTGCCGGTTCCATCACGAAGATCGCCCAGAGCCCGAGCACCACGGAGGGGATGGCCGCCAGAAGCTCCACCATCAGCCCGATGGCTTCCCTCAGAGCTTTCGGGATCAGGTCTTCGGTGATGAAGATCGCCGTGCCAACCCCCAGGGGAATGGCGATCACGAGCGACAGCAACGACGACACCAGGGTGCCGTAGATCGCCACGAAAGCGCCGTAGGTCTCATTCACCGGATCCCAGCTCGAGGTGGTCAGGAAGCTGAGGCCAAAGGCCTGAAAGGCCTCGACGGAACCGTGGTAGACCGTGTAGAAGATCCCCAGCAGCAGCAGGGCCACGATGGAGGCCAGGCAGAGGGTGAGCTGGCGGAATCCGATGTCGACCAACTTTTCGCTGGGTGGTCGACGGCGGAGGGTGAACGCATCGGCGTCCACGGCAGAATGGCGGTCCGGCGTCATGCAAGGTCGAACGTTGTGGGTCTGTGACGCGATCAACTCACGCCCAACCTGCCATCAAATTTACGGAGGCCCCCCCAGCCGGCCGATTAAGTCGGGATTAACGTCAGCAGATCGCTAGTTTCGAGCGCCGGACACAGTTCTGATGGGGCCGCGGATTTCATGGGTCGGATAGTCGGGATCGACCTTGGCACCACGAACTCGGTGGTGGCCGTGCTCGAGGGGGGCCGGCCCCAGGTGATCGCCAGCGCCGAAGGCGGCCGCACCACCCCCTCGGTGGTGGGCTTCAACAAGGAACTCGAGCTGCTGGTGGGCCAGCTTGCCCGCCGCCAGCTGGTGCTGAACCCTCGCAACACCTTCGCCAACCTGAAGCGCTTCGTCGGGCGCCAGTGGCAGGAGCTCGACGAGGGGAGCCTGTCTGTTCCCTACACCGTGCGTGCCAATGAACAGGGCAACGTGAGGGTGGTCTGTCCGGCCACCGAGCGCGAATACGCACCTGAGGAACTGCTGGCCAGCATTCTGCGGAAGCTCTGTGACGACGCTGCCACTTACCTCGGTGAACCCGTGGAGGCCGCCGTGATCACCGTGCCGGCGTACTTCAACGATGCCCAGCGCCAGGCGACCCGTGATGCCGGACGGCTTGCGGGCATCACCGTGGAGAGAATTCTCAACGAGCCCACCGCGGCGGCTCTGGCCTACGGCTTCGACCGCAGCACAGTAAGGCGTGTTCTGGTCTTCGATCTCGGCGGCGGCACCTTCGATGTTTCGGTGCTCCGCATCGCCCAGGGCGTGTTTGACGTGAAGGCGACCAGCGGCGATACCCAGTTGGGTGGCAACGACTGGGATCGTCGGATCGTGGACTGGCTTGCCGATGGCTTCCAGGCCCAGCACGGCATCGACCTGAGACGAGACCGTCAGGCCCTGCAACGTCTCACTGAAGCGGCGGAGAAAGCCAAGATCGAGCTCAGCGGTGTTCTCAGCACCCCGATCTCCCTGCCGTTCATCGCCACCGGCGACGGTGGACCGTTGCACATCGAAACCACCCTCGAGCGAGGAACATTCGAGAGCCTTTGTCCAGATCTGCTCGACAGGCTGCTGCGGCCGGTGCAGCGTGCACTGCGCGATTGTGGCTTCGCGGTCGACGACATCGATGATGTGGCCCTGGTAGGCGGATCCACCCGCATGCCGATGGTTCAGCAGATGGTGCGCACCCTGATCCCGCTGGAGCCTTGTCAATCGGTGAACCCCGATGAGGTGGTGGCGATCGGTGCCGCGGTGCAGGCCGGAATCCTCACCGGGGAACTCCGTGATCTGATGCTCAATGACGTGACACCGCTTTCCCTCGGTCTGGAGACGATCGGGGGCGTGATGAAGGTGCTGATCCCCCGAAACACACCGATCCCCGTGCGCAGGAGTGATCTGTTCAGCACATCGGAGGCCAATCAGAGCTCCGTGGAAGTGCACGTGCTCCAGGGGGAGCGGCAGATGGCCAACGACAACAAGAGCCTCGGCCGCTTCCGTCTCTCCGGCATTCCCCCCGCCCCTCGAGGGGTGCCCCAGGTTCAGGTCTCCTTTGACATCGACGCCAACGGCCTGCTTCAGGTTTCAGCCACCGACCGCACCACCGGCCGTCAGCAGAGCGTGAGTATCCAGGGAGGATCCAACCTCAGCGAGGAGGAGGTGGCGCGGCTGATCGCCGAGGCGGAGCAGAAGGCGGCTGATGATCGCCGCAAGCGGCTGGCCATCGATCGACGCAACCGTGCTCAGACCCTGGCCGCCCAGGCGGAGCGGCGTCTGCGCGATGCGGCGCTCGAACTCGGGCCAACTGGAGCAGAACGGCAGCAACGGGCTGTCGATTCCGCGCTGCGGGATCTTCAGGACCTCCTGGTGCTGGAGGAGCGGGGCGCTGCCGATCCCGGCGAACTGGATCTGGGCGTGAGCCAGCTGCAGGAAGCGCTGTTCGGCTTGAACCGACGCATCCTTGCCGAGCGCAAGAGCGACAGCAATCCGCTCCAGGGCATCAGGAACACCCTTGGATCCCTCAAGGATGAACTTTTCGCCGATGACGACTGGGACGACTGGGATCGAACCGGCAGGGACTCCTGGTCGTCCAGCCCATCCAGCAGGGGCCGTTATGAGGCCGATCAGGAGGTCCAACGACGTCGGGACGAGGACCGCTGGTCCTCACCTCGGCCAGCCACACCGCGAACCGTGCCTCCACCCGCCTGGGACGACCGCGATCCCTGGGGTGACGTCTGATTCCGGTGAAGCGCACCAGCCAGCCTGATCACTGGGCCGTTCTCGGGCTCGCTCCGGGGGCCGATCTCCAGGCCCTCAAGCGTGCTTTTCGTGCCCAGGCGCGTCGCTGGCATCCGGATCTCAATGGAAGCGATCCGATTGCCGAGGAACGCTTCAAGCTCGTGAACGAGGCCTATGCGGTGCTTTCAGATCCCAGGCGAAGGGAGGCCTGGGAAGCCGGGATCGACCTGGATCAATCCCCGCCAGCCGATGCCTTCGCCAGCGGGTTCCCCGCCTTCTTCGACTACCTGGAGGCCCTCGATGGGCGTGGAAGCCGACGAAGGTCAGGGGAATCCGTGCCTGCCGAAGAGGAGTTCGAAGCGTCGGCGCCTGAACCACCGCCCCCCAGCGGCGTTACCTATTCGCCACCGCCGCCGCCCCCGGTCACGGCCTCCAACGACGAGGAGACCGTTGTTGCGCTCACACCCGAGCAGGCCCTGGCTGGCGAACGGCTCGAGCTGGTGCTCCGCGACGGTACCTGCGTGGAGGTGTGGACCCCTCCACTGGCTGGCGATGGCTGGCGTCTGCGCCTCGCTGGGGTGGTACCGGGTGGTGCCGACCATTTTCTCCAGCTGCAGGTGCGCACCCCGGAGGGTCTGAGAATCGATGGTCTGCGGGTGAACTACCAACTGGATCTGAATCCGGCTGATGCGGTTCTTGGCTGCAACGTGATCGTTCCGACCCTGGAAGGGCCCGTGAAACTGAACATCCCCTCAGGGTCCTCCAGCGGTCGACTGCTGCGACTGCGGGGGCGCGGGCTCCGGGTCGGCGACCGCTGTGGTGATCAATATGTTGAGGTGAGGGTGGTGGTGCCTGAGGCGATCGGAGACGATGAGCGGGCGCTTTACCGCAGGCTCCAGGATCTGGCCAGCACGCGCCGCTGAGTGCTCCCCAGGCAGCCCGTCGATGAGAAACTGATGGCCCCAGCCTCCTCGCCGGATCCCATGTCAGTGCACGTGCTGCTGTTTGATGCGGGCAGTGACCAGGAAGGGATCCACTCGCTGGAGCTGAACGGTCGCACCGTGGTGCTGCTGTTCGAGAAACGCGATGATGCCGAGCGCTATGCCGGGTTGCTGGAAGCTCAGGATTTTCCCACTCCCAGTGTTGAAGCGCTGAACAGGGATGAAATGGAGGCGTTCTGCCAACAGGCCGGCTATGAAGCGCGCTTCGTTCCCGGGGGGTTCCTGCCCCAGACAGCGGAGGAGCGTCTGCTGCTGGCTCCCCCGGAGCACAACCTTGATGTGAGCAACTGGCAGGACGAGGAGGTGGATTCCACTGAGATCCCCCACAAGGCCGAGGCCGAACCGATCCGCTCTCTGGATCCCGAACTGGAAGCCTTCCGCCGCCAGCTGGAGGGACTGCTTTGAGCCAGCCTGGCGGCGATCGGGGTCATCTGCTCACCGAGCAGAGCCATCCAGCCAGTACCAGCCTCGACCTTCTCACGACCCCCGATCTGGTTCGACTGTTCGTGGAGAACGATCTCCAGCCGCAGCGCGCTGTGGCTGGCGCCGCGGACGCGATCGTGCGGGCCATTGATGCGATCGCGGATCGTCTGAGCCGTGGTGGCCGACTCTTCTACCAGGGCGCCGGAACGTCAGGACGCCTCGGCGTCCTCGATGCGGCGGAGTGTCCGCCCACCTTCTGCAGTGATCCTGAGCTTGTGCAGGGAGTGCTGGCCGGAGGCCCCCCGGCTCTGCTGCGCAGTTCCGAAGGCCTGGAAGACCGGTTCGATGCCGGTCGGGATGATCTGCTCAGCCGCGGCTTCTCCAACAAGGACTGCCTCATCGGGATTGCCGCCGGAGGAACAACCCCCTACGTGCTGGGTGGGCTCTCCCAGGCCCGATCCATCGGCGCTCTGGCCGTGGCGATCGCCTGCGTTCCGGCCACTCAGGCCGTGATGCCTTGTGATGTTGATATTCGCCTGCTCACCGGGCCGGAACTTCTCACCGGATCAACGCGTCTGAAGGCCGGCACCGCCACCAAGATGGCCCTCAACATCATCAGCACCGGTGTGATGGTGAGGCTGGGCAAGGTGCATGGCAATCGGATGGTGGATGTGGCTGTCACCAATGCCAAGCTCGAAGACCGGGCCCTGCGCATCCTCCAGGACCTGGCCGGAGTGGAGCGCTCGCGCGCCTCGGAACTGCTCCAGCAGAGCGCAGGCTCCGTGAAGCTCGCCCTGCTGATGGCAGCCAGTGGCCTGGGAGCGGGGGAAGCCCGAGCAGCCCTTGATTGCCATGGGCCTTCCCTCCGATCCGCCCTGAACGCCTGTGGGTCCAGCCTTCAGGCCGAAAAAGGGCCCCAGTAAGGGGCAGTGAACAGATCCAGCCGCTGGCGTGTCTGAGGCGACACCTGTTCCTTTGGTGTCATCAGAGCACTGCGCAGCGCCTGATGGGACCCGCTCGAGGGGCGCATCGCCCCCACCCGTTCAGCGGCGGCCTTCACGATCGTCTGGGCCAGACTTGCGTTCTGCCGCAGGTTCTCCACCACAAGATCCACGCTCACCGAATCGTGATCGTTGTGCCAGCAGTCGTAGTCGGTCACCATCGCCAGGGTGCTGTAGGCAATCTCGGCCTCACGGGCGAGTCTGGCCTCGCTGTGGTTGGTCATGCCGATCACGCTGCACCCCCAGCTTCTGTAGAGCTGGGATTCCGCACGGGTGGAGAAGGCCGGGCCCTCCATACACAGATAGGTACCGCCGCGGTGCAGCTGACGGCCAGCTGGCATCAGGCTCTCGGCCACATCCGCCAGGATCCTGGAAAGAACTGGACAGAACGGATCAGCATTGGTGACGTGGGCCACAAGACCGTCGCCAAAGAAACTCAGAGGACGTTGCTGGGTGCGATCAATGAACTGATCAGGCACCAGCATGTCGAGGGGTGCCAGTGGCTCCTGGAGAGAACCAACGGCTGACACCGACAGGATCCAGCGGACGTTCAGGGAGCGCAGGGCCCAGAGATTGGCCCGATAGGGGACTTCCGACGGGGTGTAGCTGTGATGACGGCCATGACGGGCCAGGAACACCACTTCGAGATCGCCCAGGCGCCCGAGACGCAGGCTGTCAGAAGGCCGGCCGAATGGTGTCTCGAGAGTCAGGTCGCAGGGGTCCTCAAGACCCTCCATGGCATAAAGCCCGCTGCCGCCGAGGATGCCGAGCCGCGCGCCGCTCAGATCAACGCCATGGGATGGTCGAGGCGGTGCGGATGCACTCATCGGCAAGGTTGAAGGGAATCCACCTATTCTCCTGGTGGGTCCGCCCCATACAGTGCGGTTTCACCGACCCGACGCCCTGTGACCAAAGCCCTGATGGATACGGATGCCGGCACCATCGAGCTGGAGCTTTTCGAAACCGATGCTCCGGGCACTGTTGCCAATTTCGTGAAGCTCGCCGAGTCGGGTTTCTACGACGGGCTGGCCTTCCACCGTGTGATCCCCGGCTTCATGGCCCAGGGGGGCTGTCCCAACAGCCGGGAAGGTTCCCGCGGCATGGCCGGAACCGGCGGTCCGGGGTACACAATCCCCTGCGAGATCAACAGCCAGAAGCACCAGGCCGGAAGCCTGGCCATGGCCCATGCAGGCCGCAACACCGGTGGCTCGCAGTTTTACATCTGCCATGGAGCCCAGCCCCACCTCGATGGCCAGCACACGGTGTTCGGTCACACCGGAAACATGGACGTGGTGCTGGCTCTCAAGAACGGCAGCCGCATCAAAAAGGTGACGATTCAGCGCTGACCATCCACCTCTTGGTCAATGTGGGCGTGATTAGCTCCAGCGCAGCAGTCGGGCTCGATCCACGCCCAGGCCTTCGGCCCGGGCAGATCTCAGCTCGGCCAGAGAGTGGTGCTCAACGGTGAGATCGGCAGGAGGGTGGGCCCCCTTCTGTCCCTCAGGAGCCAGCAGCAGACCCACGCTCTGGATGCTGGGACAGCCGGCGATCCGTGCCAAGAGCTCCAGCAGAGCCTCCCCCGCCAACCGGCTGCCTTCTGCCGCGGAACTCACCCGTACAACCCCATGGGGCTGGTTCAGCAGTGCCCGCAGCCGCGGATCCTCCTCCCTCTCCACACACAGGCCCCGGGCCTCAGAAACCGTCTGAAGCTCCTGAATCAGAACCTGTGGCACCGAATCCTCCGGTTCGGACAACTGCCAGCCCAGCACCGCCATCGGGCTGAGCAGGCAACTGGGTGCAGTCTCCATGAGGTGGCCAAGCTTGAGCCGTTTTGCCCGGAGATAGGCGGCGTTGTGCACACCGGCATCCATCACAAGGGGCACCCGGTCCACGACTGTGAGGCCGTAGCCACCCAGGCCTGCGATTTTACGGGGATTGTTGGTGATCAGCCGCAGACGGTGCACGCCGAGGTCGCTGAGGATCTGAGCCCCGACTCCATAGTTGCGGAGGTCCGGGGGAAAGCCGAGACGTTCATTCGCCTCCACCGTGTCGAGGCCCGTGTCCTGCAGCGAATAGGCCTTGAGTTTGTTCACCAGGCCGATACCCCGCCCTTCCTGGCGAAGGTAAACAACCACGCCCTCGCCAGCCTTTTCGATCATCCGCAGAGCGGATTCAAGCTGCGGCCGGCAGTCACACCGGAGTGAGCCGAAGGCATCTCCCGTGAGACATTCACTGTGCACGCGCACCAGCACCGCATCATCTGCGCGCTCCGGATGGCCTTTCACGATGGCGACGTGTTCACTCCCATCCAATTCATTGCGATAACCGATGGCGCGGAATGTCCCAAAGCTGCTGGGCATCGCTGCCTCCGCCTGTCGCTTCACGAACCGTTCCGTGTCAAGGCGATAGCGGATCAGGTCGGCGATCGAGATCAGACGCAGCCCATGACGGTTCGCATAGGCGACCAGCTGGGAAAGCCGGGCCATTGAGCCATCGGTGTTCTGGATCTCACAGATCACCCCGGCTGGATAAAGTCCCGCCAGCCTGGCCAGGTCAACCGCGGCTTCGGTGTGGCCCGCGCGCTTGAGAACCCCACCATCCCGGGCTCGAAGCGGAAAGATGTGTCCGGGTCGGCGCAGATCCGATGGCCGGCTTTCCGGATGAATCGCCACCTGGATGGTGCGTGCTCGATCCTCGGCTGAAATCCCGGTGCTCACGCCGTTTTCCGGGCCTGCATCCACACTCACCGTGAAGGCGGTCTGGTTGTCATCGGTATTGCGATCCACCATGAGCGGCAGATCGAGCACATCGAGGCGTTCCCCTTCCAGCGCCAGACAGATCAGCCCCCGCGCCTCCGTGGCCATGAAGTTGATCTGTTGAGGCGTGGCGAACTGGGCCGCGCAGATGAGATCGCCTTCGTTTTCCCGGTTCTCGTCGTCGACTACCACCACCATCTCCCCGTTTCTGATCGCGGCAAGGGCATCGGCGATCCCGTCGAAGCGCACAGGTTCCGCTGAATCCCCCGTTCCCGCAGGCCGTGCTGGTTGATCGGCGGCTGGGCGAGAGGCTCGGGTGACGGTCAAGGCGGGTGCTCCGGCCCACGGCCGGATGGCAAGGATCCTTTATAAAGCCCGGAGTGAAGGCATGCAGGCCCTTTCCATGGCTGTATCCCCCAAGCCTGGCCATCGGGTGGCGGTCGTCGGTGCCACCGGTTACGGCGGTCTTCAGACCGTGCGACTGCTGCAGGGGCATTCCCACCTGGGCGTCACCTTTCTCGGCGGTGAGCGCAGCAGTGGCCGCCACTGGAATGAACTGAATCCGTTTCTGCCTCTTCCAGGCGACCCGCTGGTTCAGACCCCAGACCCCGATGCCATCGCTGCTGCTGCGGACCTGGCGGTGCTCAGCCTGCCGAATGGCCTGGCTGCCCAGATGGTGCCGCCACTGCTCGATCGGGGCGTGCGTGTGGTGGATCTTTCCGCCGATTACCGCTATCGGTCACTCCCTCAGTGGCAGGAGGTGTACGCCAGCGAGGCCCGCCAGGGTCCGGCCCGGACAGACGATGCTCTCTGCCAGGAGGCGGTCTATGGGCTGGTGGAGTGGGAGGGCGCCCGGATCCGGACGGCTCGCCTGGTGGCAGCCCCGGGATGCTTCCCCACCGCGAGTCTGCTGGCCCTGCTCCCCTTTCTCCAGCAGGGGCTGATCGAGCTTGGCGGCATTGTGATCGACGCCAAGACAGGAACATCCGGTGGGGGCCGCGCCGCCAAGGAGCATCTGCTACTGGCCGAAGCCGCGGAAGCGGTCGCACCCTATGGCGTGGTGGGCCATCGACATACCAGCGAAATCGAACAGGCGGCCGGCCACCTGGCCGGTCAGACGATCCGGGTGCAGTTCACGCCTCACCTGTTGCCGATGGTTCGGGGCCTGCTCGCCACGGTGTACTGCCGTCTTCGCGATCCCGGGCTGACCGCCGAAGACTGCACAACGCTCATTCGAGCCAGCTATCGCCATTCAGCCTGTGTGGAGGTGCTGCCGGTGGGCGTGTATCCCTCCACTCGATGGGTGCGGCAGACCAACCGAGCACTCCTTAGCGTGCAGCTCGACCGACGCACCGGTCAGCTGATCGTGATGAGTGCGATCGACAATCTCGTGAAGGGTCAGGCGGGCCAGGGCGTGGAGTGCCTGAATCTGATGGCGGGTCTTGAACCCCAGCACGGACTGCCGCTGCTGCCCTTCTACCCCTGACTCCCCGCGCTGGGATCCCCAGGGGCATGGAGCCGTCGCAGACGGTTGGCTGCCAGGTGCACGGCCAGGGGCAGGATTCGGTGTTCCTGGCTGTGGATCCGTTGGCTGAGGCTGTCGTGGTCGTCGTCGGCGAGCACTGGCACGGCAGCCTGCACCAGGATCCGACCAGCATCCACCTCCTCGCTCACGAGATGGGCCGTGCATCCCGCGAGCGTGACTCCAGCCGCTAGGGCCTGCCCAACCGCATCCATGCCTCGGAAGCTGGGCAGAAGGGATGGGTGGATGTTCACGATCCTGTCTGGGAATGCCCTGATCAGCGTTGGGGTGACGATCCGCATCCAGCCGGCCATCACCACCACATCCACGGCCAGGCCCTCGAAGACCTCGATCAGGGCTTGATCGAGCGCCTCACGACTCTCGAACTGGCGATGGTCAAGCAGTCTCCAGGGGATCCCGAGCCGGTCGGCCCGGGTTGTGGCCCCACAGCCAGCGTTGTTCACCACCAGCAACACCACCTGCCCGGCCAGACGCTTCTCGATGCAGGCCGTGGCCACCGCTTCGAAGTTGCTTCCGTTTCCGGAGGCCATCACCGCCAGCCGGAGAGACGCTGCAACCGGCGGGCCTTCAGTGGCCTCCTTGCTGATCGGCCACTGGACGGCAAGGTGACAATCGCTAAGTTCGTGCAAAGCGGGCATTCGGCTGTGTCCCACCTCTCCATCCTGCCAACGGTGCTGCGTGACGCGGAGCTGCTGAGCACGAGCCTCCGTGATCTCGGTCATATTCCCCACCGCGGTGGGCAGCTGGTCGGTTTTGCCGGAGAACCCACCAGCGTCGACGTGTGGATCGAGCTCCCTGACGCGGAAAAGCTTGGCTGGTGTCGTGGCAAGGACGGTTCCCTGGCTCTGGTGGGCGATCTCCAGCGTCTGAGTCAGTCAAGGTCTCTGCCTTCCTTGCTCGGCACCATCACGCGCCGTTATGCCGCCCTGGAAGCCCTCGCTCAAGCCTCTCAGGGCTTCAGCAGCGCCACGGTTGAGCTGACCCACGCCTTGGCGACCTGACGTTGGATTCGGTGCCAACTCTCTGCCTGCGTCTCACCGAACCTCACCGCCAGCTTGTGGATGTGAACCTGGTTCACACCCCCCGGACCCCGTGGCTGAGGCTTTCCCTTCCCCAGTGGACGCCGGGCTCCTACCTGATCCGTCACTACGTGCGGCGGCTCGAATCCCTTGAGCTGTATCAGGACGGCAAACCCCTGCCGCTGCGGCGAACCGGCGTTGCCAGCTGGGAAAGCCTGTTGCCCTCGCTCGACCCACTGCAGCTCACCTATCGGGTCCTGGCTCCGGAGCTCAGCGTGCGCACCTGTGAGCTCACGGTGGATCATGGATTCCTCGTGCTCGCCGCGCTGGTTCTGGCCATCGAAGGCGAGCGCTGGGTTCCTCACCGTCTGAGCCTGGAACTGCCTGATGGCTGGGAAGCTTTCCTCCCGCTCCCCATGGCAGCCGATGGGAGTTGGGAGGCCAAGGATTTCGACGAGCTGATCGATACCCCTGTGGAGGTGGGGCCGCACCGCAGTCATGCGTTCACTGTCGCCTCGATCCCCCACCGCTGGGTGGAGTGGGGCGGAGACCTGCCGGCGGAGGATCCCGACTGGCTTGGGGATGTGGAGAAGGTCTGCCTGGCCTGTTGCCGACTGATGGGGGTGGATCGCCCTGCAGCCGATCACTACCTGATGGTGCTGCATCGCACGGAGAAGGGTTACGGCGGCCTCGAACACGACAACAGCATGGTGCTGCAGTTCGGTCGGGTGGCGCTCTGCCAACCGGATGGGCGCCGCAAACTCCTGCAGCTGGTGGCCCATGAATACCTCCATCAGTGGAATGTGAGGCGGCTTCGCCCAGCTGAGCTCACTCCCTATGACTACGAGACACCGGTGGTGATCCCCACCCTTTGGTTTGCCGAAGGTGTCACCAGCTATCTGGATCTGCTACTCCCTCACGCTGCTGGCATCAGCAGCGAAGAGGAGGTGCTGAAGGACCTCGGAAGTGATCTGAGTCGGTATCTGCTCACGGCTGGCCGTCGCATCCAGGGTCTGCGGAGCAGCAGCGAGGAAGCCTGGGTGAAGCTCTACCTCGCTGATGAACACAGTGCCAACTGTCAGGTCAGCTACTACCTGAAAGGAGCCGTTCTGGCCCTGGTTCTCGACCTTCAGCTGCGGGCATCAGGCCATGGGCTTCCGGCCGTGCTGCGGGATCTCTGGCGCAGTCACGGCTGCATCGGCCGTGGTTACAGCGAATCGGATCTGCTGGCGGCGTTCAGCCGGATAGAGCCGGCCCTGGCCTCGCTGCTGCCCGGATGGCTGGCCTCCACAGAGGATCCGCCTCTCGAGCGGGCGCTGGCCTGGGTTGGCCTGCGTCTTCTGCCCGAGACCGCCGAGCAGCCCGATGCTGGCTGGGAGCTGGAGAACAATGCCGGTGGCCTGAGGGTGAAACGGATTGATCGCGATGCCCCGGCCCAGCGGGCAGGCGTTGGCGTGGGAGATGAACTGCTGGCCCTCGATGGTCGTCGGCTGCGTGACGTTGAAGAGGCCCAGCGTGAACTCAGCCGTTGCCCACCCCTGGTGGCCCGTGAGCTTCTCTGGGTGCGGGATGGTCTGGTGCGCAACAGTTCGCTGGTTCCGGGGCCGCCGGCCATCCGCCGCTGGACTCTGGAACATGATCCTCTGGCCGGGCCCCTAGAGGCAGAGCGCAGGTCGGCCTGGCTTCAGCTGTTGATGCCATGAAGCTCCATGTCGCTGTGGTGACCGCCTTGGCGGTGAGTCTTGGGGGTCTTGGCTGGGTGTCGCGTGGATGGGACCCCCACGCTTCAGGTATCCCATCCGGGGAGCTCTCTCTGCTGGAGATGCTCACGGGATTGGGGGAACCCAGCACCCAGCGCAAGGTTGAACAGCCTGAGTCACCCAGGCCACCCCGTCAGCAGGCCTGGGACACACCGCTGAGGTCCAGTTGCGAGCAGAACGATGCAGCTCTGGCCGTACGTCTCCGCAGGCTGCTGGCTGCCCTACCCCGACAGGCCACCCGGATCGCCATCCATCCCACCAACTATGGGGAGCGGTTCCGGGTTGATGCCTACGGGAATCCGGTCAGTCCCATCCCGAAGCTGGTGGTGCTTCATGAAACCGTCTATGGGATTCAATCGGCGATCAACACCTTCGTGACCGAGCATCCCCATGACGATGATCAAGTGAGCTACCACGCCCTGATCGGGCTGGACGGAGAGGTGGTGAAGCTCTTGGATCCCGGGAAGCGGGCCTTCGGTGCCGGCAATTCGGCGTTCAACGGGCAGTGGGTGATCACCAACCCGAGGGTGCGCGGCTCCGTGAATAATTTCGCGCTGCATGTGAGCCTGGAAACGCCCCTGGATGGTGAAGATGACGGACCTGATCACAGTGGTTATTCCTCCCGGCAGTACGACGCCCTGGCCGTGCTGCTGGCCAGCTGGATGCGTCGCTACGGAATTCCCTACCGCAACATCACCACACACCGGGACGTCGATCTGGGCGGTGAACGGGCTGATCCGCGAAGTTTTGACTGGAAGGCTCTTCAGGCGAGACTTCAACATCTGGGTGCCCTCTGCCGGACTGACGGCTGAGGATTAGACCATGGGTGAGACCGGCTTCTTGCGGTTGCTGAACAGGAGCGCATGGAGCTCAGGATCCTGCATCGAGCGCAGAATCCTCCGCGGATAATCGAGCTTTCCGTTGTGCAGGTAGGCCAGGGTGGCCAGGCTCTTGGCATCCCTCTGGCTGAGACTGGCCTGAAGCACCCGAGACCGAGGCAGGTTGAGCTCCCGGCTCAGCCGGGCGAACTTGCCGACCAGAACCCTCACATTGGTTTCGGGATCAAGCAGGCTGGAACGAGCGGCGGCGATCTGCTCAGGGGTGGCTTGGTCAGGGAGCAGGCCTTGGTGCACCAGCTCACTGACCGCAACCTGACCAGGGCCATGGGTGCTGAACAGACCGGACTGAGCTGCGATCGGGATGTCTTCACCCGGCTTGGAGTGACGCATCTCATCAAACAGCACAGCAGTGACGAGAAGGGGATTCACCTGCTGGCTCCGACACTCACTCAGGATCACCGGGCGGAGAGCCTCGAGGCGTTCGAGGGTGTAGTTGCGCAGGGGCTGTAGCTGATCGAGCCCCTCGGTGAACAACTGGGCCAGGCGCGGCTGGGGGCCATGGACACCGAAGCGGCGCTGCAGGCTCTTCAGTTCATCAGGTGAAAACCGGAGTGGATCTGACGATTCGGGAACGACCTGCTGAAGGCTCTGGCTGGAGGCGAGGGCCATCCGACCAGGCTCAGGCCGGGTACTTGATCGGGGCAGACCTCCCAAGCCGGCCAAAACGGTGATGGCCAAAAGGGCACATCCAGCTGGCAGGCGGGCGCCGGGAGAAGATTTGGGAGAAAGGAGACCCAAAACCGTAACGGGAGGTCAACTAACAAAACTGAACCAATCTTAACATCAAGCGAATGATGCGTCCTCCTGCGGTATCAGGACTCACGCCTCCAGAGCCGCTGTCATGGGTCTGAACCTCAACGGTGAAGACCTGGTTGACATTCCTTGAAAACCGCTTCCCACTAGGTTCGGCCCAGATCCACTCCTCCCATGGTCGAGTTCACAGCAGCCACGTCTGTCTCCGCTGACTTGCCGGGCCTCGATCCCCATGATCCCGGCAGCCAGTGGCAACGCTTCCAGCAGCTGTTGTGGTTTGACGATGAACTCGGTGCCTGGCTCGATCTCAGTCGGATGGCCCTGACCGCCTCCCAGCTGGAAGACTTCAAAGCCCGGATGGTTCCAGCTTTCGCGGCGATGACGGCCCTGGAGGCTGGATCGATCGCGAACGCAGACGAGCAGCGGCAGGTGGGGCACTACTGGTTGCGGACACCGGAACTGGCCCCGGATCCCCAGGTGACGGCCCATGTGAGGGCGGAGGTTGAGCGGATCGAAACCTTCGGCCGTGAAGTGCTGGCCGGAACCATCACCACGGGGGCGGGGCTCGCCTTCACCGATGTGCTGTGGATCGGAATTGGCGGCTCAGGACTGGGCCCGCTGCTGATGGTGAAGGCCCTGCAGCAGCCCGGTGAAGGCCTCCGGTTCCACTTCTTTGACAACGTCGACCCTGACGGGATCAGTCGGACCCTGGCAACGATCGGCAGCCGTCTACTGACCACCCTGGTGATCGTCGTGAGCAAGTCGGGTGGCACCCCGGAACCCCATCTGGGGATGCTGCAGGCACGCCGGGCTGTGGAAGAGTGCGGCGGAGCCTGGGCTGCTCAGGCTGTGGCTGTGACCATGCAGGGAAGCAAGCTTGACCAGCTGGCCGCCTCCCAGGCCTGGCTGGCCCGGTTCGACCTGCCCGATTGGGTGGGCGGCCGCACCAGCATCACAGGTGCGGTGGGTCTGCTTCCCGGGGCGCTGATCGGCGCTGACATCCAGGGCTTTCTGGCCGGTGCTGCGGCCATGGACGCCCGCACCAGAGTTCAGGAGCTGAGCTCAAACCCTGCCGCCCTCCTGGCTGCAGCCTGGTATTCAGCCGGTCATGGCCAGGGCAAGCGCGACATGGTGGTCTTGCCTTACCGAGACAGCCTTGAGCTGTTCAGCCGTTACCTGCAGCAGTTGGTGATGGAGAGCCTGGGCAAGGCACTCGACCGCGATGGCAGGACCGTTCACCAGGGCATTGCGGTCTATGGCAACAAAGGGTCCACGGATCAACATGCATATGTGCAGCAATTACGCGACGGAATCGACAACTTCTTCGTGACCTTCATCGAGGTGCTTGAGGATCCAGAGGATGTGCCGTCTGTGGATGGAGAGCACCCTGCTGATTTCCTGGATGGCTTTCTTCAGGGAACCCGCGCTGCCCTGATGGAGAGTGGCCGTCAGAGTTTGTCGATTACGTTGCGCAGGCTCGATGCCCGTTCATTGGGGTCTCTGATCGCCCTGTTCGAACGGGCGGTGGGGCTCTATGGAGAGCTGGTGAACATCAATGCCTACCACCAGCCTGGTGTGGAGGCAGGGAAAAAGGCAGCGGCCGGCATCCTGGCGCTGCAGGCTGAGCTGGAAGCCGCGCTGGCTGATGGCCCCCCCCAGAGCCTTGGCGAGCTGCAGCAACGGTTGAAGCTGCCCTCCCCAGAACCCCTGTTCTGGATTCTGCGCCATCTCTGCGCCAACCCACGGGGCATCAGGGCGGAAGGATCCTGGGGCGACCCGTCGAGCCTGCAGTTCCATCGGTCCTGATCTGCCGGGAAGTGTGGGCGGCTACAGACGATCTGCCGGAATGGCACCAGCCTGGAGAAACGGCTCAGCCAGTACGTTATCTCCATCCGCTTACCATGACTCGGCAACTTTTATTCAGTCTCTGCGATCCCAAGGCCCAGTTCAAGGGGCACTGGTTCTTTGTCGAGGAAGAAGGGGGATTTGCCGCCCGCCTTCAGCATCCGAGGGATGGCTCCAATCCGATGTATTTGCGCGACCGCCGCACGTTTCCAGGCTATGAAGACCTGATCATGTTTGCTGATGGTCTGCTGTCGAGCGGCTGGATGCTTTCTGCTGTGAATGAACAGCATCGACCAAGTGTCCCCTTGAAACCCCGACCCGCATACCCTCCCGTCAAGACATGCGGATAATCGTCGATGATCAAGCTGATCATCAGGGGACCAGATTCACCAGTTTCCCGGGCACCACAATCACCCGACTGGGACGACGTCCCTGAAGCCATTTATCGGCAATCGCACTGGTGAGGGCCAGTTCCTCGATCGTTGCATTGTCAGCACCCGCGGGCACTTCCAGGTTGCCTCGCATCTTCCCCTTGATTTGAACAATCACCGTGATCGTGTCGCGAATCAGAGCCGTGTGGTCAACGACAGGCCAGCTCTGGCAATGAACGCTGCTGGTCGTTAGTTCATCCTGATCGGTACGGCCGCCAAGTTTCAGCCAGAGGTCTTCCGCCAGATGGGGTGCAAAGGGAGCCAGGAGAACGACGAGGGATCGCAGGGCTTCGCAGGCCAGGGCAGGCCGGCTGGCCTCAAGATGCTGGCCCATGGCATTACTCAGCTTCATCAGCTCTGAGATCGCTGTATTGAACTGGAATTCACCATCCAGGTCTTCGCTGATGGCTGCGATCGCCGTATGAACCGCTCGGCGCAACTCCCGTTCAGAAGTGGTGAGAGTTTGCTGCGAGTCGATCACCATGACCGTCTGAAGGCTCAGACCACGCTCCTGGGCAGCATTCACCAGTCTCCAGATTCTCTGCAAGAAACGAAACTGACCCTCCACATCCGCATCATCCCATTCGAGATCCTTTTCTGGTGGCGCCTTGAACAAAATGAACATTCGCGCTGTGTCTGCGCCATACCGATCAATGACGGCAGCAGGGTCAACACCATTATGCTTCGACTTTGACATCTTCTCGAAAAACGTCTCCAGTTGCTCGCCAGTGACCGGATCTTTCGGATCAGCTGGATCCACGACTTCTGTCGGTGCGATGTAGCGGCCACTGCTGGCGTTTCTGTAAGTCAGCCCCTGCACCATTCCCTGCGTGAGCAGTCGCTGGAACGGCTCGCTGAAACTCAGCAGATTCCTGTCACGCAACACCTTGGTAAAGAAGCGAGCATAAAGCAGATGAAGAATGGCGTGTTCGATTCCTCCCACATACTGATCCACCGGAAGCCAGGCATTGGCGTTCTCCCGGCTGAATGGCAGGGTGTCGTTGGCTGGATCGCTGTATCGGAGGTAATACCAGCTGGAACACATGAAGGTATCCATCGTGTCGGTCTCGCGTCGTGCCGGACGACCGCAGCCAGGGCAGTCAACCTCCACCCAGCTCTTGATCTGAGCCAGCGGCGAAACTCCTTTTCCGCTGAGATCCGGGTGCTCCGGCAGGGTCACAGGAAGCTGGTCAGCCGGAACCGGCACCACCCCACAGTGCTCGCAGTGAATCACCGGGATCGGGCAGCCCCAGTAGCGCTGGCGTGAGATCAACCAGTCGCGCAGTCGGTACTGCTGCCGACCCAGCCCCCATCCCTCAGTCTCAGCGGCCGCGATGATCGCCGTTCTGGCTTCGGCACCGTTGAGCCCATCGAAACGGCCGGAGTTGATCAGAACACCCGAGCCTGTCCAGGCGGCGCCCTCGAAGGCGTGATCATCGCTCCCTTCCGGGATAATCACGCGCCTCACCGGCAATTCATACTGGCGGGCAAACAGGAAGTCACGCTGGTCGTGGGCTGGTACGCCCATCACCGCACCAGTGCCGTAGTCGGCGAGCACGTAGTCGGCAATCCAAACCGGGATCCGTTCACCATTGGCAGGGTTCCGTGCCCACGCACCCAGGTGGTGACCGCGCTTGGGCCTGTCTTCGGCCGTGCGCTCCTGTTCGCTCTGTCGAGCCACCAGCTGGCAGAAAGCCTCCACAACCTGGCCCTGCTCTGGGCTGGTGAGGGCGTTCACCTGGGGATGGTCCGGCGCCAGCACCAGGTAGCTGACTCCGAACACCGTGTCGGGCCGGGTGGTGAACACCCTGATCTGCTCACCGGTGAGCTCACCCGCTGCATCGACAACCGGGAAGTGGAGTTCGGCGCCATGGCTCCTGCCGATCCAGTTGGCCTGCATCGTGCGCACCCGTTCCGGCCAGCCGGGGAGCTCTGCAAGATCGTCCAGCAGTCTGTCCGCATAGGCGGTGATCTTCAAAAACCACTGGCGCAGCTTGCGTTTCTCCACCAGTGCTCCCGATCTCCATGAGCGACCATCACCATCCACCTGTTCATTCGCCAGCACGGTCTGGTCCACGGGGTCCCAGTTCACGGAGGCTTCCTTCTGGTAGGCAAGGCCGGCTTCGAGGAACTCCAGAAAAAGCCATTGCGTCCAGCGGTAATAGTCGCTGTGGCAGGTGGTGACCTCTCGCTTCCAGTCAATCGATAACCCGAGCTGCTTGAGCTGGGCACGCATCGAGGCGATGTTGCGATCGGTCCATACCGCTGGATCCACTCCCCGCTCGATGGCGGCATTCTCTGCCGGCAGTCCGAAGGCGTCCCAGCCCATGGGGTGCAGCACCCGCGCACCGCGCATCCGCTGAACCCTGGCCACCACATCGGTGATCACGTAGTTGCGCACATGACCCATGTGCAGGTTGCCCGAGGGATAGGGGAACATCGAAAGGGCATAGAACCCCTTCTCCCCAGTTCCCAGCTCAGGTGTTTCGTGAAGGCCAGCGTCCTCCCAGGCTTTCTGCCAGGTGGTCTCGATGGACTGGGGTTGGTAGCGGCGCACTTCGCTCAAAACAGCCCGGCTCAGGCTTGTGGATGGTGCCACACCCCTGTCGGAAACGGATTCAACCAATCACGCGAAGCATCACCAGGGCCCAGCGGTTCACGAGTGTGAGCGGCCGGCCCTCCTGACGGATCGCCAGAAACGAACCGTCCTGCCATTGGATGGTTCCTTCCAGCTCCAGGCCTCCTTGCAGCATCAGGCTGACCGGCGTGCGCTGGCGGATCAGGGTCTGGATGTGACGCGTGCCCGGCTGGGTTGTGTCCAGGCTGCTGGAACCGCGCTCATGACTGCCCGGCATCGGACCCCGTTCATAGGATCAGGGGCGCGCTGCCCTGCCCCATCGTGCTCCAGTTCAGCAAATACCAGGGCCTGGGCAATGATTTCTTGATGCTTGATGGCCGCGATGCGGCGGCTCCTGATGGCGGCCTCGATCTGACACCGGAGAGAGTGCAACGGCTCTGTGACAGACGCTTCGGCGTCGGTGCCGATGGCATCATCCAGGCCCTGCCTCCCCGCCAGGGCGGGGAGCTGCGAATGAGGATCTTCAACGCCGACGGCAGCGAGCCGGAGATGTGCGGCAACGGCATCCGCTGCCTGGCCATGTTCCTGGCTGACAGCGATGGCGACCAACCCGGGCGCCGCTGGCAGATCGAGACCCTGGCAGGCTTGATCGTTCCGCAACTTCAACCCGGCGGAGCGGTGACGGTTGACATGGGGGCACCGTTTCTTGAGCCAGCCGCCGTGCCCACCACCCTCCCCCTGGGAGAGGCCGGCATTCCCCAGGGGACGATCGAGGCCGACGGCTGCTCGTTCATGGTGGGGGCAGCGGGGATGGGCAATCCCCACATGGTGATTCCTGTCGACGATCTGGAGACGGTGGATCTCGATCGCTTCGGCGCAGCCCTTGAGATTCACCCTTCCTTTCCAGCCCGCACCAATGTTCATTTCGTGCAGGCCCTGAGCCCCTCCCACCTGGCCATGCGCGTGTGGGAGCGGGGTGCCGGTCCTACCCTCGCCTGCGGTACAGGAGCCTGTGCCGTCCTGGTGGTCTGCCATCGCCTGGGCCTGGCTGAACGGCGTGCTCAGGTTGATCTGCCCGGGGGTGCGCTGGAAATCAGCTGGGATGGGGCTACCGATCATCTCTTCATGACCGGACCGGCCGAGGCCGTGTTCGACGGGGTGGTGGCCCCCTCGCTGTGGGGTGATGAGCCGGTTGAGCAGACCACGGCTGAAGGGGCCGAGGATGGATTCGAGTGCTCGGTCGCCTGCGTGACGGGCTGCCAACGACCCGACGATTGCCCGAGCGCCGCAGCCCGGGCCCGGGCGCTCGAGCTGATCAACAGCAGCTCCCTCGACGATCTCGTGGCCCTTGCCATGAACTCCCTGGAATCCAGGACGCGGGCACGGCTGGGACGCGAGCCAGGATTTCCGGACTGCTGAACCATGCCGGCCGGTCTGTATCTGGATGCCTGCGCCACCACACCTCCGTCGGCCGCGGTCCTCCAGGTCATGGCTGAGGTGCAGGCCACAGCCTGGGCGAATCCGTCCAGCCTTCACGGTCCTGGCCTGGCAGCCGCGGAGGTACTCGAGCGCGCCCGGCAGACGATCGGAGCCCTGCTGGGCTGTCGAGCAGGCCGGGTCGTTTTCACATCCGGTGGCAGCGAATCGATTCACCTGGCCCTGCTTGGAGCCGCCACCGCGATCGAAGCCCAGCACCGCACCCGAAGGCTGTTGATCTCTTCGGTGGAACATCCCGCCACCCTTTCAGCCTCTCACCAGCTGGAGCAGCGCGGCTGGGACGTGGTGCGGATCCCGGTGGATCAGCAGGGATTCCTGAATCTCAACGAGCTGGAGGCCAGGCTGGACCCACCGACCCGGCTGGTGTCACTGATCTGGGGACAAAGCGAAGTGGGCACGGTTCAACCGATCCGGGCGATCGGGAAACTGTGCCGTCGACATGGTGTGCCACTCCATGTCGATGCCGTCCAGATCCTGGGGCATCGCACCATCTGTTTCGACCAGCTCCCGGTTGATCTGCTCAGCGGCACGGCCCACAAGCTCCAGGGTCCTCGTGGGGTAGGCCTGCTGTTGGTGGCCCCCGATCAGCCCCTCGTACCCCTGATCGGTGGTGGGGGGCAGGAGGGGGGGCTTCGAGCCGGAAGCGAACCGGTGGCCCTGGTGGCCGGCTTCGCGGCGGCGCTTAAACAGGCCGACGAGCGGCTAACTGCCTCGGCTGGCGCCGACCCGATCACCCCGATCCGTGATCAGTTGCTGATCGACTGCGTCGGCCTGCGCGGACTTCGCCTGAGTGGACCGGATCCCAGGCTGGATCCTGCTTCCCGCCTGCCCCATCACCTCAGCCTCCTGGTGAGCAGCTGCAGCGGAACACCCCTGAACGGTCGCGATCTGGTGCGCGAACTGAACGATCTGGGCATTGCCGCCAGCAGCGGCTCGGCCTGCAGCAGCCGGGGCTCCGGCGCCAGCCCGGTGCTTCTGGCACTGGGATACGGGCTGCAGGAAGCGGCCAGCGGCCTGCGGCTGAGCCTGGGGCCCTGGCTCGGAGATCAAGATGTCAGGCGGGTGGCGACCGCCCTCATCGAAGCGATCCGCCGGGTTGAATGGAAGACATCGCAGTGAGTCCATGCTTCCGGCTGATCTCCTTGCCGCGGAAGCCCAAACCATCGAGGCGCTTCAAGCGGCTCTCACCGCTGAGCCCAGGGGCCGCTGGACCGTGGAATGGCGGTTCGAAGGTCTAAGGCTGTTGGCTCCGGCTCTGCGGCTCTGCGCCACTCTGCTCGCCACACATCGAAGCACCCGGTTGCTCTTTCCCGACGCCGGTGCCGCCGCCCTAGCCCGCCGGGAGGCCGCAGCTCTCGACATCACGATCCTGGATTTTGCGGAACTGCTGCGTCAACCGGTGTCGAGTGCAGACCCTGATCTGCTTCTGGCCATCGCTCCATCAGCGGCCGATTACGAGGACTTCGAACGGATCAGCACTGGGCATCAAGGCGCCATCGTGATGGTCAATGGTCGCCTCGAGGATGCCGGGGTTGGCATCGGCAGCGTGGGCCGGGAGCGCCGCAGGGGCTTTCTGGCTCAGTGGCAGTCGGCCTACACCATCCAACCGCTGGCCACGGGTGCGCTGCGTCGTGCGTACCCAGGGTCCTGGGAGATCTACCGGGAGGATCCGGATGGGTTCCGGTTCGTGGCCGGCTTCGAGCGGAGGCCGGATCCCGAACAGCAGGCCCTGGCGTTGAACGGAATGGATCTGGGCAGCAACCTGGGCGCGATCGATGCCTTCCTTGAGGGGCTCCGCAGCTGACCATGGCTGGTCCGGGGGGAGTTGTCTCCGTACACTGCGGCGAGCCCTGGAAACCCGATGGTCTCGAAGCCTGGATCGCCCGAGTCGAAACCTCGCTGGGGCGTGCTGGACATCGGAGCCGCGGCCGCTGTGCTTCTGGCAGCCGTTGGGGTGGTCTGGAGCCCGAAGCTGGGCAACGCCGTGGCCAGTGCCACGGGCAAGCTCGCACCGGTGACGGTGATGGTCGACATCAGAGGCATGCCGGCCGCGGATCCGGCGGCCCTGATCGCAGCGGTGCGCAGCGAGGGATCCGTGGCCATCGTGATCCGCAATCAACCCCACGGATCCGTCCGCGTGAAAGCCGTGAAGCCGTTGCAGCGCCGGCTGGTGGCCCTTCAGCCGGATGGAAGGGTTGTGACAGCCTTGGATCCCAATCAGCAGATCTTCAGCACTCTGGATGCGCGCTTCGAACTGGTCGGCCAGGGTCGGAAAACCGGTGGAGGCGTCGTCTTTGGAAATCAGAACCTCAAGATCGGCGCACCCGTCGAGCTCGAAGGGAAGAACTTCAGGGTGAGTGGCACGGTGACCGGCCTCGAGATCGGAGCCTGATCCGATGGTCAAGCTGGCCGCTGGACTGACCCTGACCTGTCTGGTCGGCATCGCCTTCGTCCCCGCCTGGGCCGCTGAGACACCAGCCCTGACGGACCAGCCGCAAGGAGGGGTCCCCCTGGTCTCCCTGCCCTCGTCGCCGCCGCCGGTGGGCCTGCCGTTGTTGCAGGCCCAGGTGAGCTGTCCAGCTCTCCAACAGCGGATACAGAGAATCGTGGGGGGCGAGACCCCGGTCTGGAGCATCACGGTGGCGGATGCCCAGGGACGGTTGCTGGCTGATCTGAATGGCCGGCGCTCCAGGGTTCCGGCCTCCAACCAGAAGCTGGTCAGCACGGCCTACGCTCTCGATCGGCTCGGTCCCGATTACCGGCTACGCACTCAGATGTGGAGGCTGGCGGACGGCAGCTTCCGGCTGACCGGGGAGGGAGATCCGGATCTGGCCCTTCCGCAGCTTCAGCGTTTTGTGAAACTGGCCCTGGCTGAGAGCCGCGGCAATGGCAGCGTCTCGCGGGTACGCCTCCAGCTGGCTGAGGAACCAGCCTGGGCCTGGTGGCCCAGGGGCTGGCACCCGGACGACCGGACCTATCCCTACGGAGCCCCGATCACCCGCCTCGCGCTCACCAGCAATGCCATTCAGTCAGCGGTGGCCAATCCCCCGGCCCGTCTTCAGACACTGTTGAGCAAAGCCCTGCAGCAGCAGGGTGGCCAGGCGCAACTCAGCCTGGTGGCGGCCACAAGCCCACTCCCCGCGGATGCGGCCATGGTTCACGAGGAGCCCTCGGCTCCGATGCACAACCTCCTCAGCCTGGCCAATACGGAGAGTCACAACTTCACCGCGGAGGTGCTGTTGAGACAGGGAGCCGGAACCTGGGATCTGCAGCAGGCCCGCGTGCTTGTCACACGCTGGCTCACTGAGCAGGGACTGCCGATGGAGGGAGTCGTCGTCGTGGACGGCAGCGGCCTTGATCGCAACAACCGGCTCACCAGTCGATTCCTGGCCGCGCTTCTGCTGCGCATGAATCAGCATCCCTATGCCTCGCAATACCTGGCCTCCATGGCCGTTGCGGGCCGTCGCGGAACCCTGCGCAACCTGTTCGTTGGAACACCGGTCGAAGCTCGGTTATACGCGAAGACCGGCACGCTCACCGGCGTGCGCTCCATCAGCGGGATTCTTGAAAGCAACGATGGTCCCCGCTACGTCAGTGCCATCAGCAACGGTGCGGGATCACCCAACTCCACCATCGGCCAGGTGTTGCAGCAGGTGCTGAACACCAGCCTCTGCCCACCCCAGCCGATCTGAGTCAGGAGTTCACCAGAGGGTCAGTTCAGCCCTTCGGTAACGCGGCGCAGCCGGCTGGCCAGGCGCCGGCCCGTTGATCGGCCGCTTTCCCGCTCGCCGGCTGCATTGCGGACATTTGACTGAAGCGCCCGATCTGAAGCCGTGATCTGGCCAGCCATGAGGCGACCCAGCTCATGCCGTCCGCCGAGAACCACCTTGCTGAGCTCCTGAAGCCGACCTTCCAGTTCACTGAGAACCTGCTCGGCGTAATGGTTGGCACCCTCCTGAATGGTGGAGGCCTCCTGGCGGCTGCGGGAAACCAGGGCGTCGCACTGCTGCTGGGTCTGCTGCCGGAACTGCATCGCGTCGTTCTGGAGGCGTTCGGCCTCCGCCTGGCTGTCCCTCTGAATCCGCAGCCCTTCCTGACGGATCTGTTCAAGCTCGGCCATGGCCTGCTGTCGATTCCGTTCGTGCTGCTCCAGCAGCAGCCTGTTGCGCTCTGCCACCTCCTGCTCCAGCTGCTGTCGCCGGGCTGCGAACTGCTGCTCCTGCTGGGCCTGTCGGACCTGGAATTCCTGCTCGCTCTGAGCGACCTGCTGGCGGGCCTGCAACATCAGCTGCTCACATTGCTGTCGGGCCTGCTCGCGCAACTCGGCCACATGGCGCTCAGCCTCCTGGCGGATCGAGGCTGAATTGATCAGCTGCTCCCGTTGCTGACGGCCCTGGGTCACAATCTCGTCGGCCTGGCTACGTGCCTGGGCGATGAAATCCTCGCGCTGACGAATCAGATCGACGGCCTGGGCGATCTGGGGAGGAATGGCTTCACGGAGCGCATCCATCACCTCCACGGCATCCTGTTCATTCACCAGACGGCCACCACTGAAGGGGATCCGACTGCCTTCCAGAACGATCTCCTCCAGCTGATCAATCTGCTCGAGCACCGTGATCTTTGGATCTGCCATGGGCGGTTGAGCGCGATGGGGGTTGGGTGGTTCCGTGATTAAAGAGCCTGGTCAGGTCGCTGGCCACACCTGGAGGCACCATGTGGCGGACATCACCACCAAAGCGGGCAACCTCCTTGACCACGGAGCTGCTCAGAAAACTGTGGTGGACGGCCGTGGCCAGGAACAGGGTTTCCACCTGGGCGGCAAGGCTTTTGTTGGTGTGGGCGATCTGAAGCTCGTATTCGAAGTCGCTCAGCGCCCGCAGGCCCCTCAGAATCACCTCGGCGCCGCATTGGCGTGCGAAGTCCACGGTGAGTCCATCGAAGCTGGCCACCTGCAGGCCGCTGAGATGGGCCGTGGCCGCTCGAATCTGCTCCAATCGCCGATCCAGGGGGAAGCAAGCCGTTTTGTTGGTGTTCTGAAGCACTCCCACCACGAGGCCATCAAACAGCCGCGCTGCCCGTTCGATCAGATCGAGATGGCCGAGCGTGAGCGGGTCGAAGGAACCTGGGTAGAGGGCACGCATCGGCATCGGCCAATGGGGGGGCTCCTCCCCTTCTTACACTGGCCAGGAGCCTGTCAAACCCGATGTCCCTGGATCTCGCTGCCAAGAAGAGCCTGTTGCGCAAGATCCCTCACGGTCTGTTCATCTGCGGGGTGGCGGAGGGCAGCGTTGTGAATGGCTTCACCGCCAGCTGGGTCACGCAGGGATCGTTCGAACCCCCGCTCGTGGTGATGGCCGTACGGGCTGACAGCACCAGTAACGGCATGATTCAGCGAACGGGGCTCTTTTCCCTGAACGTGCTCTCCGCGGATCAGAAGGATCTGGCCGCCGTGTTTTTCAAGCCCCAGGAAGGGGTTGGAGGTCGGTTCGAAACGGCGCCCTTCACGCTGGGAGAGCTTGGCCTTCCCATTCTCGACAACGCCCTCGGCGGCGTGGAGTGCTCGGTGGTGGGGCAGGTGGCAGCCGGAGACCACACCGTGTTTGTGGGAGAAGTGAAGAGCGCAACCCTTCACCGCGATGCCCCGGCTCTTGAGCTCAGCGGCACAGGCTGGAATTACGGCGGCTGAGGTTCCGGAACCTTGGCTCAGACGCCTGCGGGCAGCCTTCCGCTGAACCAGCGCCCTGACCATCTTCAGCAGAGGCTGCGGGAGCTGCCGGCAGAGCCCGGTTGCTACCTGATGCGTGATGGTGAGGATCGAATTCTTTACATCGGCAAAGCCAAGGTTCTGCGCCATCGGGTCCGCAGTTACTTCCAAACGGGCAGTGGCCATGGCCACAGTCCAAGAATCCGGCTGATGGTGCGCCAGATCTGTGAGATCGAGGTGATCGTCACGGACAGCGAAGCTGAAGCGCTGGCGCTTGAAGCCAACCTGATCAAGAACCACCAGCCCCATTTCAACATTCTCCTCAAGGACGACAAGAAATATCCCTATCTCTGCATCACCTGGAGCGAAGCCTATCCCCGCATCTTCATCACTAGGCGGCGACGCTTCCGCTCGAGTCTCGATCGTTTCTACGGCCCATATGTTGATGTGGGTCTGCTACGGCGTACCCTCAGCCTTGTTAAACGGGTGTTTCCTCTCCGGCAGAGACCCCAACCGCTGTATCGCGACAGGCCCTGCCTCAACTATGACATTGGGCGCTGCCCAGGCGTCTGCCAGCAAAAGATCAGCTCGGAAGATTATCACCGCACCCTGCGTCAGGTAGCCATGGTGTTCCAGGGACGCAATGACGAGCTGCTTCGGATGCTGAGCGAACAGATGGAACGCTATTCCCAACGCCTGGATTTTGAGAGTGCGGCCCGCGTGAGGGATCAGATCCAGGGAATCGATACGCTCACCGCCGATCAGAAGATGAGCACCGGCGACAGTTCCGTGAATCGAGACGTGCTGGCTCTGGCTGCTGATCAGAGGCTGGCTTCCGTGCAGCTGTTTCAAGTGCGTGCCGGCAAGCTCGTGGGAAGACTGGGCTACACAGCCGACGCCGTGGGCATCGAACCGGCACAGGTGTTGCAGACGGTGATCGAGGAGCATTACAGCCAGGTGGAGCCGGTGGAGATCCCGATGGAATTGCTTGTGCAGCAGGCCCTGCCCCAGCAGAGCCTGATCGCTGAATGGCTCAGCGAGCTGCGGGGACGGCGCGTGAAGATTGCCGTTCCCCAGCGTCAGCAGAAGGCGGATCTGATCGAGCTTGTGGTGCGCAATGCCAGCTACGAGTTACAGCGGGCCCAGCGGGCCAGCGAACAGAATCTGCTGGCCACGGAAGATCTCGCTCAGCTGCTTGATCTCTCCACGCCACCTCGGCGGGTCGAGGGCTTTGACATCAGCCACATTCAGGGAAGCGATGCGGTGGCCTCTCAGGTGGTCTTCATCGACGGCCTGCCAGCCAAACAGCATTACCGGCACTACAAGATCAGAAGCAGTTCCATCCACTCCGGCCATTCCGACGACTTCATGGCCATGGCTGAGATCATGCGCCGCCGCTTCCGTCGCTGGAGCCAGGCCAAGGCGTCGGGAACGGACCTTGGCGAACTGCGCCGCCGTTCAGGCTCGGCTCTGCACACCGAAGGGCTCAGCGACTGGCCGGATGTGGTGATGATCGACGGAGGCAAGGGCCAGCTCTCTGCCGTGATGGAAGCCCTGCGTGAGCTGGATCTGCATGAGGATCTCGTGGTTTGTTCCCTGGCAAAACAGCGTGAGGAGGTGTTTCTTCCGGGTGCCGGAGCTGCGCTTGAGAGCGACCCCGACCAGCTGGGCGTGCAGCTGCTCAGACGCCTTCGCGATGAGGCGCATCGCTTTGCCGTGAGTTTTCACCGCCAGCAGCGGGGGCTGAGGATGAAGCGCTCGCGCCTCTCCGACATTCCCGGTCTTGGGCCCAAGCGGATCCGTGACCTTCTCGCCCACTTTCGTTCCATCGATGCCATCCAGCTGGCGAGCCCGCAGACCCTGGCCCAGGCCCCTGGGATGGGTGCCGGCCTCGCCAGAGTGGTGTGGGAGTACTTCCATCCCGAGGCATCAGCAGAGGCCGAGGCACCCTCTGAACCACCCCCTGAGGTCGACAATGGCCACGAATCCACCTTCGAACTAGCTGGGTGATCCGGATCGTTGCCACCCTGCTGGCCCTGCTGCTGGTGATGCCTGTCTCAGCGAGGGCTGCCCCGGGACTGTGCGTGGGGCCTGTCTGCGGAGCTGAAATCCAGCGGAGCGCCAAGCACCATTGGCAGCTTCGACTGCGGGTGGATGATCAGATGGGCCATCACGAACGCGTGGTGGTGGATTGTCGTGATGGCTTGATCAGTCCGATGGACGGAGCGGTGGACAGGGGATTTGTCTCGGCGGTCGCCCGGAGGGTCTGTCGTCTGGCCGGCGAAGCCGTCAGCTGACCATGGCCATGGATTCCTCCATCGGAATCTGGGTGCTCGGCGACCAGCTGAACCCCAGCCAGAGCGCTCTGGCTTCCTACCGGGCCGGCGACGCGCGCGTGCTCATGGTCGAGAGCCGGTCGGTGTTGCAGTGGCAGGCCTACCACCGCCAGAAGCTTGTGCTGGTGTGGAGTGCCATGCGCCATTTCGCCGCCGATCTCAGGGAAGCTGGATGGTGCGTCGACTATCTGGAGAGCGAGGCTTTCTCCGCCGCGATTGCAGACTGGACCAGGGCCCATGGCATCCGGGAGCTTCATCTGATGGAGCCGGCGGAGCGGCCCTTTCGTCAGAGGATTGAACGGATGGTGGCGGCCCTGCCGGCGCCCCGGCCCCAGCTGGTCTGGCATGCGTCGAATGCCTTCCTCTGGGATGCCGAGGCTTTTGACGGCTGGGCCCGCTCTTACAGACAGCTCCGGATGGAGCTCTTCTACCGCGAGGGCAGGCGTCGCTTCGGGGTGCTGATGGATCCGGATGGAAGCGGGAAGCAGCCGCTCGGGGGACAGTGGAACTACGACCACGAGAACCGCAAGGCACCACCCCGGGGGCTGAAGGGACCGCCACCACTTCGATTCGAACCGGATGCGATCACGGAGGCCGTGATCGGGAAGGTGGAGCAGCTGTCCCTGGCTATGGAGAAGGGGGATGCGGGCCTTCCGGGGCGCAGTCAGCCTTTCAGCTGGGCCGTGAGTCGGCAGCAGGCCCTCGCGGCCCTCGAACATTTCATCGAAACCCGCCTGGACGGTTTCGGGCCGTATCAGGACGCCATGGTGGCCGGTGAGCCCACCCTTTGGCATGCCCTGCTGTCGCCCTATCTCAACCTGGGATTGCTCCATCCACTGGAGGTGATCCGTCGGCTTGAGGAAGCCGGCCGCGAGCGGAACACACCTCTTTCCTCACTGGAGGGCGTCATTCGTCAGATCCTGGGATGGAGAGAGTACACGCACGCGCTCTACAGCTGGTTCGGCCCCGATTACACCCAGAGCAACCACTTCAACGCTGATCAGCCCCTCCCCACCTGGATGGAGCAGCTGGGCCAGAGCGGGATGAACTGTATCGACACTGTGCTCGCTGAGATCGCCGGCACCGGTTACGCCCACCACATCCAGCGGCTGATGGTGCTAGCCAATTACGGCCTGATCGCCGGCCTCGATCCCCAGGCCTTCACCGCCTGGTTTCACAGGATGTTTATCGATGGCTACGACTGGGTGATGCAGACGAATGTGCTCGGCATGGGCCTGTTCGCCGACGGAGGCCGGTTGGCCAGCAAGCCCTATGCCGCGAGCGGCAGTTACATCAATCGAATGAGTACCTACTGCAGGAGCTGCCCCTACAACCCGAAGCAGCGCAGCGGGGAGACGGCCTGTCCGTTCAACAGCCTGTATTGGGATTTCCTGGCCCGGCACGCCACCCAGTTGCGCAGCAACCCCCGCATGGCCCTGGTGATCCGCCAGCTCGACAAGATCCCAACGGAAGAGCTGGAGGCGATCCGGGCCAGCGCTGCCCGCCACGGTGGAGCTGGCGCGAAAACACCCTGATCCCTCCCGACCGGAGGGATTGACCCCCCCGGCTGAGCCCTTACCTTGAACCCAGCCCTGACTGCCCCTGTGCCATTCCTGGCTTTCAGCCTGCCACCGGAGGCCTATCTCTGGTTCAAATCCCTCCACATCGTGGGGGTTGTTGTGTGGTTTGCCGGCCTCTTCTATCTGGTGCGGCTTTTCATCTACCACCGCGAGGCCGAGGAGATGGATGAAATCGTGCGTGGCGCCTTTCAGGATCAGTACGGGCTGATGGAGCGTCGCCTGGCCAACATCATTGCCACTCCAGGGATGGTGGTGGCGGTTGCCTGTGCCATCGGGCTGTTGTGGATCAACCCCGGATGGCTGAAGCAAGGCTGGTTGCACGCCAAGCTCGCGGTTGTGCTGGTCCTGATGATCTATCACCTCCTTTGTTACCGATTGATGGCTCAGCTCCAGTCAGGTCGTTGTCAGTGGAGTCCGCGCCAACTGCGGGCCCTCAACGAGCTGCCGACCCTGCTCCTGGTAGCTGCTGTGATGCTGGTGGTGTTCAAGAATCAGTTCCCCACCACATCCGCCACCTGGTTCCTGGTGGCCCTCGTGGTTCTGATGGCGGCGAGCATCCAGTTCTATGCCCGATGGCGACGGCTGCGCTCAGAGCGTCTGGCCGCTGAGGCAGCAGCGGGATGAGCAGACTTCAGCGCCATAACCATCCTCTGGCAGATGTGCTGCAACAGGTGACAGCAGCCAGCTGCCCGGAGAGGTTCAATTTTCACTGTCATACCGACTGCTCGGATGGCTCGTTGAAACCCCTTGAAGTGGCCGATCAAGCCATCGACCTCGGGCTTGAACACCTGGCGGTGACCGATCACCACAGCCTTGAGGCCTACAGGCCGATCGCCGAACGGTTTGAACAGCTCAGAGCCAGTGGGGAATCAACACCGGTGCTCTGGCGTGGGGTTGAGATCAGTTGTGTCCTTGAAGGCTGTCTCGTGCATGTTCTGGCCCTCGGCTTCCGTGAGGATCACTGGAGTCTCGATCCCTACCTCAGGGGCCGTGCGCTGGTGGGATACGGCCTGAGGGCAGAAGCTGTGGTGTCAGCCATCCACAGCGCCGGGGGGCTGGCTCTGCTTGCCCATCCCGCGCGCTATCGGCTGTCGTTTTCCCGTCTGATCCGTGCCGCTGCCGAGATGGGGTTCGATGGGGCAGAGGCCTGGTATGACTACGAGATGAAGCCACGCTGGCAACCCACGTCCCATGTCTGCGAGTCGATCGCTTCTGAGCTGAGGTCCCGCGGACTCCTGTTGAGTTGCGGTACCGATACCCATGGTGCTGCCCTCTGCGGCCGCTAATGTTGACCAGCGCGTTCCTGATGCCTTTCGATGGGTCTGTTCGATCGACTGCTCGGCACCGGTTCCAGTGCCGGCTCCAACCGTTCTGAGAACAAGCCGAAGCCTGCCAAGCAGAAGGAAAGCTTCTATCTGGAACCGGATGCAGCCAGCAGCCTGGGCGACGTTTCGTTCATGCGGCGCTCGAATACCATCCGCCATACGTTTCCAGGTACGGCCAGCAGCCCCGGCAACAAGGAACTTGTGGAGGAAGTGGCTTCCATGGAAGCCGAGCTGAAGCGAGCCACCCCTGGCCTGGGAGGAAGCGAACCGAAAACTGTCGAGCCCACCCTGAACAGCGGAGTTCCGAAGCCAGTCAAAAAGACCTTCGCCCAGCCGATGTCCGCCACTGAGCTCGATCAACGCAAAAAGGGTTCCGCTGTGGCTGTGAACAGTCCAGTGAGTCCCGCTGCCAGAAAAACCGCTGATTCGGAAGCCTCACAGCCGCAGATTTCCCAGCTCAATACTGCCAAACCCGGCTCTATTGACCCCTTCAAGCAGATGGTAAAGGATCTCGGTTCCTGATCTCTCCCATAGTGATCAACCCGTCCCTGGTCCGGTCATCTGGCTTCAATCTGAGCTTCGCTCTGCAACACAATAACGCGGAGCTCTTCCAGGAGCTGTGGTGATGCACCCTGCCACAGGTCTCTGTGATGGGCTTCCAGTAGACGCTCTGCCATGTCGCGCAGGGCCCAGGGATTAAAGCGCTGAAGAAAGTCGCGGACCCCCGGATCGCCTAGCCAGGCCTCAGCGATTTTTTCATACCCCCAGTCTGGAACCCGGCCTGTGCTTGCGTCATAAGCAAACAGATAGTCGAGGCTGGCGGCCATTTCAAATCCCCCCTTGTACCCATGGCGTTGCATCGCTTCGATCCAACGGGGATTCAGCAGCCTTGAACGCAGAACCTTGTCGAATTCCCGCTCCAGCCGGTGAACTCTGGGGCGACTGTGTCGCGAATGATCCCCGAACCACATCGACGGGGCCTGTCCCGTGAGGGTTTGCACGGCTGCAGACAAACCCCCATGGAACTGATAGTAATCATCGGAGTCGAACAGGTCATGCTCACGATTGTCCTGGTTATGCATCACGACCTGTACATTCCTTAGCCGTTGCTCAAGGCCTGTTCGATCTCCATGAGCCTCGATCGGGCTGCACCCTGAGCCATCGCTGCTGCCACTGTCATACCTCCAGGCGCTCCAGGTGAGGAAGGCGTTCCCCAGGTCTTCCCGGGTCTCCCAATGACCGCTGTCAATCAGGGCCTGGAGGCCGGCACCATAAGCGCCGGGAGCTGAACCGTAGACACGGCCCGTGTGGCCCTCCCGCCGAGCTGATTCGGCCAACGGATTGAGATCTGCAGGTTCGTCGAGCGCTCCCACCAGCTGGCAGGCCCGATTGAACCAGCCCACCAACTGGGGGAAGGCATCGCGAAACAGGCCGGAAATCCGGAGGGTGACATCGACCCGAGGCCGTTCCAGCAACTCGGGCCTGATCACCTCCAGATCCACCAGGCGGCGGGTGGGGCCATCCCAGACCGGTCGGACCCCCATCAGGGCCAGAGCCTGGGCGATGTCCTCGCCCCCGTTGCGCATGGTCGCCGTCCCCCAGACGCTGAGAGCGATCCGTTGAAGATGGTCTCCTTCATCCAGCAGATGAAGCTCGAGGAGCAGTTCAGCACTGCGGCGACCCAGATCCCAGGCGGCCTCGGTGGGGAGGCCACGAAGATCCACGCTGAAGAAATTCCGGCCAGTGGGCAGCACATCCGGGCGGCCCCTGGTCGGAGCCCCTGATGGGCCGGCCGCAATGCGCTCCCCGGCCAGGCCCCGCAGAAGTGCCATCCGTTCTGCCTCGGCACAGGCCAGCAGTCGCGGCAGCAGCTCTCCACGGATACGCAGAAGGGCCTCGGCGGTGGCGGCTCCAGCTCCCGTTGGGGATGGCGGCGTTTTGCCAACGCCGCCATGGATCAGGGGCTGAAGCAGGCCTGAAGCCATCCGCTCCAGCACCGCCACCGCATCCCCCACCAGCCGAAGCGAGCTGCCAGGGGCCAGGGCGGCCAGGCGATCTCGATCGCCGGCGTCGATCAATCCGTCGTCGGGGTCGCTCCAGGGGTCGAGGGCCAGACCAAGATCGCGGGCAAGCGCCTGAGTCAGGCCTGGACGATCGGCGCTTGGAGCCCGAGCGAGACTCTGCAGCAGCTCCCCGAGCAGGGCTGGCTGGGGAAGTTGTCCATAGACATGCAGACCAAGGCGGATCTGAGCTTCCTTCAGCTCGCAGAGGTATCCATCCGCAGCCTCCAGGCGCCGCTCCAGGCCTTCGTCCCTACCACCAGGCAGCTCGAGATATTCCAGGCGGGTCGCCAACCTGTCCCGCAGCAGGCTCGCCCGCTCTCCGCCGAGCTGGACTGCCTCCCAGTACTCATCCAGAAGGCCCTCGAGCTCCAGGAGTTCACCATGGAGTTCTGCCCGGCCGAGAGGCGGCGTCAGATGATCGAGGATCACGGCCTGGCTGCGCCGTTTGGCCTGGCTCCCCTCCCCCGGGTCGTTCACGATGAAGGGATACAGATGGGGCAGAGGGCCCAGGGCCCATTCCGGGTAGCAGCTGGCTGAAAGTCCCAGACCTTTGCCGGGTAGCCACTCCAGATTGCCGTGTTTGCCCACATGGACCACCACATCGGACGCGAAGGACTGCCGCAGCCAGAGGTACTGGGCGAGGTAGGCATGGGTGGGTGGAAGATCAGGCGCGTGGTAGTTGAGACTGGGGTCCTGGTCATACCCCCGCTCGGGTTGAAGCAGCAGCGCCACCGTGCCGAAACGGAGTCCTCGGATCGGGAATCCAGGTGTACCCTCAGCTGTTGGCTCAAGGCTGCGATCACACTCCGGCGCCCCCCACACGCTCTCAAGTCGCTGACGACCGGATGCTGGCAGCGACGCGTACCAGTGCTTGTAGACCGAAAGGCTCAAATGATCGAGCGGGGGTCGATGACCGCTCTCAGGGTCGTTTGAGCGCACCGCGAGCAGGCGCTCGATCAACACCTGACCATCGCCGGGGAGATCTTCGCCCAGGGAATAACCCACCTGGCTGAGCCAGCCAAGCATCGCGGCGACGGAAGCCGGGGTATCGAGGCCCACGCCATTGGCAACCCGGCTGTTGCGGTTGGGGTAGTTGGCAAGGACCAGGGCCACCCGCCGCTGGCCGGTGGGTGTCCTGCGCAGCCGGATCCACCGGGCTGCCAGTTCTGCGATCCAGTCCAGCCGCTCGTAGTCGGGTTGAAAACGCGGCAGGGCGGATGCGAGGCGCTCGCTGCTGAGCGGACTCTCCTTGAAGGCTCCGATCCGCGTGGTGATCCGCCCGTCGAGTTCCGGAAGGGCAATCTGCAGGCCGAGCTCGGTCGGACCAAGTCCGATGCTGCTGCTGGCCCAGCTCTGCCGCGACCGTCCGCTGGTGAGCACCTGCAGGACGGGAACCCCAAGCCTTTCCCATAAAGGGGAGCCAAGACCGGCCTCTGCCACCTGCACAGAAGCGAAGGCGGTGCAGCAGAGAACAAGCTCAACCCCTTCACGAACCAGGAGATCGCCCACACCGCGTTGCACCGCCGGGTCGCGGAGACCGCTGACCCAGAGCGCGCGCGGTGCCAGCCCCTGATCCCGGAGAGCCTTCAGGCAGGCCTCCATCAGGGCCAGATCCGACGCCTGGAAGAGAGCACGGTAAAGAATCAGCCCCACGCGACCGCCCGGATCCGGGCGCCAGTCCCAGGGGTGGGGGTCGGGCAGCGGCTGCGGTGTGGGTGGGGCCGGTTCCCTTCCTCCGATCAGATCGCGGAAACAGCAGAGCGCCTGTCTCAGGTTGGCGGTTCCCCCCTGGCGAAAACAGCCGGCCAGGTTGATGACCAACTCAGGATCAGTGGTGCTGAGGCTGGCCAGGGCGCGGTCTTCATCCTCGGTGCCAGCCAGCACCAGCAGCATCCTTCGACCACCCGGAGCCTTGGCGGCCTGAGCCCAGCGCTGAACGGCTTCCAGTCCGTAGCTCCAGTGACCGCGGCCACCCAGAAGCCGGACCACGATCAGCTGGGCGGCACGTGCAGTGCTCGCCAGGTAATGATCAATAACAGCCGGATGGGAAAGGTAGGTCAGATTGAGCCCTCGTAGCTCACAGCCGAGCAGCTCCGGTTCGTCGCTGATCAGACGATCCAGGGCGACCAGGTCGGTGTCGGCACTGCTGAGCAGCAGCACCGGAGCCGGAGGTTGCTCAACAAAGGACCCCGGGTCATCCGGGCAGCCCGCTACCGCTGAAAGCCTGTGCATGGGATCCATCCTGATGGTTCTGGTGAGAAGATCGGGCCTGCCGGTAGTGCCACCTGGCCGCTCTCCATGCATCAGTTCCTTCCCTATGCCTGGTTCCGTGGCAGATGCGTGCCGTTCGAGCAGGCCACGCTGTCGATAGCCACCCATGCGCTCCATTACGGCACCGGGGCCTTCGGGGGGATGCGAGCCTTACCGAACCCGGCGGATCCGGATGAAATCCTGCTGTTCCGGGCCGATCGCCATGCTCGTCGCCTGAGCCAGAGCGCCAGGCTGCTGCTGACTGAGCTGAGCGAGGACACGATTCTCGCAGCCATCACCGAACTGCTGCGCATCAACCGCCCCAGCCGGCCGGTGTACCTGCGACCGTTTGTCTACACAAGCGATCTCGGCATCGCCCCCAGGTTGCACAGCATCGAGACCGACTTCCTGATCTACGGCCTGGAACTGGGCGACTACCTCTCCCCGGATGGTGTCTCCTGCAGAATCAGCTCCTGGACGCGCCAGGAAGATCGGTCCCTGCCCTTGCGGGGAAAGATCAGCGGCGCCTACATCACCAGCTCGCTGGCCAAGACCGAAGCCGTGAAAAGTGGCTTTGATGAGGCCTTATTGCTGAACAGCAGGGGCAAGGTCAGTGAAGCCAGTGGCATGAATCTCTTCATCGTGAGGGATGGCGTCTTGATCACCCCCGGGGTGGATCAGGACATCCTGGAAGGGATCACCCGGGCCAGTGTGATCGAACTGGCCCAGGGCCTGCAGATCCCACTGGTCGAACGCCCCGTGGACAAGAGCGAATTGTTTGTGGCCGACGAGGTTTTCCTTAGTGGCACAGCTGCCAAGGTCACCCCGGTTCGGCGGGTTGAGTCCACGGATCTGCCAGGCAGCCGCCCCGTGATGAGCCGGATCCGGGAGCGGCTCACGGCCATCACGGAAGGCCGCGATTCCGCCTATGACCACTGGGTGACCCGCGTGCGACTCGACGGCTGATGGTGATGGCTAGCAGGGATGGGAATCGGGCGATCGCCACCGGACCGCGGGTCGGCTTTCTGGAGAGACTCCACTCCCCGGGTCGCCCCGTCCTTGTGTTTGACGGAGCCACAGGTACGTCTTTGCAACAGCTGAATCTCACCGCTGACGATTTCGGTGGAGCGGCTCTGGAGGGTTGCAACGAGCAACTGGTGTTCAGCCGTCCAGATGCGGTTCAAGCCGTTCATCGGCAGTTTCTGGAAGTTGGCTGCGATGTGATCGAGACAGACACCTTCGGTGCTGCTTCGATTGTGCTGGCCGAATACGACCTCCAGGATCAGGCCTTTGCGATCAACAAGCGAGCAGCAGAGCTGGCGCGCGAAGTGGCAGATGCCTACTCCACAGCCGAGAAGCCACGGTTTGTTGCCGGTTCGATGGGGCCAACCACTAAGTTACCGACCCTCGGCCATATCGACTTCGACACGATGAAAGACTCCTTCCGCGAACAAGCGGAGGGATTACTCGCTGGTGATGTGGATCTGTTCATCGTGGAAACCTGTCAGGACGTTCTGCAGATCAAAGCAGCCCTGCTGGGGATTGAAGAGGCCTTCCATGCCACTGGCCAGCGTCGACCGGTGATGGTGAGCGTCACCATGGAAACCACAGGCACGATGCTGGTGGGTTCTGACATCGCCGCAGTGGTGTCGATCCTTGAGCCGTTCAGAATTGATGTTCTCGGACTGAACTGCGCTACCGGGCCTGAGCAGATGAAAGAGCACATCCGCTATCTGAGCGAGCACAGTCCCTTTGTGGTGAGCTGCATTCCGAATGCTGGGCTCCCTGAGAATATCGGTGGAGTAGCCCATTACAGACTGACGCCCATTGAAATGAAGATGCAGCTGATGCACTTCGTTGAAGATCTTGGCGTACAGCTGATCGGTGGCTGCTGTGGAACCACACCAGCCCATATTGGCGCCCTTGCAGAGCTGGCAGCTGAACTGAAGCCGGCCAGCCGGCCGGTGAGACGAACTGATGCCAAGCAGGCTCCCAGCTCTGACAGTGGCTGGGTTGATCCACGCCCATTATTGCAATATGAACCTGCTGCCAGTTCGATTTATGGCGTCACCCCTTACTTGCAGGACAATTCGTTTCTGATCATCGGTGAACGCCTCAACGCCAGCGGTTCCAGAAAGGTGAGGGAACTCTTGGCCGAGGAAGACTGGGATGGCCTGGTTTCCGTTGCCCGGGGTCAGGTGAAGGAAAATGCCCACATTCTCGATGTCAACGTTGACTATGTAGGGCGGGACGGCGAGCGGGACATGCGAGAGCTCGTGAGTCGGCTTGTTACCAATGTGAATCTGCCGCTGATGCTCGATTCCACAGAATGGCAGAAGATGGAGGCCGGACTGAAAGTGGCTGGTGGCAAATGCATCCTTAACTCAACCAATTACGAGGATGGGGATGAACGCTTCCTAAAGGTTCTTGAGCTGGCGCGAAACTATGGGGCTGGCGTGGTGATCGGCACCATTGATGAGGAGGGCATGGCCCGCACAGCTGAGCGGAAGTTTGCCATCGCCCAGCGCGCCTATCGTGACGCGCTGGAATTTGGAATCCCGGCCCACGAGATTTTCTATGATCCCCTCGCTCTGCCGATCTCAACAGGCATTGAGGAAGATCGACGCAACGCCTTGGCGACAGTCGAGGCCATTGGATTGATTCGCCAGAATCTGCCTGGCGTTCATGTGGTTCTGGGTGTCAGCAATGTGAGCTTTGGGCTTAGCCCGGCAGCGCGCATTGTTCTCAACTCGGTATTCCTACACGACTGTTGTGAGGCTGGGATGGATGCAGCCATTGTGAGCCCGGCCAAGATTCTGCCCTTGGCGAAGATCAGTGCCGAACATCAGCAGGTCTGCCGCGATCTGATCCACGATCACCGCCGTTTTGAGGATGGGATCTGCAGCTACGACCCACTCACCGAACTCACGAAGCTATTCGAGGGCGTCAGTGCCAAGGAAGCCAGGGCCTCTGGCCCTTCCCTGGCAGACCTGCCGATTGAGGAACGCCTCCAGCAGCACATTATCGACGGGGAGCGCATCGGCCTAGAAGAGGCGTTGAATCAGGCCTTGGCCACTTATCCACCGCTTGAAATCATCAATACGTTTTTATTGAATGGCATGAAGGTCGTTGGAGAGTTGTTCGGGTCCGGACAGATGCAACTTCCCTTCGTGCTCCAGAGCGCAGAGACGATGAAGGCAGCTGTGGCTTTCCTCGAGCCTTTGATGGAGAAGGTGGAGGGTGCACGCACGGCCAAGGCCAAGTTCCTGATCGCCACGGTCAAGGGCGATGTTCATGACATTGGCAAGAATCTGGTCGATATCATTCTCACCAATAACGGTTACGAGGTGATCAACCTCGGCATCAAACAGCCGGTTGAGGCCATTATTGAAGCCCAGCGACAACACCAAGCTGACTGCATTGCCATGAGCGGGCTTCTGGTGAAGTCGACAGCTTTCATGAAAGACAATCTGCTGGCTTTCAATGAAGCCGGGATCGATGTACCAGTGATCCTGGGTGGAGCGGCACTGACGCCTCGATTTGTCAATAACGACTGTCGAGAGGTCTATCGCGGCCAGGTGCTCTATGGCCGTGATGCCTTTGCTGATCTGCGCTTCATGGATGCCTATGTGGCGGCCAGAGATGCCGGGCAATGGCAAAACACACTTGGTTTTCTGGCTGGAGCCCCCGACGGCCTGGGGCTGGAGCCGGCGGGGACGGAATCCAACACAGAAACCGTGGACGCCCCTGTTCAGGCAACAGTGTCTGAGTCACCGGATCAGCCACAACCAGGACCCGCCGACACGCATCCTGCTGACACGCACCGCTCGGAGTCGGTTCCGGAGGAGCCTGCGCCGGCACCACCCTTCTGGGGAAGCGAGGTTTTGGACGAGACGGAGATCCCCCTGCAGGAAGTGTTCGGTTATCTCGACCGCAACGCCCTGTTCGCAGGCCAGTGGCAACTGCGCAAAGCCCAGGGTCAGAGCAGAGACGACTACTCGGCCATGCTGGCTGAGAAGGCCGAGCCGGTGCTCCAGCAGTGGATTCATCGCTGCATCGACGAGCAGTTGCTCACGCCGCGTGTGGCCTATGGATATTTCCCCTGCGGACGGCAGGGCAATGCCGTGGTTGTGTTCGACCCCACAGGCCTGCCTGCTGCTGTCCCCCCTTCCGCTGCTGGTGGGGAACTCGGCCGCTTCGAGCTGCCACGCCAGCGCTCCGGGAACCGTTACTGCATCGCCGATTTCTATCGCGATCTCACCACGGACTCGGCTCAAGTTCTGCGGCCCGCTGACGTGCTCCCGATGCAGGCCGTCACGATGGGCGAACGCGCCACGGCCTTTGCGCTGGATCTCTTTCGCGGCGACCGCTACAGCGACTACCTGTACTTCCATGGGTTGGCCGTGCAGATGGCCGAAGCCCTGGCGGAATGGACCCATGCACGGATCCGACGGGAGCTGGGCTTTGCTGATCCGGCGGACCTCTCTCTTCGCGACGTTCTGGCTCAGCGCTACCGCGGCAGTCGCTATTCCTTCGGTTACCCGGCCTGCCCCAATGTCGCCGATTCGCGCCAGCAGCTGAGGTGGCTGGGAACCGAACGCATCGGTCTCTCCATGGACGAGAGCGACCAGCTGGAACCCGAGCAGAGCACAACAGCCCTGGTGGCTGTCCACAGCAGAGCGCGGTATTTCAGCGCCTGAACCAAGCGAGCCTCTAGCCTCCGCTTGCCCCAAACCGATTGGAACCATGGCGATTGCCGGCCCTGACGGTATCGATGCTGCGATTCGAGCTGGCCTTGATCTGGATGGCTCGCCCATTCCGGAAGCGATGCTCACCCTCTACAACGAGGTGATGGAGCTGGAGAACCAGCGCAAGCGCAGCGGGGTGCTCAAGTCGATGCGCAACAGGGTGGTGAGAACCGGGAGCAAGCACCTGGATCAGCCGACCCTCGACGCCAGGCTTCAGCAAGCTGGCTGGGAAGGCCTGAAGCCCAAAGAAATTGCCTTCTTCTACGGCTGAATCCTCAGCTGCACAGTTCCTCCAGGGCATCGATCACCTCCTGCTGAAAGTCCTCGAGGTCATCGGAGTCGCTCAGATCGATGCCCTCGCCCGCCGCATTCTGGGTGAGCTCCTGGAAATGGAACGCCCCTTCACCGTGGGCAAGGAACTCCATGGCCGAGGGCTCACCGCTTTCCTTGTAAGCGTCGCAGAGGGCCATGAAGGCCGCATCTTCGGTGAATTCCCAGCTCATGAAGGTGTGGCCGTGATCGGGATGAAGGAGTTGTCCCTCCGACCTTTAACGCTTACCCCCCGGATTTCGTCAACCTCCCGGAACGATTTGATCAGGTATCCCCGGATCAGGACGGCTGTCGACAGACTGCTCACAGGCCCCGAGACCCCCATGAATCCGGCCAACAGCAGCGGAGATCTGAACGTTCTGGGCAAGCCACTGGAAGTCTGCGGTTGTCAACCGCTGACCGGCTGGACGCGCGATGGCTTCTGTCGAAGTGACAGTGGCGACCTCGGACGGCACACGGTCTGCTGCGTGGTGGACGACACATTCCTGAACTACAGCCGGGCCCAGGGGAACGACCTGATCACCCCCCGCCCGTCGCTCAGGTTCCCCGGCCTGAAGGCTGGAGACCATTGGTGCGTCTGTGCGCCCCGATGGCTGGAGGCCTACGACGACGGGGTGGCACCCCCCGTGAGACTTGAAGCAACCGAGATCAGCACCCTGAAGCTGATCCCACTTGAACTGCTTGAGCGACACGCCGTTTAGTCCCTGGTTGGCGCTGACATCACCAGGGGATCCGCTGACCATCCCAGGCCAGGAACTGGCCGCTGTCGCCCGGCGAAAGGGCCTCCACCACGGTGAGCAGAAGCTGGGCAGTGTGCTGGGGTGTGAACAACCTCTCCGGCGCCACTCCGGCCTGAAAGGGCTCCGAGAGCCGGGTGGCCGTCGTGCCTGGATGCAGCAGACACACACAGGCCATGGGGAGGGTTCGCTGCCACTCAAGGGCGAGGGTGCGCAGTAGCTGATTCTGGGCGGCCTTGGCAGCTCGGTAGCTGTACCAGCCACCGGAGCGGTTGTCTCCGATGCTGCCCACCCTGGCGGACAGGCTGGCGAAATGAAGCGGCCGATCGCGCCGCAGAAGCGGGGCCAGCGCGGCGGCGAGTAGCACCGGGCCGAAGGCGTTCACGGCGAAGCTGCGCTCCAGGTTGGCCCGTGAGATCCGCGACAGACGCTTTTCAGGCTGAAGTTCAGCGTCGTGCAGCAGCCCGGCCGTGTTGATCACCAGCCTCAGCGGGGGCAGGCCGGCGAGGTGTCCGGGCAGAGCTGAAAGGCTGGAATCCTCGGTGAGGTCGAGCGGAACCGAGCGAATCGCTGGGAATGGCTCAGCGCCATGGCCAGAGCGATGGGTGGTGACCAGCGTCAACCCCGGAGCCCTGACCGACAGCGCGGCGAGCAGGGCTGACCCGATCCCCCCGCTGCCAACCACCAGAGCGGTTCCTCGCCAAAGCGAGAGCGGTTCACGGCCTGCAGGCCCCTGGTTTGAACTGGCTGCCATCACCTGACCCATGATGGCCCCGCATGTCCAGATTCGATGACTCTCACGATCGCCATGCTTGGCCTCGGGGCTTGGGGTCGCACTCTTCACGACCTCTGGGAGCATCAGGGACATCGGCTGATCAGCTGGAGCCGGCATCTGGGCGGGGATCCCGCTTCCCTGCTGCCGGAGGCGGACCTGGTGGTGGTGGCGGTGGCGATGCAGGGTGTGGAGCCCCTGGCGAAGCAGCTCGCGCCTCGCTGGCCAGCTGGACGCCCCCTGATGAGCTGCAGCAAAGGGATTGACCCGAACCGTCACGCCACCCCAACCCAGGTTTGGGGCGGCCACCTTCCAGATGTACCTCTGCTGACTCTGAGCGGCCCCAATCTGGCCGGCGAGCTGGCCCAGGGACTCCCGGCCGCGAGCGTGATCGCCTCTGAGAATGAGGCACTGGCCTCCAGGCTTCAGGAGCAGCTCAGCAGCGACATCCTCAGGCTGTATCGAAGCCGGGATCCAGTTGGGGTTGAAGCTGCGGCGGCCCTCAAGAACGTGATGGCCGTGGCGGCGGGAATCTGTGACGGGCTCGCACTCGGCGCCAACGCGAAGGCCTCACTGCTCTGTCGCGGACTGGCGGAAATGGGGGTGGTGGTGCAAGGGCTCGGCGGTCAATCCACCAGCCTGTATGGGCTGGCCGGGCTCGGCGACCTGCTGGCGACGGCGAACAGCCCGCTGAGCCGGAACTACCGCTGTGGACTGCTGCTCGCCGAAGGACTCGATGAGACCAGGGCCGTGGAAACCATCGGAGCCACGGTGGAAGGCCCCCGTACCGTGCGCGCGGCCATCCAGCTGTCCCGACAACGGAACTGGAACCTGCCCATCTGTGAGCAGGTGCTGGCCGTGCTCGAAGGACGAACGCGGCCGGATGAGGCGGTGAGAGCCCTGATGCAACGTGGACTTCGGCCTGAATGGAGCCAATGACCTCTCCAGCCGTTCTGATCGAGGCCTTCAGCTCGGGAACTGGAACCGGGAACGGTGCGGCTGTGGTGCGCCTGAACTCTCCCCTGGGCTCCTCCACCCTGCAGACTCTGGCCGCCAGCCTGAAGCAGTCCGAAAGCGCCTTCGCCCTGCACTGGAATGGAGTCTGGTTGCTGCGTTGGTTCTCCCCAAGCTGTGAGGTGGATCTCTGCGGCCATGCCACCCTGGCCACTGTTCTGGCTCTGGGTCACTGGGGGGAACTCAAGCCCGGCGCGGGCGTCGTGTTCCACACGCGTAGTGGCCGACTGGAAAGCAGGCTGCACCCACGGGAACCTGCCGGGGCCAGCATTGTTCTGCCCAGTTCGGGGTTGACCAGGAGCTCGATCTCCCCCGAGCTCCAGGAACTCCTGCTCTGCCGCAGTGGCCGTTCCGTTGCCGGCTACTGGACCAGCGATCTCGGCTACCACGTGGCCCTGCTTCCTCCGGGGAGCGACCTGAGTGGACTGACGGATCTCGCCGCCGACCTTCATGGAGGCGAACGGTGCGGGTTGGTGGTGATGTCGGCCGTGGAAGGCCAGCGATCCCTGATCCCGGCCCTCAAGGGGTTGCGTGCTGATTACGAGTTGCGCTTTTTTGCGCCAGGTCTCGGCATCCCGGAAGATCCCGTCACTGGATCAGCCCATGCGCTGGTCGCGCCTTACTGGTTCGAGAAGACCGGAAAGAACGAGGTGGTGGGCTGGCAGCCGTCCACCCGCCCAGGCGGAATGGTCTGCCGTCGATCATGCTCAGGGAAGATCGAACTGCTCGGTACAGGCCATCTGCTGTGGGACGGCAATCTCCATTTCGAGCCTGGGGAGCCCGCATGCGGGGAATGGGAGCTTCTGCTGTCCCGCTGATCAAGGGAATCCTGATTCGAAGACGGATCTGGCTAGGAGGACCGATGGCCCTCACCGCTGTGGCCATCGGCTTCAGCATGCAGGGCCTCACGCTTCGGGGGGCAGTTGACCACGACGCCAGCCTGCTGGAAGCCCTCTCAGAGACGCCCGCCCCCCCGCAGGATACGCAGGTGGAGGCGCAGAGTCTGCGATCCGTACAGAGCCAGCGCCTGGGGCTCCAGGAACCTGCCCCCGGCCGACCTCTGGACCTCGAGATCCGGGTGGCCCTGCTGAGGGCGGGGTCGGAGCCCAGCCTGACGGCTGATGCCCCCTGGCAGTTGATCAGCCGCGAGGGGAGGATCCTGCTTCAGGGAGCCGCCCAGGCAACGGTTTCCGCCCAGTGGACGGAGCAGGTGGGTGAAGCCTGGCTGATGGCACCAGCTGGCACCGTTGTGGTGAATGGCGTTCCCTACCCAGGGCGGTTGCGGCTGATCCGGGATGGTGGCGGAGTCCTGGTGGTGAACCATCTGCCTCTTGAGACCTACGTGTCCTCTGTGGTTGGGGCGGAAATGCCCAGCAGCTGGGCGATGGAGGCCCTCAAGGCCCAGGCGGTTGCAGCCCGCTCCTATGCGCTGGCCCATATGGCCAGACCGGCCAGCCGTCACTGGCACCTTGGCGACACCACCCGCTGGCAGGCCTATCGGGGCCTGACGAGCACCAGCGACCGCTCACGCGAGGCTGTCTCAGGCACCACCGGGCTGATTCTGAGTTACCAGGGAGGAATTGTGGAGAGCCTCTACGCCGCCAACCGTCAGATCACCTTGGAGGCCCATGGGCACCTGGGAGCGAGCATGAGTCAGCACGGGGCCCACGACCTGGCCAAGCAGGGGTTGCGATACAACGAAATCCTGGGCCGCTTCTACCAGGGGGCGTCTCTTGCACGGCTGAAGGCTGGTGCGGGCTGAGTCCCTGTGGGCACGTGCCCTGGCCAGGGCCGAAACGGCTCTGGCCAGTGGGAACCTTGTGCCCCTCAGCACTGATCTGGTTGTGGCCCCGGAGCTGGCACCCTTCCAGTTGCGGCGACTGATGAGCCGCACTCCCAAGCATCTGCGAGCTGGGGGCCCAAGGCCCAATCCGTTCCTCCCCTGGGAACCGGCCCTGGAAGTGGCGCGACCGCAACAGGGGCACGTGCTGATCCTCAACAAATATCCCGTGCAATCCGGACATGTCCTGCTGATCACCGACCACTGGGCTCCACAGGCCGGCTGGGTTGATTCCCGTGACTGGGCTGCCGTCAGCGCGGTGGCCCGGGATACGGGTGGACTCTGGTTCTTCAACAGCTGCAGCGCCGCCGGTGCCAGTCAGCCACACCGGCACCTGCAACTGCTGCCCCGGAAAGAGGGAGAACCGAGCTGTCCTCTGGCGGAGGATTTCTGGGCTGCACTGACCGACCTGGCAGAAGACCACGGCAGCCACCGCTTTCCCTGGGCCTGCCAGCTGAGCCTGCGGAGCGATCCGGAAGGTCATGGCGACCTGGAAGGGCTTTACCTCTCCCACATGGCAGCTCTGGGTCTCGGAGATCCCAGGGTGGATCCGCACCCGCTGCATCCCTACAACCTGCTGTTCGATGACCGTTGGTTCGTGACCGTACGCCGCTGCCGAGAGGCGGTGGCGGGGTTCAGTGTGAATGCCCTGGGCTTTGCAGGCTGCCTTCTGCAGACCGAGCACTCCAATCTGGATTGGCTGCTTCGACATGGGCCGTGGGCCTTGCTCCAGGCCGTGGCAACCCCGACCCTGCAGCTCCCACCAAGGAACTGAGAAATTCAGTGTTTTCACGGATGCGAAGTGGGCGATTCGCGTTGCTGAGTGGAAAAAGGCCGCTACAGGCTGGCCGCTTACCGGCGGCTCCTACATCTCCTCTTCATTCCCATGAAAACCAAGACCGACGCCATCGATCGGCGAAACAGGCGGGTGGAAACCTATCGGCGACTGGTGCGACCCATCGCCCATCACTACGCCCACCGGACCCCTGAACCCCAGGAGGATCTTGAGCAGGTGGGGCTGCTGGGGCTGCTGCGTGCAGCTGAGCTTTACAACGCAAATAGCAGCACTCCTTTTGATGCCTTCGCTCGACCACACATTCGGGGAGCGATCCTTCACTATCTGCGGGATCGGGTTCAGCCGATCCGGCTGCCGCGGCGAGTGAGTGAACAGCTCGACCTGCGGCGGCGCTGTGTCTCCAGCATTCGCCATCAAGGTGGCCTGCTGGTGACCGACGAGACGATCCGCCGGGCGATGGGGTTGTCAGAACAAGGCTGGGAGCAGCTCGAGCTGGCAAGGAGGCTCAACTCGATGGTGAGCCTCGACGCACCTGACCTTGCTGTGGAGTTGGGGGAGGCTACCTCGGCCTGTCAGGAGGACTCTGGCAGTGATCAAGCTCTGCAAGCCCTGGGTGGCCTGGAGGCCCCGCTTCAGGCGGTGGTGCGCAGCATCGTGATCTCAGGTTGGAGTTACCGGCAGACGGCTCGACAATTGAACGTGAGCCCGATGACTGTGAAACGAAGGCTGGCGCTTGGTCTTGAGCGACTCCGCCGGGAGATGGGCGTCAACCGGCCTGCTGGGCGGCGTCTCTGTCCATCTGCCGCTCCAGGGTGCTGACAGCGGCTTCGGCGGCAGCCAGCTGACGCTCCAGGGAATCCCGCCAGAAGCGAAGCATGCGGAGCTTGTGCTCCTGGTGCTGGCGCCAGGCTTTTGAAACCTCTGCACCGGGAGCACAGCAGGCAAACGGAGGAAGCATGAGAAACTATTGGGCGCTAGTTGGTTTTAGCGATCTGAGCCCCCCGTCCGCGTGTTGTGCCCCACTGCCCAGAAATGGCTGAGATACCCAGGTCGGGCTCCGCGGTGATCCCACAGGATTTTGCGCGTGCGGCGATCCGGTTCCGGGGCCTGCTCAAGACGGTGAAACCGACTCCTTCCCTTCGTCGTCTGCTGATCGGGATCGCCTGCATAGGCCTGGTCGATGCCGTGCCGGCCAACGCCTATGTAGCCCTGATGGCCGGACAGTCGGCCAGACCCCTGAATGGACGCTTCAACCAGGTGCCCGTTCTTCACTCCAACCAGCCGGAGGAAGTGGAGGGGCCTGGAATCCTGATCAGCACCACCCCTGGCACCTCCTATGCGGCGGAAACTGGGCAACAACTGAAGAATGCCGAATTCACGTTCAATGGTGAATTCGGCATTCATCTTCATCACAAATATTTTCCAGCCTATCGGAACTCGATTCGATCGGGTGAACGAAGAACAGAGCTCACCATTGGCTTGATCCTGATCAATCCGGGACCCTTGCCCGTGAGCTTTCAATTTGAGCGGGGCGCCGTTCGCAACAGCTTTGAAGCCCCCTATCTCGGCAATGCCAAGATCGGGGTCCGGCCGCTTGGCCGCAGACCATGGAATACCGGTCCCGGGGATGCAACAGCCGTCCAGATGCTTCGCGGACAGCTTGATCGCAAATTGTCGGACGAATACATCCTGCCTGCCCGCAGCCGTGTGGTTTTCTTCACCTCTGATCTGCCTGCCTTGGGGATCGCCAATGCCCTCCTGAAGGGCCGCAGCAGCGGGCCCTTCCAAATGGCGGTTGTGGCCGCACGCAATCCCTCCGACGATACGGACCTGTTGAGAGTTCTGGATGAGGGACGGCTTGCTCCGGGGCGGGTCTATCTGAATCGGATCACGGACATCAAGACACGTCGTGTTTTCTCGAGGGTCGGGGGTGTGGCGATTGGCGATGCCTACTCAGCCACGATTAACCACGATCTCAGTGCTCAGGGCCCTTTGCATGTTCCACTGACCAGCACCGTGCGCACAAACTTCGGCACGGGCGAAGTGCAGGTGAATCCGCTGGCCAGCCGCATGATCGACTCATCGCTTGACAATGTTGGAACCTATGGAGTGCGCTTTGATCTCGATCTGAACCTGACTGGCCGGGGACCCTACCAGCTGGTGTTCAGCCACCCGACGCCGATCGGAGGCCGCAACTTCACAGCGTTTCGAGGTTCGCTTCAGATCACCACACTGGAGGGAGTACAGGAAGTGCATGTTGGTCTCAGGTCTGGACAGAGCCTGCCGCTGACAACACTCAACCTGGTGCCAGGCCAGAGCAACCCCGTGCGGGTCAGCCTCGTGTATCCGGCCGACGCCACCCCAGGCCATCTTCTGAGCGTGGTCTCCGAGAGCCAATTGGCCTCGGTTCAGGAACAGGAACGGAGACTGGAGCTGGCACGCGCATCGATGAACAACAACGGTGCGAATGTGAACGTGACTCCGCCGCCCTTGATGATCGAACCAGCAGGGCTGCTGCAGCTGCCGGAGCTCGCCCCACCTCCAGTCACCCTGCAGCTGGATCCGATGGTGTACCCGCGCACACCACCACAGACCCCGACCCTGCTGGATGGCTACCAACCGACCGTTGAAGCGCAGCAGCAAAGGATCCGAGGCCTTCAGGAAAACTGAGGCGGGCCCTGTGGAGGATTCAGGCCGACGCCGGCGCATCAGTCTTGAGCTTCCGGAAGATCTTCTGGAGCGGGTTGATCAACTCAAGGCGGAGTGGGGTCTGCGAAGCCGTGGCGATCTGTTTTCAAGACTTCTGCAGACGGTGCTGTCTGATGGCAGCAGCCATCCGAGCGAGGCAGAGGAGGAGGCCGAGCTGGAGGCGGTGGCCGTGGCCGAGGCCAGTGGCTTTGATGACCAGTGTGCTCTGGTGCTGGTGGAAGACCCTGAACAGAGCACATCTCTTTCCGCCCAGCACAGTGCCGGGGATTCAGAGGCCGGTTCCGATCGCCCTACGGAACGGGTGAAGGGAGGTATCGACCTGCCGGGCTTTGTTCGCCGCCAGTCGATTCAGCTGAAACGGAGCCTCCAGCCTCGAACTCAGAGCCAGGAACCGGACGTGCTGCCCCTGGTGTCCAGCCTCGACCTGCAGCGATGTCTGGACGTGGCCCTGGCGCACTGGCTAGAGCTCTATGGCACTCACCCCCATGAAGCCGTTCTGGAGGCCGCGATGATCTGGCTGGCCCAGGACATCTGGCCTCAGTGTGATCAGAATGAGGGCCGTCCCTTCACCTGGTCTCTGGCCGTGAGCGTGGTGCGAGGGTTCGCACCATCGTTCAGTGAAGGTGCCGCGAGCTTTGAGCGGGTGATGGTGGTGGCCGGTCTGCTGGAAGATCCTTTCAGTGGGGCCACCCTCGATGTGCGAATGCCCTCGCTGATTCGGCGCTTTGTCCATCGCTTCCGACGACGTCGCCGTGGCACCTCATTCCAGACCCTGGAGCACACGATGACGCTGCATGGGGCCCTGAAATTGCTTCAGCTGCCAACAGCTCCAGGACACCGGCTGAGTCTCAGGGAGATCAAGGACGCCTACCGCCAGGTTGCAATCGATGTCCATCCAGACAGCGGTGGCTCAACCGAGGCGATGCGTCGGGTCAATGAGGCCTATCAGCTGTTGAAGGAGTTGTATCGGCCTGCAGCCGCAGCGACCCCCGCGGCTGGTTCGGCCCCGCAGCCCTGATGCAGCAACCAGGGACAGCAGCCTTTCCAGGGCTGCTAATCTGAGTCGCATTACAGGACTCTAAAAGAGTCTCAGCCGGGATGGCCGAACAGCTCTGAGCTGTTGCCGCCCTGCTTCTGCTCACTGGCGTCCTGCGTCCCCCACTTTCTTGATCGCATGCATCTAGCCTGAGACGCATATCGCATCCAGCAGCGCGTCTTGCATGGGACAAATGAGATTTAAAATTTTCGTCGATTTCATTTCCCGCGCATGAGTACAACTCTGCTGATCACCCGCCTCCCGTTCCCGCCCAACGCCTGGGAACCCCTGTGTCCCTGGCCATGTCCAGAGCCAGAAGCACGGCCAAGAAGCTCGATTTCAAGAGGCTTCTAGGGTTTGCGTATCTGTGTCTTACGCAGGTACGCGGGTGAATCGGGGCTCAGGGACCGATCTCGATCCGGAATCGACCGACTCTTCAAGGCCAGTTTTTTGAATGAGTCCTCGGGTCCGCAGCGGTGAAGCAGGGCGAAACTCTGTGTTGCGGGAGGCCCATCCGGGTCCCAGAACGGGACGCACGCTGGGTCCCATAGCGGTACCTTGAGACGTCTTAGGAAGCTCAGCTAAGAAGCGGATCTGGACCCGGCACACGTCTTATGTGAGACCACTGAGCGGCATGACTGCCGGGCTGCGGCTGCTCACAAAAAAAGGCGGTCAGCGACCGCCTGAGTGGTTGTTAGCCGATTGCGCTGGCCAGGAGGTTCCACCCATCAGCAGGGTGTCTGCATCCCCTGGATCAGAAAATTGAAATAGGGGGCGGCCGTGGCGGCCTGCTCAGTGCTCAGAAGGCTGAGAGCCGCTTCCTTCATGGTGCGCATGGCCTCAACCATCCCTGGCATCGGTACACCCAGGCTGTTGTACATCTCGCGAGCACCGAGAAGACCGATCTGCTGGATCAGTTCGGTGCTGCCGGCCAGCACGCCGTAGGTGACGAGCCGCAGATACCAGCTGTAATCCCGCAGGCACTGGGCACGCTGCTTCTGCCCGTAGGCATTGCCACCGGGAGCCACGTAGTCGGGCTTCCGGGCGAAGAGCTGCTTGGCGGCCTCGTCGACGATCTTCTTTTCGTTTTCGGTGAGTACCCGCACCACTGCCAGGCGCTCAGCCCCAGTGGTGAGGAACTCCACCATGGATCGGAGTTCTCCGCCAGTGGGATAGCGGAGTTGATCATCGGCCTGAAGAATCAGATCCCGAACGACGCTCATCGCAGCGGCCAGACGCAGGGACGATTTTATCGGCTGCGGCCGCCATTCTTCGCGGAGTGGACCAGGGTGTAATGGCCCTTTGCACGCCTAGGGTCTGAATCTGGCGGATCAGGCTTCGGAGTGCCATGACAGAAGTGGCGGTCGGTGAGCGCTGCCAGGTTGAGATCACCGACCTCAGCCATGACGGCCAGGGGATCGGGCGCTGCGGAGCGGCCGTGGTCTTTGTGCCGGGCGCCCTTCCTGGCGAACGGGTTCTGGCCCTTGTGCTGCGTCGCGTTCGACATCACTGGTCAGCCCGTCTGGACCGGATCGATCAGGCCAGCCCTTATCGCCAGAGGGAGCCCTGCATCCTGGCCAGCCGCTGCGGTGGATGTTCCCTCCAGCACCTTCAGCAAAAAGCACAGGAGCACTGGAAACGCCGCTCCGTGATTGATGCCCTGGAGCGTCTGGCCGGAATCAGCCCTGCTGTGGAGTCGATGATTGGGGCACCGAACGGCCTCGGGTATCGCAATCGGGCGATCATTCCCCTGGAGCGGGACCCACTCGGCAGAGTGCGCTGCGGTTATTACCGCCGCAACAGCCATCAGATCGTGAACCTCAACCATTGTCCGGTTCTCGATGACCGCCTCGATGCGCTTGTGGCGCCGATCAAGGCTGACCTGGCCGCGACCGACTGGCCCATCGATCGGGACTGCCGGCATGGTGGCGGTCTTCGTCACCTCAGCCTGAGACTCGGTGTCCGAACCGGGGAGTTGCTGATCACACTGATCAGCAGCCACGCCGCACTCCCGGGTCTGGCGGAGCTGGCCCGGGTCTGGTTGGAGCGATGGCCAGCTCTGGTGGGTGTCTGTCTCAACCTGCAGCCCCTGGCCACGAACCTGTTGATGGGTTCCGAAACCAGGGTTGTGGCTGGCCGCGGGTATGTCAACGAAGAATTTGCCAATCTCACTTACAGGATTGCGGCGGACGCGTTCTTTCAGGTCTTCACGGAACAGGCCGAGCGTGTGGTGCCCTTTCTGCTCAGGGAGCTCGAGCAGGCCCAGCCCGCTGGATTCGCCATTGATGCCTATTGCGGCCAAGGCACCTATAGCCTTCCGATGGCTGCTGCCGGATGGGACGTTCTGGGCCTGGAAGTCAGTCACCGGGCGGTGAACCTGGCTCAGCAGAACGCCCGGGATAACGGGCTTTCGGATCGATGCCGGTTCAGAAGCTGTGATGTGGCTGAGGGCCTGGCTGAAAGCCTTCCCAGGGCCGACCTGTTGTTTGTTGATCCGCCGCGTCGCGGCCTGGCTCAGGCGGTGATCCAGACAGTTCTCCAGCATCCACCCCGGACACTGGCTTATCTCAGCTGCGACCCGGCCAGTCTGGCCAGGGACCTGAAGGAACTGGTGGGTTCTGGGCCTTTCAGCCTGGTGCTGGTGCAACCCTTTGATTTTTTTCCCCACACCTCCCATGTGGAGACCCTGGTTGTGCTGCGGCGTTCAGGCTGAAAATCAGGCGCGCTGTTGAATGCCGGGCTGCTTCTCCAGTGCGGTAAGAATCCTGGTGAAGGCCGCCTCCACGTCCTGATCGGTGAGTGTTCGGGTCGGATCCCGGAACCTCAGGCGAAAGGCCAGCCCGCACCGCCCCTCGCCGAGTTCCTCCCCGCTGTAGCGATCCAGCAGCTGGGCCCGTTCCAGCAGGGGACGTCCGGCCTTGCGAATCAGGCCCAGCAAGCTGGCGGCAGCTGTATCAAGCGGCACGAGAAGGGCCAGATCGCGTTCGGAGGCCGGAACCGTGGCGTAGGGTGCAAACACCGGGGTCCAGCGGGCACGGCGCGTGGCGGCAGCCAGGAGCTCGCTCATCTCCAGCTGAAACAGATAGGTGGCGGGCGGCAGATCGAGGTCTTCACACTGAGAGGGGTGAAGCTGACCGAACCAGCCCGCAGATCGGCCTTCCACGGCAAGGCTGGCCGCGCGGCCGGGGTGAAGCAGGGGGTGCTGCAGGAGCGGCCTGTCTTCGGTGGGGATGTTCAGCGAGTCGAGTGCCTGCTGGAGCAACCCGCGGGCCCGAAAGTAATCAGGCGCCTGGATCTTGCCGTGGTTGCTCCACAACTCGGCCCGCCGATCGCCACAGACCACCCCTGCGAGCTGCAACCTTGAGGCTCCGGCATCTGCGCACGGGAAAACAGCTCCGATTTCGAAGGCCCAGAAGCCTTCGGAACCACTCTGAAGATTGCGTCGGGCGGCTGAAAGAAGTTCCGTATGGAGATCATCACGGAGATGGCCGTAATCGGCCAGTAGCGGGTTGGCTAGCGCAAGGCGATCCTGGCTCGCTCTCACAAGGGAGAAGCAGGAGGCTTCCTGGAGGCCAGCTGCCACAAGGGCTCGCCGCAGCCGGCGTTCCACGTGTTGTTCAGCGGTCAGTCCACCCGGTTCGATCGGATCAGGCAGGTGACAGCTGAAACGGTCGTAGCCAACGAGCCGGGCGACTTCTTCGATCAGATCCACCTCTCGCTGGAGATCAACAGCCCGGGATGGGGGCACCTCCACCAGCCAGCCGTTGTTGTCAGCGACTAAGTGACACCCGATCGCCTCAAGGGTGCCCACCACCTGGGCATCACTGAGGTCGTGGGGTTCCCCATCCACGAGCACCGGACCGAGCAGGTTGTGGAGGGCATCCCGACGCAGAGGCAGGGGCAGCCGGTCGCCGGTCTGCCGTTGCCTCTGCCATCGGTTCGTCACCGTCGCTCCGCAGAGCTCCTGGAACAGGGCCACAGCCCGATCCGATGCCGCCAGGGTGGCCTCCGGTGGCAGTCCCTTTTCAAAGCGACTGCTCGCCTCGGTGCGCAGCCCGACGGAACGGGCTGTCCGACGGACTGCCGTGGAGGGAAAGACGGCGGCCTCCAGCCAGATCGTGGTGGTGGTGCTGACGACCGCCTCCGCAACCCCTCCCATCACACCAGCCAGGGCCACCGGCCGATCTCCGTAGGTCACCAGCAGGGCTTCGGAACCGACGTTGCGGGTCACACCGTCAAGCGTCACCAGGGTTTCGCCCTCACGGCCATAGCGCAATCCGATCGCTGCCGGATCGGCAGGCCCTGAATCAGGGGCTGCGAGGCGTTCCCTGTCGAAGCCATGCAGGGGCTGACCGGTTTCGAGCATCACCAGGTTGGTGATGTCGACCACGTTGTTGATCGGCCGGATCCCGGCTTTCTCCAGCCTCTGCTGCAGCCAGCGGGGGGATGGGCCCACGGCCAGGCCCGTCAGTTCGGTGACGCTGAAGATCCCGCCCTGCTCCATCAGAGCAAGGGAGTCGGGCTCGGCCGGTAGGGCGCTTGGGGTGATCGCCTCCGGGCTGATCGGCAGGGTGGTGCAACCTCCCACGATCGCCGCCACTTCCCGGGCGATGCCTGCCATGGAGAGGCCATCGGGGCGGTTGGCGGTGATCGCGAGCTCCAACACCTGGTCGTCCAGTCCCAGCAGCGGACCAACCGGGCTGCCCAGCGGTGGGACTTCCTCGAGAAGGGAATCCAGAATCGCGATACCTTCCTCCTCTGCAGGGAGGCCAAGCTCGGTCAATGAGCAGATCATGCCGTTGCTGGGCACACCGCGGAGCTCCGCCGGCTTGATCGTGAGGTTCAGTGCCGGCAGACAGGTGCCGACCAGGGCAACCGGCACGTGGATGCCCTGGCGGACATTGCCCGCTCCGCAGACGATCTGAAGAGGCTCGGGGCCACCCACATCCACCCGACAGACACCGAGTTTGTCAGCGTTCGGATGGGGTTTTCGCTCGAGGACCAGCCCAACCACCACCCCCGCGGCCTGGGCGCTGAGGTCGTGCACCGCATCCACCTCGAACCCAGCGATCGAGAGGCGCTCTGCCAGGCTGAGGACGCTGAAGCTTTCAGGTTCAGCGGACACCAGCTCCCGCAGCCATTGGAGCGAGACCCGCATCAGTTATCGCCGTGATCAGCTCGGATCCTAAGGATCGGAAGGACGTCGTTACCCCGAAGCGGTAGGGTGGGCCCTTGTCTACAGAATCGCCCACGCGGCGCAACGTCCTTTCACCATGGCCAAGAACAAGGGCGTCCGGCTCGTCATCACTCTCGAGTGCACAGAGTGCCGGTCCAATCCCGCCAAGCGGTCTCCGGGTGTGTCTCGCTACACCACGGAAAAAAACCGCCGCAACACCACCGAACGGATGGAACTGAAGAAGTTCTGCCCCCACTGCAACCAATCCACGATCCACAAGGAGATCAAGTGAGGCTGGCTACGGGGTCTTCAGTCCCGGCACTTCATTGAATCGAGCCTCCATCGGGAGGCAGCTCTTTTCCACCGTTCCCCATGTCCAGCTCTTTCTTCAAAAAGCGTCTTTCTCCGATCAAGCCTGGTGAGCCGATCGACTACAAGGATGTCGATCTGCTCAAGAAGTTCATCACGGAACGCGGCAAGATTCTGCCTCGTCGGCTTACGGGTCTTACGGCGAAGCAACAGCGCGACCTCACCAATGCGGTGAAGCGAGCACGCATCGTTGCGTTGCTTCCCTTTGTGAACCCAGAGGGCTGAGTTCTGGCCGCTGCGGTATTCCGCGACGGAGATCTGGTCGGCGTGCTCGATGCACGCGGACCCCTCCTGGCCGTTGTTGAATCCTCCCAGGGAAGCAGGCTCAGGCTGCGGCTCGGCTTTGAAGCCAGACAGTCGGTGCTGCCTCAGCGGCTGGCCACCCTCCTGATGGCCCTTCCGGCTGGGCATGAACCAGCTCCCCATCTAGAGGCTCCACCGTGGAACCTGACCCCCGATCGACTCAGTCAGGCCGCCCCACCCCGCCGGGCCTGGGGAGCGGCCTGGCAGCTGCTGCTCGAAGCTCAGACCTCAATCACGCTGCCTGAATTCACCGAGCTGGTCTACGGCTCTGATCAACCGATCCAGCGGGCCGCCTGTTGGCTGGAGGTTGTCAGCCCTGCGTCGATGTTCAGGATCCGACCGGCAGGGATCAGCGCGCGCCCGACGGCGGAGCTGCGGGCCCAGCGTCGGGATCGGCGCAGGCGCCAGCTCCAGGAGGGGCGTGAACGCGACTGGCTGGTGCTGTTGAAACGGCGGCAACCTCTGGAGCTCTCTCAGCTCACGCCTGAGCAGCGGGATCGACTGCATCAGCTTCAACATCTGGCTGCAGGACACCTGGAGCCCCGGCAACTGGATCCCGCTCTGCACCAGAGCCTGGTCTCCCTGCACCTGGGATTTGACCGCGGCGACGTGCGTCACCTGCTGGCGGATCTCGGCCAGTGGGACCGGCACCAGTTGCTGTCACTCAACCAGAGCAGCTGGAGAGAGGGGTTTCCCCCCCAGCTCCTGGAGGAAGCGGCCAGGCTTCATGCCCAGGCCGACCAACCCCATCCCAGCGATGAGAGTCGCCTCGATCTCTGTGGGCAACGGATCGTCACCATCGATGACGACGACACGCTTGACCTCGATGACGGGCTCGCCATCGAAAGGTTTCCGGACGGACGGGCCCGGATCTGGATCCATGTGGCCGATCCGGGCCGACTGGTGGCCGTCGACTCACCACTGGATCTGGAGGCTCGAAGACGTGGATCGAGTCTCTACCTGGCCCGGGGGGTTCTGCCGATGTTCCCCCACGACCTCTCCACGGGGCCATTCAGCCTGCGCCAGGGGGTGCGCACCGCAGCCTGGAGTGTCTGGGTTGAACTAGACGGCGAAGGTGGAGTCTCCTGCTTTGGAGTCCATCGCAGTTGGGTGAAGGTGCGTTATCGGCTGTCCTACCGCGATGCCGACGAGCTGATTGAACTGGCCCCACCGGAAGACCCCGACCTTGCGGAACTCCATACCCTTCTTCAGAGGCGTCACCGCTGGCGCCTGCAGCGCGGTGCCCTGGTGATGGACCTCCCGGAGGGGCGGATCCGTTGCCGGGATGGTGCGCCATGCCTCGAGATCACCGAACCTGGCCCTGCGCGCCGGCTTGTGGCTGAGGCCATGATCCTCACCGGTTGTGTGGCCGCCAGCTACGGCCAGGCTCATGATCTGCCCCTCCCGTACCGCAGCCAGCTGCCTGCCCAGCTGCCAACACCTCAGGAACTTGCGGGCCTGCCCGATGGACCAGTCCGGTTCGCGGCGATCAAGCGTTGCCTGAGCAGGGGACTCACGGGCTTTCGACCAGCGGCCCATTTCAGCCTCGGTGTTACCGCCTACGTGCAGGCCACGTCTCCTATCCGCCGCTATGGAGACCTTGTGGTTCAGCGCCAGATCAATGCCCATCTAAGCGGCGCCCAACCCATGACCGAAGCAGAGCTGGAGCACCAGCTTCAGAACCTCGATACCGCTGTGCGCGAGGGGATCACCATCGGCCGCGAGGATCAGCGTCACTGGTTGCAGGTTTGGTTTGAAACCCAGCGTGTCGGTCAGTGGCGCGGGCAGTTCCTGCGCTGGCTCCGGCCACAGGACAACCTTGGGTTGATCTGGGTTGAGGATCTGGCCATGGACCTGGCGGCTGAATGCCCGAGGGGCCTCAACCCCGGCGAGTTTGTGTTGTTAAGGGTTCATCAGATTGATGATCTGCGTGACCAGCTGCGGCTGATCTGCTCGATCGGCTGACCCCGCCGGGGGATCACCTCTGGCAGAGGCGTGAAGCCCTCAGCCAGGGCCCCCAGGGATTGAGACAACCGATCATCGCAACCGGGCGGGGATGATGCTGCTCCAGGAGCCAGCGATGGAGGGCAGGCTCCAGCGTGATCACCGGCCATTCCATCGGATGGTCGTGCAGGGCGAGTCGATAGGTTCCGTCAGCCTGCTGTCGAAGGATTCCCTCCCAGAGTCGTTCTCCAGGCTCCCCGGGAGCCGAGCCGGGATCGAGCAACGCCGGTTGGCCCTCGAGGGATCCCCGCACGTTGAGCAGCTCGGGGGAATGGAGGACCATCCGCTGCCGCTGCGCCCATTCGGGATGATGCCAGGGGGTATCCCAGAGGGGGAAGGGGGCCGCAGGAGCCAGGGGATCACTGATCAGGGCCTCCTGCAGAACGCTCACAGGCAATTCAGCCGGAAGACACCCCCGTTGAACACAGAGAGCAGCGGCGGCACCAGCCGCCTGGCCGATGTTGAGAACAAGGGGCTGCAACCTTGTCGCCCCATTGGCCATGTGCGAACTGCTGATGCCCTTGTCAGCGGCTAGGAGGTTATCCAGCTCTGAGCTGAACAGAGCGCCGTAGGGAATGGTGAAGGGAGTCCCGCTCCAGCGACCGCCCCATCGGCAGCTCTTCGGCGCCAACGGCCAGTCCGCCCCGGGGTAATGGTGATCATTGGCATAGTTACCCACGGCTACGGAGCTGAAGGCACCGGTTTCCCCCCTGGCGGGCCAGGCAATGGATTCTCCGGACGCAACGGGCAACAGATCCTGTTCACGGATCAGCGCGACGCCCGTGATGCGTCTTCCCTCCCGCCAGTAGGGCATCAGGGCCAGCGCTTCCGCGCCCGCCAGGGAGGACTCGGCTGCGCTGGCCAGCGGGAAACAGCTGGCCGGCTGCAGCCAGCCCTCCGAGATCTCCTCGAGCGCGGCAGCAAATCGCAGGCTATGGAGCTGCATGGATTGGCAGATTTCCTCCCGTCGCTGCGGATCGCCCTGGAACAGGGCCGCCAGATCCCAATGCCAGTCGTTACCTCCCAAGGGCCAGTTCAGCATCACAAGCCCGCCCGGAAGCCTGCCGTAGGTGATTGTGCGCTCAACGCCGAAGGCCTCGGTGGCGTGCGCGAACGGAGGCGGGAGTGGTTGTGGTGGCTGTACGGCGAGTGTTTGAGGTGGCTGAGGAGCCGTGAGCTGCCCCATCACCACCCAGGTTGGGGACTGCACCGGCTGAGTGTGGAAGAACGGATCGCGCTGGATCTGTTCCGCCGGGGGGGCACTGGGTTCTCCCCATTGCTCGCGGGGTTCCCAGCCGAACCGGAACGGCACCTCCGCCAGGGGAAAGGTGTCGCCCCGGTCACTGCCGTCGATCAACAACTGCGGCACAACCCGCAGCAATCGGCCCAGGCGCTCCACTTCCACGGCCGTGATCCTGGAGCCATGCCGTTCCACTCCGAGCAGATCCGCATTTGACAACCAGGTGAGCTGGGATGCCTGTGCCACCCACCGCCTTAACAGGGACTCCGCGGTGGAGGGTCTGTAGCCGAAGCAGCTCACCCAGTTCTGATCGAGTCCCTCCGGCTCCGCAATCGCCAGCTCCCGCAGAAAGGCGCCCCACATTCCCGTCTGCCAGGGACTGAGTTCATTGCCATCGGGACAGCACACCCCCGCCGCGCTCACCATGCCCCCGAGCCAGCCCCCCGGGGTCAGCAGCAGCGTCTGCACTCCTGATCGGGCGGCCTGGATCGCTGCAGCCACACCACCGGTGCCGCCGCCCCAGACAAGAATCGGCACCTGGATCAGCTCGCTCTGATGCATGGCTCCAGCAGCAAAGGGATCGGCAGGGAAGGGATGGGTAAGATCCGGTACAGGTGAAGGGCTGCCCCGCAGCGCAGCACGCCCGCCCCCACCAAGCCCTGGCTCAGACCGGATGGTCTACACCCTTACCACTCCTCTTTACTACGTCAACGACCGGGCCCATCTCGGCAGCGCGTACACCACGCTTGCCTGTGACGCCATCGCCCGACACCGCCGGCTCTGTGGAGATTCCGTGGTGTTCATCACCGGCTGTGATGAACACGGCCAGAAAATCCAGCGCACCGCTGAAACAGCGGGTCTCACGCCCCAGACCCACTGCGATCTGGTGAGTGAGGCCTACCGCGATCTGTGGCAACGCTGGCAGATCAGCAACGATCGCTTCATCCGCACCACAGACCCACGCCATCGGCGGATCGTGGAAGCTTTCTTCGCCCGCGTGGAAGCCAACGGGGATGTTGTGGAGGGACGGCAGCAGGGTTGGTATTGCGTCGCCTGCGAGGAATTCAAGGATGATCCCCATGAAGCCCAGGATCCCGAGTGCCCGATTCATTGCCGCCCTTTGGAATGGCGGGACGAGCTGAACCTGTTTTTTCGTCTGTCCCGCTACCAGCAGGCGATTGAAACCCTGATCCGCCGTGATGGATTCATCCAACCGATGGCCCGTCGCCGTGAGGTTGAGAACTTTGTGGCGCAGGGACTGCGCGATTTCTCGATCTCCCGGGTTGATCTCCCCTGGGGGATTCCAGTGCCCGGTCATGGGGGCCATACCTTCTATGTCTGGTTCGACGCGCTGCTCGGTTATCTCACGGCCTTGCTGGAACCGGACGATGAACCCTCGCTGGCCATCCTTCAGGAACGAGGCTGGCCAGCCAATCTGCATGTGATCGGCAAGGACATCCTGCGCTTTCATGCGGTCTACTGGCCGGCGATGTTGCTCTCCGCCGGCCTTCCTCCTCCGAAAGCCGTATTCGGCCATGGCTTCCTCACCCGCGAGGGCCAGAAAATGGGCAAATCTCTGGGCAATGTGCTCGATCCGGAAGTTCTGCTGGAGCGTTGCGGTCGCGACGCCGTGCGCTGGTATCTGCTGCGCGATATCCCTTTCGGCGATGACGGTGATTTCCAGCAACAGCGGTTCACCGATCTGGTGAACAACGATCTGGCGAACACCATCGGCAATCTGTTGAATCGCACCAGCTCGATGGCCCGCCGCTGGTACGACGAGGCGGTTCCGCCGGCTGGTGCGGCGCGATCCACCGAACACAGCCTGGCCAGGGCCGCCGAGCGTTCCTGCCAGCTGGCTCATCAGGCCTGGGATCGCCTTGACTTTCGAGCAGCCGCCGAGGCAGCGCTCCAGCTGGCCACGGAAGCCAATGGCTACCTGAACGAGCAGGCACCCTGGAAAGCCATGAAACAGCCTGGTCAGGAGATGGCCGTTGCGGCCGATCTCTACGCGGTCCTCGAAGCGTCCCGACTGGTGGGGTGCCTTCTGGCGCCACTCGTGCCCGATCTCGCCGCCCGCATGCTCCGTCAACTGGCGCAGAATCCAGCACCACGCTGGCCTGATGACCTCGTCTGGGGACGGCTGGAACCCGGCACGGCCCTTCCCGAACCGCAACCGGTGATGGCACGCCTGGAGCTCGATGCCGCGCTCTGAGCCCAGACGGCTTCGAGCGCACCGACCTTTCCCGGGGGGCGCCCTCGCCCTGCTGGCTGGGCTCGCGTTGCTGCCCTGGGCCACAGGCTGTCAGGAGCAGCTGGCCAGGGAGGAGCCCGCGATTCCGTTTGTGTTCCGCTCCCTTCAGCTCAGTCAGAACGACTCCCGGGGCAAGCCGGCCTGGACTCTTAGCAGCCCCGAAGCTCGCTACGACATGACCCGCAGGCTGGCCCAGGCCCGTGAGCTTCGCGGCGTTCTTTATGCCCAGGGGCAACCCGTCTATCAACTCCGTGCCAGAAGCGGTGTGGTTCTGGGGGATGGGGCCCTGATTCAATTTGAGGGTGAGGTGAACCTCAGACGCCTGGGGCGCGACCCCCTGGCCATCAAGGCCCAGCGTGTGCGCTGGTATCCCCGTAAGGGCGTGATGGAACTGGATCAGCGACCGGTGGCAACGGAGCGGGATCTCCAGCTCAGTGCCCAGCGAGCGATTTTTCTGATCGACAAAGAGAAGCTTGAATTGCGGGGGGAACCCCAGATCCGACGGATCACCGAGGCCGGCGCCAACCGGGACGGGAGGGCCAGGAATGACCTGGTGCTTGAGGCCACCAGTGCGGACTGGTACCCAGCCAGTGGCGATCTCCAGGCCCAGGGGCCGATCCGGGGGATGCGCACGCCGAGGCCAGGACAGCCACCCCAGACGCTCACCTCGCCGGCGTTGCGTGGTAACACCCTTCAACAGCAGCTCGTTCTGGCCGGCCCCGTCAGGTTCGAGGATCGAGGAGCGAAGGCCTGGCTCGAGGCGGGTGAAACCTCTGTGAACCTCCCACGCCAGGAAGCTTCTTCCCCGATGCCGTTCAAGGGACAGCTCGGCAGGCTCCAGCTCAATGGAGAGGGATTTGTGTTTCGCCAGCTCGAAACGCTGGTCGTGATCCAGCCGGGCTGCAGGCTTCGCCAGCCTGGCGAGTCGCTCTCAGCCGAGCGCTGCCAATGGAACTGGACCACCCAGGGCATCGAAGCAGAGGGCTCCGTCGAACTGCGGCGCCAGGCCTCCGATCAGGTCACCAAGTCAGGCCGTCTCACCGGACGCATGGGCAACAACGGCATGGCCCTGTTCACCAGTCCCGGCAGTCGGGTCAACACCCGTCTCCGCCTTCAGAACCAGCGTCGCCAGGGGAATCAGGGTTCGTCGGCTGAATCGGGGGCGAAGAGAATCGCTCCAATCCGGCTGTGAGCCGAGCAGCCCATCCCTCTAGCCACTGAAGGTCGGCGCGACTGAAGCAGCGGACACTCCAGCCGCCCAGCAGCACCCAGCCTCGTGATCCCAGTGGTTGGACCACCACGGAGGGCAATCCCGGCAGCAGGCCATCAAATTCGCTTCGCCCCGGATACAGGTTGAGATCCACCAGGGAAACAGCGGCCTGCCTGGAGTGAGCCAGACGGCAGAGAGCAGCGGGGCTGAACGTTGCGGATCCGAGCAATCCACGCCGCAGCAGGGTGCTTCCATCCCAGATCACCAACATCGTGGCGGCCGGGGTTGCGGTGAGAAACATCCGGCTGCCCCAGCCCAGTTCCTCGCAGAGGTTGGCCGGAAGATCAGGTGCAAGCTCGAGGCCCTGCTCTCCCTCAAGCGGCACCCGCACCCGCGCTTCCGGCACCGCACGGGTCCAGAGCACAGCCACCAGCATCAACCCCACGGCCAGCACACTGGCCAGCACATCGGCCCGCTCCAGAGATGGCGTGACCTCCGGAGCCAGCCACTGGTTCAGCACAACCAGGGCGAGGGCGCCGATCCCGACACCCAGGGCAATCCTCGAAGGCCAGGATGACAGCACGAGCGACAGGGTTGGGTTCAGGCGGCAAACTAGGGCTGACTCTGCGTTGGACCCTTGGCTGCTGCAGCCCGCACTCCCCGGCGAACCTCAGGCTTCTGGGCCGTTGCGCTTGTGCTCCTCAGCCTGATGGTTCTGTGGGGGCCAGGCCAGGCGCTGGCGGCATCGGCGGTTGATTACTCACCAACCCTCCCGCATGAGCGCCTGATCGATCCGGCTGGAGTGTTCAGCCGATCTGCCGCAGCTGAGGTGAGCCGATCCCTGGATCAGCTGGCGGAGGATCACGTGGATGCACGACTTGTCACGGTGTCCCGGCTGGATTACGGCCTTGGACTCAGCCAGTTGGGAGAGGAACTGCTCAAGCGATGGTCTGCAGGGCAATCCGACGTGAACCTTCTTCTGTTTCTGATCGATGCTCAGAAAGGCAACGCTTCGATCGTGGCGACACCGAATCTTGCCTCTGAACTGGATCCCGAGCTTCTGCGCAGCACAGCCAGAACCACCATGGCCTCAGCCCTTCGTGATGGTGCTCGCTACCGCCAGGCGAGCCTGGATGGCATCTCCAGGCTCCGTCTTGTGCTGGAAGGACGTGAAGATCCAGGAGAACCCGTGATCACCGAAGCCGTGAGCCCTCGGATCAACGTCCCGACCCGAGAACAGACAGAATCCAGCAACGCCTTCACCTGGGTGGTGGTGTTGCTGGTGGTCGGTACCCTGGTGCCGATGCTCACCTGGTGGATCTTCTCCCGCTGAATGGCTGATGGCAATCCTCGACTGGATGGGAACCTTCGGCCGTGCCCAGGTTCTTGATGTCAGCCACGATCTTGAGCGGGGTTACGAATCGGCCCTGCTGATTCAGAGCATCGAGCTCGAGCATTACAACGACCGACCGGTCCGCCCTGAACTGGAACTGAGCATTCCCCGTTCATCCCAGGCACGGATTCTGCGCCGGTTCCGTGCCGCTCTGGCGGTGTGTCGAGAGGCCCTCGAGACCGTCGAAGCCCATCGGGCTGAACTAGCCGGTCAGGAGCTCAGGCAGCTTCAGCTCATCGAAGCGGTGGTGGCCCGCTACGACACCAACAGACGTTCCTTGCCATCAATCAGCCGCTCCCCCGAGGTGTTGCCCCGCAGCCTTCTCGGGGTGATGGATCAGGTTCGGCGTCAACTGGATCCCGAGGCGGAAGCCAACATCGTTGCAGGATTCCGGCGCCGCAGAGACTCCACCCTGGTTTCTCTGAGGGTGCTGTTGCTCCTGGTGCTTGTTCCGGTGCTGATGCAGCAGGTGACCCGCACCTACATCGTTTCACCTCTCGTTGACCGGTACTCCCAGGAGAGTGCCTTTCTGACCTATCCGAAACCACATCTTGAGGAGAAGGCCGTCGAAAAACTGCGGGTGTATCAGGCCGAAATCGAGTTCGATGCACTGCTCAAGGGCGAAACCCTGCCAAACCGCGAAGAACTGCAAGCTCGTCTGGCAGAACGGGCGAAAGAGTTGAAGGACGATGCTGATCTCGAGAGCACCAAAGCGATCAAAAATGTGCTTTCTGATATCGGGGCCTTGATCGGCTTTGTTCTCGTCTGCATCTTCGGCCAACGCGACCTTCAGGTCTTGCGTGGGTTTCTGGACGAGTTGATTTACGGACTGAGCGACAGCGCCAAGGCATTCACGATCATTCTATTTACTGATATCTTCGTCGGTTTTCATAGTCCTGAAGGCTGGACTGTCCTCTTGGATGGCATTGCTAATCATCTGGGGATCCCAGCACGGGAAAACTTCATCATGTTGTTCATCGCCACATTTCCTGTGGTGCTTGCCACCATCTTCAAATATTGGATCTTCCGCTATCTCAATCGGGTGTCGCCTTCCTCTGTTGCCACCCTGCGCAACATGAACGGTGGTGGCTGATCCCCCGACCAACCCCGACCAGGATTGTTTACCCCACCCAGCCCTCCAGCTGGTGCTCGGTCCGGCCCGCAGTGGCAAGAGTCGCTGGGCTGAGCAGCTCGCCATGCTCAGTCAGCTTGATGTCGTCTACGTTGCGACAGGCCCTGCCCTTCCTCACGATGATGCCTGGCAGGAGAGACTCCGGAGGCACCGAGGGCGCCGTCCTCCTGGATGGACCACCATCGAACTGGAACAGACTTCGCAATTAGGGCCGGTTCTGCTTGGGCTTTCGACCGATCAGGTCGCCCTGGTTGACTCCCTCGGGTCGTGGGTGGCCTCGGCTCTCAGCCTGGATCAGGTCGGCTGGGAGAGCCTGAGCGAGACCCTGCTTTCAGCCATGGTTTCCTGCTCATGCGCCCTTGTGATCGTGAGCGAGCAGACCGGGTGGGGGGTGGTCCCATCCACTGCGGTCGGAGGTCTGTTCCGTGACCGCCTTGGATCACTGGAACGACGTTGTGTGGCCCTGGCCGGGCGCACCTGGCTCGTGGTGGCCGGGAAGGCTGTCAACATCTCAGCGATCGGGCAATCCGTCCCTCTGGATTGAAAACGTCAGCCATGCCCCAGGTGGTGCTCTACCAGCCGCAGATCCCTCCCAACACGGGAAACATCGCCAGGACCTGCGCGGCCACGGGCACCGAACTGCATCTGGTGGAGCCCCTCGGCTTCGAGATCAACGATCGCAGGCTCCGCAGAGCCGGCCTGGATTACTGGCCCTGGGTCGCGCTGCGTCGGCATCCTGACTGGCAGGCATTCCAGATCCAGCGTCTGGAAACCGGGGGTCGGCTTCTCGCTCTCAGTCGCCATGCCCATGAGAGCTACCTGAGCTGCCGATTCCGAGCCGATGACTGGCTGCTGTTCGGCCGGGAAACCGATGGCCTGCCCGCCGAAGTGGTCAAAGCAGCTGACGCCTGCCTCTCCATCCCCATGGCCTGTACGAGCCAGGACGGTGGTGGCGGTGTCCGCAGCCTCAACCTTTCGGTTTCCGTCGCCGTCGTTCTGTTCGAAGCCTTGCGGCAGCTGGCCATCACACCCCACTGATCCAGCCTGGCGAGAAGCCTTACCCCAGGAAAATGGTGAGGGTGGCCGGTCAGAGGGTTGTCCGAAATGGCTCAGTCCGCTACCGTCCGGCTGCCCATGGCTTCGTCATCTCTTCCGATTTGACTGATCCTTGCCAGGTTTCTATGCAGCTTTGGAAAACCGTCCTTCGCATCGGCTTCTTCCTTCCTGCTGCGGTACCCGCGGGTGTCGTTGCACTGGTTCCTGACACTCAGGAGGCGTCACCCACTCTCGAACCCCTGGTGGCCGGCCTCCCCCCTGCCAGTGATGGCCGGATCTGGGTCCGACTGCTTCGGTCCGCCACGAATGAAGATCTGGCTGATCGCCTGTCCATCCCCGAGGAGCGACTGGCTGAACTCAACGCGGTCAATGAGGATCACCGTTATTCCCGAGGGGCCTGGCTGGTGCTCCCCAGTCAATCGATCGAGTCAGCCCGAAGGGTCTCGATGCTGGATGCCAACAGGCTCAGGCATAGTCCCCCTCTGGAGACCCCGCCACCCGCTGTCGAAGCCTCCGTGGTGCGTTTCGGAGACACGGTCTTCAAGATCGCTCAGCGCTATGGCATGACCCTGGCCGACCTGCTGCAGCTGAACCCTGGTCTGGAAACCGCTCGCCTGGTGGTCGGTAGCCCGATTCGTCTGGCCCAGTCAGCCCCTGTACGGCCGAAAATGGTTCTTGGACTCCGTCCCAGCGGCAGCGGTGGACTGAGCTGGCCTGATCTGCCCGGATTTGGGAGCGATCAGTTGCCATCCGGTGAAGCCACCCCATCCTCTAGCGGCTGGATCTGGCCCACCCAGGGCCTGTTTACTTCGGGCTACGGCTGGCGCTGGGGACGGATGCACAAGGGGATTGACATCGCCAACAACGTCGGCACATCGGTGGTTGCTGCCAGGTCCGGTCGGGTTACCTTCTCCGGCTGGCACGATGGCGGCTACGGCTACCTGGTGACCATTCAGCACGACGATGGCAGCCGGTCCCTCTATGCCCACAACAGCCGCCTTCTGGTGCGCGAGGGTGAGGACGTCCATCAGGGGCAGAGCATTTCCCAGATGGGAAGCACTGGGCGTAGTACCGGACCCCATCTCCACTTCGAGATTCATCCACCGGAAAGAGGAGCCGTCAACCCGCTCGGCTTCCTTCCGCCTCGCGCCTGATAAAGTCCCAAAGTCGGATCGGGCTGGCTGGATCTTCTGAGCTTCCCTCTCAGCTCAGTCCCGCCCGATCGAACCTGGCTCGGTAGCTCAGCTGGTTAGAGCGTGGGATTCATAACCCCAAGGTCGGGAGTTCAAGTCTCCCCCGAGCCATCTTCACTTTCACTCAACCGACTAACAACTTTTCGGGAATGGGCGCCAAGAGGATCCCGGGCTCATCCGGAGGCGTTGGGTCTGGGTCGTTGATCAGCATGTGCTGAAGGACCCTTTCGGGCCGCTCACTGTCCCTCCATCGGATCACATAAGCGGGCATGCGTGTCCCCCGTGAATTCTTCTGCTCGACCTTCGCCATGATCCAGCCACGGCGGGATCGACCCTGACGGTTCACCTTCACCACGGCATCGCCAACGTGATAGCGAAACCCCGTGCGCTCGTCGGCCATCCAACCTCCTCGAAGAGAGGAGCCTCCTGACCCCGGGGGAGGCGGAGGCTCTCGTGTCGCCACCAATACTATTCTTCAGCGTCTAACAGGGTTCTCCGCAGCGTGGGCCTGTTCAGCCCGCCACTGTTTCTTTTTCCCCACTCTCCCCTGACGATTCATCGGCGTATGACCCTCGAGCAGCAGCCAGCGGTGGCTCAGAAACGTTCGGCGTCGTGGCCGCTGGCTCCAGCTGAGACCCTGCTACTGGGGGGACTGCTGTTTCGGTGCTTGGTTGCGGCGCTGCTCCCGTCTGGATTTGATGAGTCGTATTACTTCTTTTATGGGCTGAATCCAAGCCTCAGCTACTACGACCACCCCATGGGAGTGGGTGTCTGGTCCTGGCTGGGTCAACGGCTTGGCACAGTCCCGCTGGCGCTCCGCACCCCCTCGATCCTCAGCTACACCCTGGCCCTCTGGCTTCTGCAGAAGGCAACAGAGCGCTGGTTCAACCCCAGGGCCGCTCTCTGGGCCGTGGTTGTGGGCACCTTCTGTCCCCTGTTGTTCCTCTGTGGAGGTGTGTTCCTGCTGCCGGACAGCCCGCTGGTTCTGGCCCTGGCGTTTCTGCTCTGGTGGCTCTCACGTCATCCCAGGATCATGCCCGGCTCCGCCGGGGATGCCGTGGGTCTTGGAATCATCCTCGGAGCGATCACGATCAGCAAGTACCACGCCCTGCTGATCCTCCCGGCACTTCTGGCCGCGTCTCTGCGTCGCCAGGAGAATCGCCGGGCCCTCGGGCGACCCTGGCCGTGGCTCACCGTCCTGGTCTGGATGATGGCCGCCAGTCCACTCTGGATCTGGAATATTCAGAACGGATGGGTGTCGTTTCAGTTCCAGTACGGACGCACCGGCAGCGGGATCCAGTTCGATCCCCTTGGATCTCTGCTGTTCATCCTTACCCAGGTGGGAGTTCTCTTCCCCACGTTCTTTCTGCTGCTGGTGCGGATGCTCTGGCCGGAGCGTGGCCGTGCGGCCATGGAGCCAGACGTGGCTACAACCCTGCGCTGGATTGTCTGGCCCCAGGTGGTGGTGTTCGTGCTTCTGGCCGGACGCATGCAGGTGATGACCAGCTGGTTGGTTCCAGCCTGGTGGATGCTGCTTCCCCTTGCCGGCGACTGGCTGGCGCGACGGGAGTGGAAACGCTGGCCACTTCGCTTTTCGCGCTGGATCTCTCTGGGCCTGCTGCCTCCGATCCTGCTCTTCGCAGCAGCGCACATCCGATTCGGTCTGCTGGAGCCACTGGTTCAAACCCAGAACGACCCCTCTTCCCAACTGATGACTCCGGAGGATCTGCGAGCAGCGCTGAAGAATGATCCCAAGCTCTGGAAGGCTCTCTGCAAGGCCGATGTGATCGCTTCCTACCGCTGGGAAATGCCTGGCTATCTGGCCGGAGCCCTGAACGGGTGCACAGACGCCCGCTTCACGGTGTTTGGCGGCAATGCCCTGGGATTCGCCTTCTGGGATCCGCCCGGGGGGTTCAAGGGCAAGCAGGGTGTGATCTTTGCTCCGGTGGATCCCAACCAGCCGCTCCATACGCGGCCTTTCGATCCTGTGATCGGAAGGGTCACCCCGCTGGGTCTGGTGCAGGTCCGACGCTCAGGCCGACCATCCGTGATGTTGGAGTTCGCCGAATTCGGTCCCATGCGCGAGGCGTACCCTCGTGACGGGAAGCCCCAGCCTTGAAGCTGAGGGTTGGGGTTCATGGGCCTGTTGCTAACCGCTCAGGCCATCCGGGGACTGGGGGAGGCTCGGGTCGGTTGCCACCCCAGAAGCCGGTATCGCGGCCGAGGGTTGACTCCGTCTTCCCCGACCTGAAGCCGCGGTACGGCCTTCAAGCAGGCGACGCAGAGCACGGCTGCGATTGGCCTCGCCAACGGTCTCTCCCTGTTTCGGGCGCAACAGGGGGTTGTCCCTGAGCTCGCCACGCAACTGATTCAGCAGCCGGAAGTGCCCCGTGGTGTTGTATTTGCGAAGCACGGTTGGATCCCAGGCCATGATCGCGGTGCGCCCCCAGCTTCAATGACCTCAAGCCTATGGCCTGGAGGGTGCCACACCCTCCGCCTGGCCTGTGATAGGTTGCTGCGGCTAACTGGTAGTCGATCCGAGTTCGGACAGTTCAGGGGCGCTCCCTTGGGCTTGCCACCCGGGTGGGCCCCAGGTTCAGTTCATTCCTTCGTTACCCATCATGACCAGACTCGTTGGCCTGCAGGCTCCCGACTTCACGGCGACAGCGGTGGTAGATCAGGAATTCCAGACGGTCACGCTGTCGCAATATCGCGGCAAATATGTCGTTCTTTTCTTCTATCCCCTCGACTTCACCTTCGTCTGCCCGACTGAAATCACTGCCTTCTCGGATCGCTACGCTGATTTCACCAGCCGCAACACAGAAGTTCTCGGCATCTCGGTGGACAGCCAGTTCAGTCACCTCGCCTGGGTACAGACGGCCCGCAAGGATGGTGGCCTTGGCGAGTGCAAATACCCACTGGTAGCTGATCTCAAGAAAGAGATCGCGCGGGCTTATGAAGTGCTCGACGAGGATGCCGGCATCGCACTTAGGGGTCTTTTCATCATTGATCCTGAAGGCGTGATCATGCACAGCACGATCAACAATCTTCCGGTGGGCCGAAGTGTTGATGAAACACTGCGAGTTCTTCAGGCCTTCCAGTACGTTCAGAGCCATCCGGATGAAGTTTGCCCCGCCAACTGGCAACCCGGTGAGAAAACCATGAATCCCGACCCAGTCAAGTCGAAGGATTTCTTCGCGGCCGTCAACTGATCTCGTCGGTCATCACTTAACACAATGGGTGGGGGGCTTATGCCCCCTTTTTTTTGAGCACACCTGCTAACAGGCGTTGACCATCAATGCCTCCAATCATCCGATCACAGGCGCGCTCAGGGTGAGGCATCAGACCGAGCACATTCCCAGCCTCATTGGTAATCCCGGCAATGTCAGCGGTGGAACCATTCGGATTGTTTTGATAGCGGAGCACAACCTGTCCTCCTGCTTCGAGTGACACCTCCTGGTTTTTATTGCAGTGGTAGCGACCTTCTCCGTGGGCAATAGGCAGATTGATCGTTTCTCCCTGCTCATAATCTTGAAGCCACAGACACTTTCCAGGGTAGACCGATAGAGCTGCTGTTTCACAAACGAAATGGAGCTTGCTATTGCGTGTCAGGGCGCCGGGGAGCAGGCCCATTTCCGTGAGGATCTGAAAGCCATTACAGATCCCAAGAACCGCACCACCCGCCTCAGCAAATTGCTTCACTGCCTCGAGGACAGGTGAAAACCTGGCAATCGCTCCACAACGCAGGTAATCGCCATAGCTGAACCCCCCAGGAACCACAATGGCTGAAAGACCTGAAAGGTTCTGCTCCTCATGCCAGAGGTACCGACACGGAATCTGCAGGCAGCCTTCCAAGGCCCAACGCACATCCCGGTCACAATTGGATCCGGGAAAGACAACGATGCCCACGGCCGGCGTCATCATCAGGCCATCGTCTCCGCAACGGCTTCCAGCTGCTCAAGCTGCCAGTTCTCAATCACCGGATTGGCGAGTAGCCGTTCGCTCAACATTTCGATCGACTTCTGAGCGCTGGCCTGATCTGCCGCCTCAAGCTCCACATCGATCGCCTTCCCGATGCGCAGGCTGTTGAGGCCGCTGACCCCCAGGCGGGCAGCGGCGGCCCTGGTGGCTTCACCGGCCGGATCCAGCACCGATGGTCGGAGCGATACATGAACACGCGCCTTGAACTGGGGCACCCTGGCTCTTGGAGGTTTGTTAAATCCTGGCAGGCGGCTGGTGCATCCAGCCATCCCCTGAGCAATTTGGTGACAGATGCCCGTCCCACCCGGTGCTCGCCCACCTGGCCATGATTCTTCCACTCGGGCTCGGAGCTCTAGCAGGACTGCCGGCTATGGCTGAACAATCCGTTCCCTTGGAATGTCGGCTGGGGAGCGGGACTTGGACACGCTGCACGATGAGGGTTGAAAGCGTCGGTCTGCACTGGTGGATTCAGGCCGGGACGCAGACGGTGGAATTCCGTCATGACGGCCGTGGCGGCATTGCCATGCGCCAGGGGAAGGAGACCCAGTGGCAGAACGTCGACGTCAGTTGGAGCGCGGATGCTGCCCTCTGCTGGGATGGTGTCTGCGCCAGGGGGCCGATCCCACTCGACTGAAGATCACAGAGGGCCTGAACCAACGAGCTCCTGCAGGCGCTGTTCAATCTCGGAGCGATTCAGCTGGAAACCGAGAAAAACCAGCTCAAATCCAGGGGCGTGGGCGCTTCCTGGGGAGGTCTCATACCAGCAGTCAAGGCGGGGGCCAACGGCCTGGATCTGAAGCGGTAAAGCCTTGCCCTGCTGCCAGAGACGGCCCTTGACACGCACCAGGCCCCCACGGCGGATCAGCTCAAGAAGGGTGCGCTCCAGCGCATCACGCTCGAAAGATCCCGGCAGCTCCAGGGCCAGGGCCTCAATCGCCACATGGGAATGCTCGTGGTCGTGGTCGTGGTCGTGGTCCTCGTTGGTTCTGTCGCGTCCCGATGGATCAATGCCAAGCGCCAGGGCAGGATCCAGGGCCCCCCGCTCCACAGCCACCACCGGCGTTCCAGGGCGGGTGACGGCGCTAACCCGTGCCCGCACGCGCTCAAAGCCTTGTGAATCGATCCGATCAGCCCGACTGACCACGACAAGGTCGGCAACTTCCAGTTGTTCTTCGAACAGCTCCTCAATGGCACTGGCATGGTCAAGGCTTGGATCCTGCTGTCTCTGATGCTCAAGGCTGTCCGGGTCAGCCACCACGGCTCCGCCGGCCAGGGCTTCCCCATCCACCACGGTGACGATGCCATGCACCCGGGTGCGGTGGCGGATCGCCGGCCAACGGAACGCCGCAATCAAGGGCTCCGGAAGGGCCAGGCCACTGGTTTCCACCAGGATTCCATCGAGCTGATCGGCCCGAGCCAGGAGCTGCTCCATGGTGGGGACAAAGTCCTCCTGAACGGTGCAGCAGAGGCAACCGTTGGCGAGTTCCACCAGACGGCCATCGAGGTCTTGATCCGGGCAGAAACCGCAGCTACGGAGGAGATCACCGTCGATCCCAAGTTCCCCGAACTCGTTCACCAGCACGGCCAGGCGCTGACCGCTGCGGAGCAGCAGATGGCGCAGCAGACTGGTCTTGCCGGCGCCAAGAAAGCCGGTCACCACCGTCACGGGGAGTCGACGTGGGGGTGCAGTGGTCGTCATCAAGCCAGGACTGCAACGAGGGTGCCTGCCGTGGAGATGGCCATCAGCAGGCCGGCCAACAGGTAGCGCCCTCTCGGCCTGAGGGTGGCAGCAGCCTTCTGGAGGACAACCAGGGCGAGGGCTAACAACAGTCCCTGGCTGATCAGAAGACCAAGCAGATAGGTGGCCAAGGGCATGGAATTCCATCCCAGAGCGGGAATGCTCAGCCCGTAACCGTGCAGCACCATGGTGGGAAGCAGGACCGCAGAAGGAAGACGGCCGAGCACCACCAGTGCTTCGATCGCAAGACTGAGAGCCAGGAGCAGCTCAGTGCCCGGCAGACCTGGGAGCAGGACTCCTGCCACAGCGCCGAGCAATCCGAGAAGCAGGAGGCCGAGCATCCAACGGGCTTGGGCTCTCAGCCCCACGAGCGAGAGAGCCAGAAGAAACACCAGATGGTCGGGGCCGATCACAGGATGCGCCAGACCGCTGATCAGCCCATTCAGGGGAGTGACCGGCAGAGCAAGGATCTCGATGAGGTGATGGGCCTGAGCAGGATGCCTATCCAGCAGCAGCAGCATCACGGCCAGGCCGATCGCACCCGTGAGGCCGATCTTTTTGAAAGTCATGGATTCGGTCCGCGCCGCGAGCAGGAGGAGCACCGGCGGGCGTTCTGGCTGGGCCTCGGGGGCGAGGCCTTCACAGCTGCGGGACAGCGCCGGCCTTGCACCGGTCTTTCCCCGTTTCCTCCGGCAGCTGATCACCACCGGAACCGGCCCCACGATGGTAGTCGGGCCGGGTCACCGGCAACCGAGACTCTCGCGAGTTGCAGCCCCCGTGCGGGGATTGATCCCCGCAGCCCTCAGACAGAGGGCCTTCTGCTCCGGCAGGTCGAGAACAGCATCCGTGAAGTCGGCCCCCTCAATGCGAGCTCCCTTGAACCGGCTCTGCATGAGCATGGCGTTGCGAAGCACCGCACCGGAGAGATCGCTGCCATCAAAGCGGGTCGCGAAGGCCACCGCGTCCTCCAGGTCCGCTCCGTGGAGATCGGCGTTCTGGAGGTCGCTGGAATTGAACACGGCCCCTCGCAGGTCGGTGTCGCTCAGATTGAACCCGGTCAACGTGGCCTTCAGGAATTCCTGCTGCTGAAGATTGCGTCCCTGCATATCGGGCTGAAGATCCTGCAACGCCCGTTGCCCCCTCAATTCGGGTGCTGTGATGGCCCAGGCCCCCGCTGGTTGCCAGCCGATGACGGTTGCTGTGCAGAGGCAGATCAGAAGGCTGAGCAAGCCACGGCGGCAGAGTCGGCGGAACGCGGCAATCAGAGGGGCCATGGCCTGGTTTTACGGTGGGCGCTCAAGTTATGGCAGTCATGGCCATGAGCCTGCGGGTGGTGGTGCCCCCGCATCCACTGATCGGCCACTGGCTGAGCATGCTGCGGGACGCCAACACCCCTTTCCCGTTGTACGCGGCCGCCATGGGGGAGCTCGGACGCTGGCTCACCTACGAGGCCATCCGCGAGTGGTTGCCCCATCAACCGGTCTCGATCACCACCCCCTCCGGAACGGCCGAAGGGAAGGTGGTGGATCCGGCGGTGCCTCTTCTGGCCGTGCCGATGCTGCGCTCCGGCCTTGGCCTCTGGCAGGGCGCGCAGACGGTGCTGCCCAGCGCCCGTGTGGCCCATGTCGGCGTCAGCCGCCGCGCGCCCACGGCCGAAGCTGACTGGTATCTGGATGCGCTACCAGCCCCCATCCAGTCTCGGATGGGGGTCCTGGTCTTCACCTCCCAGGTGGCTAGCGGGGCCAGCCTTGCGCTTGTTCTGGAACGTCTTCGGAGCCTCGGTGTGAGCGGACCGCGGCTGCGGGTGATTACCTGCGTCTGCGCCAGTCCGGGCCTCAGGCTCCTCGGTGAGTCGTTTCCCGATCTCAGCATCTACACGGCCTGCATCGATGCCGAGCTGAACCGGCACGGGCAGATCGTGCCGGGAATCGGAGAGCCTGAGAAACGTCTCTTCGACGGCCCTGACTAGTGTGAGTTGGCATCAGTCTTCGATTCATGGCCGACTCCTCCAGCCGCGGTGGCAGCTCCACAGTGCTGCTCAGTGCCATGGCCGGTGCCGTGCTGGGTGCTGCCGGTCTGGCGTGGTGGCTGCTGTCCGAGGCCGACCGGCGCCGCCAGGGCGGTCGCGCTTCTCAGGCTGATCGCCAGCCCGTGCCGGATGCTCCTCCACCGCGGCCCATGCCCGAACGGGATCTGCACGACAAGGTGCACCAGCTCAACCAGGCGATCGACGATGTTCGTCGCCAGCTTGAGAGTCTGACGGCTGGAGGCTGAGTGGCGACGAACCGGCCGGTGCATCGGTAGGTTTTTCGCACCGCCATCGCCGCTGCCCATGCTCCGCTCAGCTGCCATCACCCAGGGAATCCAGCGCTCACCCAATCGCGCCATGCTCCGGGCGGTGGGTTTCGGGGATGCCGACTTCAGCAAACCGATCGTCGGGATCGCCAATGGATTCAGCACCATCACCCCTTGCAACCTGGGGCTGAATGATCTGGCCCGCCGGGCTGAGGAAGCAGCCCGTTCTGCTGGAGCCATGCCCCAGATGTTCGGCACCATCACGGTGAGTGATGGCATCTCGATGGGTACGGAGGGGATGAAGTACTCCCTGGTGAGCCGTGAAGTGATCGCCGATTCGATTGAGACGGCCTGCAATGCCCAGAGCATGGACGGTCTTCTGGCCATCGGGGGCTGTGACAAGAACATGCCCGGAGCGATGCTGGCGATGGCGCGCATGAACATTCCATCAGTCTTTGTTTATGGAGGAACGATCAAACCTGGAAAACTCGGGGCTTGCGATCTCACCGTTGTGAGCGCGTTTGAGGCTGTTGGCCAGTACAGCGGCGGACGTATCGGCCTGGAAGAACTGACGGCCATTGAAAAAAATGCCTGCCCAGGGGCGGGAAGCTGCGGCGGGATGTTCACCGCCAACACGATGAGTGCCGCCTTTGAGGTGATGGGGCTCAGCCTGCCCTACAGCTCCACCATGGCGGCGGAGGACAGCGAGAAGGCCGATAGCGCCGCCCGATCAGCCGAGGTGCTGGTGCAGGCGATTGAGAACAATATCCGCCCCCGTGACCTGCTCACCATGGCGGCCTTTGAAAACGCCATCAGCGTGATCATGGCCCTGGGAGGTTCAACAAACTCGGTGCTTCACCTGCTGGCCGTGGCACGCACAGCGGGTGTTGATCTCAGCATCGACGACTTTGAACGAATCCGGCAGCGGGTACCCGTGATCTGCGATCTCAAGCCAAGCGGTCGTTATGTCACGGTGGAACTCCATCAGGCCGGGGGGATTCCCCAGGTGATGAGACTGCTCCTCGACGCAGGACTCCTCCATGGCGACTGCCTCACCGTGCAGGGACTGACGCTTCGGGAGCTGCTGGCGGATGTACCTCGGGAGCCCCCCGCGGGGCAGGATGTGATTCGCCCGCTGAGTCAGCCGCTCTACAGCAAGGGCCATCTGGCGATCCTGAAGGGGAATCTGGCCGAAGAAGGCAGTGTCGCCAAGATCAGCGGTGTGAAGAATCCTGTGATCACTGGCCCGGCACGGGTGTTTGAAAGCGAAGAGAATGCCCTGGCGGCCATTCTGGCCAAGCAGATCAACCCTGGTGACGTGGTGGTGATCCGCTACGAAGGGCCGGTGGGTGGCCCTGGCATGCGCGAGATGCTGGCACCCACCGCAGCGATTATCGGAGAAGGTCTTGGGGATTCGGTGGCTCTGATCACCGATGGGCGTTTCTCCGGCGGTACTTACGGCATGGTGGTGGGTCATGTGGCTCCCGAGGCAGCCGTTGGTGGCGCCATCGCGCTTGTGCAGGAAGGCGACAGCATCACCGTGGACGCGAACCAGCTCTTGCTTCAACTGAACGTGGCTCCCAGTGAGCTCCAGGCCAGGCGGGAGCGCTGGAGCAAGCCCGAACCCCGCTATCAGACCGGCGTGCTCGGCAAATATGCCCGTCAGGTGAGCAGCAGCAGCCTTGGAGCCATCACCGACAGGGTGGATCTCTGAAAGTCTCTGGCTGCGGTAGCCCTGGGATGGTGGTTACGATCTGCTTAACCGACCTCCAGATCGCGATGGCCGTCACGTACCCCAGGAAGATCCTGAACACCGTCGGACCCCGGGAGGTGATGGCTGAAGTGGTGAAGGAGCGCAAACTTCAGGTTCTCTTTCTCAACAGCTACCGCTTCAACGAACAGCGTTCCTGTCTCGAGCTCACCAGCCTGATCGAAGCTCTCAACGGCAAGCCCAGAGAGCTTGCCCGTGAACTTTCGCACCATGTGAGCGATGAGGCACGGCATGCCGCCTGGCTCACCGATCTGCTCTACGAGCTCGGAGAGGAGATTGGCACCCCTGACAGCGGTTCTTACATCGATGAACTCAACCGCCTTCTCGACATGAGTGGAGATGCGGTGCAGCAGGAAGACGGCTTGATCGCTGCGCTTGCTTCGATCAACGCCACCGAAAAGCGTGGCTGTCAGGCATTCTCGGCCCACATCACCGCCCTGCGGCAGGCTCCGGCCAGCCCCGAAAACACCCGGATCCGTGAGGTGATCGAGCGGATCCTGCCGGAGGAAGCTGCTCATGTGAGCTGGGGCAGTCGCTGGCTGGGCAGGATTGCAAGTCAGAGTCCTGAGCATCGAGTCCGGGTCAATGCCGCCAAGCGCAAGTACGCCATGATCGAGCATGCCGCCTTCGAAGCCGGCATGGACATCACGGCCGGAGCTGAACTCAGGCGTCTTGGCAACCTGGTGGAGATCGCCAACACCCTTCCAGTCTGGGAGCGCCCCGGATATCTCCTGGAGCGAATCCCGCAGTCCCTGCTCTCTCCCGATCTTCAGAAATCGAGGGTCATGGCTTTCAAGAGGGTCCTCGAAGACAAGCCTGAACAGTTGATGGAGCAATTCATTCCGATGTTTCTGAAGGGTCTGCAGAATTTGCGCCCCTCACTCGCGACACCGAACTGAGTCCAGCTCACCCGCTTGCCAGAAGGGCCAGCAGGCGCCGACACAGGGCCTCTAGAGGGAGTCCTCCCTCTGGCCTGGGGCAAGGCTCACCGCTTTTGCCCTGCATCCACACCGGGTGGTTGCCGTACCAGAGCATGGGAGTTTCTGGGTCTGCCACCCAGCTCATCATGATGGTGAGCCGATTACCACTATGGAACAGTTCCAGTTCTAGGTCGTGCTCAGGCAGACGTTCTCCTGCGTCATTGCGTGCCTCGAGCCGGATCGTGCAATCGAGCTGCTGGTCTGGCGGGGCCGGCTGAATCAGGCGCACGGCATGGATCCTTGGCTTCAGGCACAGGTCGGCGACACGGGCCAGTTGCTCCAGCCGTGGAACCCGAACAGGATCAGCCAGGTCGGCGTCCGAACTCATGGGAGGGTTTCGATCCGTCGAATCAGCAGACGCAAGGGTCCGGGTCGAAACCCCGGATTGAGTCCGCCGCTGTCGTTGAATCTGGAATGGAGGATCTGCACCCTCTGAATGCGCTGCGGGTCGAAGCGAATCGGCAGGCCGAGCGGCCGGGCCCTCACGCTGGGTGTGAGCCGCTGAAACGGCAATTCCACCCGGGTGGTCCCAGCCGGGTTCGTATCGAACTCCACCACCCAGCGGAGCCCACCGGGGATCAGCTCCGCCAGGCCGGTGACCCTGTCAGCGCAGGCGATGGCCAACTTATAGCGACGTCCGTCACCATCCAGAAACAGGGTCAGACCTCGCGACCCGCTCAGGTCGAGGGGCGGAAAGTAGTCGGAGGACCGACAGCTCACGAACCCACCTCCTTCTTCCACCACGTCAGCTTCCATCAGCAGGCCGTCTGAACCTGGCTGGCAACGACCCGAACTCCGTCCACCCATGATCGTGTCGTTCAGGGTGGTCCAGCCGGAGAACCCATCCCCAGCCACCAGAGGCCGAGGCGTCATGGCCTGCTGGTGCTCAGCGAAATCTTGATGTTGTTCCATGACCCTGGGGTGACGTTCAGCAGCTCAGGTTGCCGCGGAACGATCTCCAGCTGCCGCCGCATCCGCAAGAACCAGAACAGGTGCGTGGGGTTTCACCAGCCTGGCGGGTGTGCGTTCCGGGGATTCCGCTGAATCCAGCAGGCGGCGCAATGCTTCCCGCTTGCCTTCCCCGCTGACCAGAAACACCACCTGCCGCGCAGCACTGAGCACCGGAGCCGTAAGCGTGATCCGCTCCATCCCCTTTCCTTCGCTCACCGTGACCGACCGATCCATCACCTTGGTGGCGGCGGTGCCGGGGAACAACGAAGCGGTGTGGCCATCGTCGCCCAGTCCAAGCAGGATCAGGTCGAAGACCGGGGGAGCGCCGCTGCAGAGTTGTTGCACCACTGTTTCGAAAGCCTCGGCGGAGGCCTGCGCCGTCGGCAGTTCCGTTGGTACCCGATGGAACCGGGCCCTGGCGCCGGGTCCATCCGCCAGGAGGGTCGTCGCCAGGAGTCGGGCATTGCTGGCAGGGTCGCTGGCAGGCACCCAGCGTTCATCCCCAAGCAGCACATCCACCCGTTCCCAAGGCAGATGTTCCTGGCCAAGGCGGCTATAGGCCTTGGCCGGGGTGCTTCCTCCGGCCAAGGCGATCTGACAGCGATCTCGTTGATCGAGAACCAGATCGATCACAGTGGCGATGTGCTCAGCTGCCCGGCGGGCGAGCAGGGCCGGATCAGCGACAACTTCGAGACGGTAGATGGGCTCCATCGAGACTTGGCTCACGCCATCCACTCGGTGTGGAACGCACCGGGCTTATCGAGGCGCTCGTATGTGTGGGCTCCGAAGCAATCTCTCATGGCCTGAACGAGATTCTGGGGCAAGCGGCCCGAGCGGTAGCTGTCGATGTAGTCGAGGGCACTGCTCAGGCAAGGGAGAGGGATCCCTGCCATGGCAGCCCCGGCCACAACCTGTCGCAAGCCTGGCAAGCGGCGATTCACCTGATCGGCGAACCAAGGATCCACCAACAGATTGGGGAGGGCGGGGTTGGCCGTGTAGGCATCCTGGATCCGCTGCAGGAGTCGCGCGCGGATGATGCAGCCCCCCTTCCAGATCTGCCCGATCGAGGAGAGGTCGAGGTTGTAGTTGTGCTCAGCTGAGGCCACCTGAAGCAGGGCCATCCCCTGGGCATAACTGGCTGCACTGGCGAGCACACAGGCATCGAAAAGGGGAGCCATGGCATCGGCGGGGCGCCCGAGACTGATCGAAGCCGGGGCCGGAGGAGGGATGATCGATTCGGCAGCAAGACGTTCCTGCCGCATTGAACTGAGCACCCGGGCATTCAGGGCCGCGTAGATCGTCGGCACCGGTACTCCCATCTCCAGCGCACTGATCACCGTCCACAAGCCGGTACCCTTCTGTCCAGCGGCATCGACGATCAACTCCACGAGCTCCGCACCGCTTTCGGGATCGGTGGCCCGCAGGCAGAGCTCGGTGATCTCCACCAGAAAAGAACTCAGCTCTTCGGTTTCATTCCAGGCAGCGAGCACATCGGCCATCTGAACACCGGTGAGACCAGCCGACCGCTTCATCAGGTCGTAGGCCTCGGCGAGCACCTGCTCGATCCCGTATTCGATTCCGTTGTGAACGGTCTTCACGAAGTGACCGGCACCACCAGGACCGATGTAGGTGACACAGGGGCCGTCCTCCACCTGGGCCGCCATCTTGCGGACCAGGGATTCAATAGCGTCATAAGCGGCTCGGGTGCCGCCAGGCATCATGCTCGGACCTTCCAGTGCGCCTTTGGCACCACCACTGACACCCATCCCGATGTAGCCGAAGCTACGGCTTTCCAGCATGGAAACACGCCGCTCGGTATCGGTGTAAAGCGAGTTCCCCCCATCGATCAACAGATCACCCTCCTCGAGGTACGGGGCGATCTGGTCGATGGTGTCATCCACGGGCTGGCCAGCCTTCACCATCATCAGGATGCGACGTGGCCGCTCAAGACTGGCCACGAAGTCCTCAAGGGTCCTGGCGCCCACGATGTCGCGACCTGCTCCACGGCCGGCCAGGAACTCCTCCGTCTTGGCGTAGGTGCGGTTGTAGACCACACTGGAAAAGCCATTGCGCTCGGCGTTGAGGACGAGGTTCTCGCCCATCACTCCGAGGCCGATCAGGCCGAAATGTGCCTTGCCCATGGGATTGGGTGCCTGCAGCATCTGTCACTGAATTCAGTGTGACCAGTCGCGGCAGCACTGCCCAGCAATGATGGAAATTCCGTCACAACCGCCTGAGAATGGTCAGGAATCGCCCATCGGCGAAGCCATGGAAGATTCAGATCACCGTGCCATCTGGGATTGTTCCATTTTTGACCACAACCACGATCCCATTGCGGATGTAGAAGCTCAGCTCGGGTCGGTCTGCTTCCTCAATGCGATCTTTGTTTACGATCGACACATTGCTGCCGATACGCACATTCTTGTCAAGGATGGCACGTTTCACCGTTGTGCCTCTGCCAATCCCCACGGGAATTCCTCCGCGCTCGTGCAGGGCCAGCCGGTCCTCCGTGGACTCAAAGAAATCCGCTCCCATAACAAGGGTTTCCTGTAGCACCACCTCATCCTCAACACGGGTTCGGATCCCGAGCACACACTTATGAATGCTGCAGGACTTAAGCAGTGACCCTTCTCCAATGATCGATTCTGTCACCTGGGTATCTTGCATCTTGCTGGGTGGCAGATAGCGTGGCCGTGTATAGATTGGAAATTTCTCATCATAAAATGAGAAGGGTGGCGTGGGTTGCTGTGTGAGAGCAAGATTGGCCTCGAAGAATGCCCCGATCGTACCGATATCTTCCCAGTAATCATCAAACAAGAAGCTCTGGAGCCTGTCGCCACGGGCAAGCGAAGCCGGGATGATTTCCTTCCCGAAATCAGTGGCGCCCGGGAGGCTGTTGAGGAGATCAAACAACGTGTTACGACTGAACACATAGATCCCCATCGACGCCAGGTAGGGACGTTTCTGTGACTCCTCAGGGGAGAGACCCAGCTCCTGGGTATCCACCTTCATCGCTTCAAGCTCCGCACCCTTGGGCTTTTCACGGAATTCCTGGATTCGGCCAACCCCATCCGTCCGCATCAGGCCGAAGCCCTCTGCCGCAACGGGATCAACCGGGAGAGCACCAACAGTCAGATCTGCCCCCGTCGCGATGTGGTGATGCACGAATTGGGCATAGTCCATCCGGTAGAGCTGATCGCCGGAGAGGATCACGTAGTGATCCACATCCCACTCCTGGAACAGCCACTGGTATTTCCGTACGGCGTCGGCCGTGCCCTCAAACCAGCTCGGACTGTCAGGGGTCTGTTGAGCAGCCAGCACCTCGACGAACCCCTGACCGAAGCCGGCCGAGAGGTTGTAGGTCATCGTGAGATGTCGGTTCAGCGATGCACTATTGAACTGGGTCAACACATAAATCTTATTGATTTCTGAGTTGATGCAGTTGCTGACCGGAATGTCGATGAGGCGGTACTTGCCTGCCAGTGGAACGGCGGGCTTGGCCCGCATCTTGGTCAGGGGGTAGAGCCGGGTGCCGGCACCGCCGCCAAGAATGATCGCCAGGACTCTTTTCATAGCAGGACCAGCTGGGGACGGTGTGGGCCGACCGTAGAGGAGAGGATTGCCGCTAGGCGAGTCCTAATCCCAGTGACGGCATGAACTGTTGCAGAGAACACTGCGCGACCTGGACGGCCTGCCCCGGGATGAATCCTCAGGAGTCACCGGCGCCTTCCTGCAGTTCAAACAGATCGTGAAGCACCCGCATGGCGTTGTGGCGCTGACTGCGTGGTTGGGGGGCCCTCAGCTTCGTCATGGGGGTGTGGAGCACCTTGTTGATGATCCCCTTGCTCAGGGCTTCCACCACCTTGCGTTCCCTGGCCGAAAGGTCGGGCCCCATGCGACTCAGAGCCTTCTGAAGCTCCTGCTCACGGATCTCCTCGAGCTGGCGGCGAAGGCGGTTCACCACAGGAACGGCCTCTAGCCCATCCCACCATTCCAGAAAAACCCTTGACTCCTCCTCAAGCAGGCTCTCCGCTTCGTGGGCGAGCTCCCGGCGGGCTTCCTGATTGCGCGTGACGACCTCCTGGAGGTCGTCGACGTCAAAGAACTGGACACCTGGCAGATTTCCCGTGTCCGCACTGATGTTACGGGGAACACCGATGTCGATGAGCATCAGGGAGCTGCGGCGGTTCAGGCCTGCCAGGCGCGGGGCCGTGATGATCGGCTCTTCAGCTCCCGTGCTGGTGAAGACCAGGGAACAGGTGCTCAGACAATGGTCGAGTTCCTGCAAGGGTCGGCATTGCACCGGTAGATCGGGGAATCCGGCGGCGAGCAGTTCGGCCCGGGCCACCGTGCGGTTCAACAGCAGAACCCCTCGACAACCTTTTGCCTGAAGATGCTGAAGGAGCAGCCGGGCCATCCG
>JAYKGZ010000106.1:0-7124 GCA_035284925.1 Cyanobacteriota bacterium | reverse complement strand
CGGAACCATGAAACAGCAAGTGGGGACATCGAACGCGCCGTGGAGGACTTGAACCCCCGACATCAGGTTTTGGAGACCTGCGTTCTACCAACTGAACTAACGGCGCAAGGCCGATGTCCCCGAACGTTCTGAGGCCTGAGCCTCAGCGGTCGAAGCGTTGCTTGACCCGGGTGGCTTTACCCACACGGTCCCGCAGGTAGAACAACTTCGCCCTCCTCACCTTACCGCGCCGCTCAACCTTCACCGAGGCCACCTGGGGGCTGTGCAGCATGAAAACCCTCTCCACGCCTACCCCCTGGAAGATTCTGCGCACGGTGATCGTTTCGTTGAGGCCCCCGTGGCGCATCGCGATCACCACACCCTCATAGGGCTGGACCCGCTCCTTGTTGCCTTCCCGGATGCGGACACCAACCTTCACCGTGTCTCCTACGTAGATGTCCGGCAGGTCGCTCTTGAGCTGGTCGGCCTCGAAGGCGGCGATCAGTTCACGGGCCGTGAGCTTGCGTGCGGCAGCGGCCTTGGGCTGCGCCGCCACTGGGGTGACAGTGACCTCTTCGCTGGCCACCTCATCAGTTGTCACGTCCGCGGCTGCCATCTCATCTGCGGCCTTCTGGTCTGCTGCCATCTCGTCTGCCATCTCGAAGGGGCTCTTGCTTTTCGGCCAAACAAGGAGTGTACCGGCCAGGCTGTCAGCGGCTGCCAAGACGCCGGCGCAGCTGGGCGATCGCCATCGAGGCTCCGGTGATGAGCATCCAGAGCAGCCCCAGGCCATTGAGCAGCACATACGCCGTTTCCCCGTGAGGCCCGAACCAGTTCTGCAGCCATTCCCCCTCGTGCAGCACCATCAGCCAGTGGGCCTGATCGCGGCTCAGTCCTCCCCAGTCGCGCAGAAGCCGGTAGCTCGTGCCGCTCAGCACCGTGATCGCCAGGGGCAGCACCACCAAGGGAGCCAGGGCGGCATGGGCCTGACGCAGAGAGGCCTGCAGTGAGCGAGGGGGGATCAGGGAGGCAGCCGGCCTGCCGGCCAGCGGTGATGCGTCTGCCATTGATAACTTGAACTCACGTGCCGGTGCGCCTCGGATGAATCTGTTTGCAGATCTGCTGGGCAGCACCACCAGTCAGCGTCCTGCCCCTTCCAGCAGCGCGAAAGGCGGCGGCGGCAGAGGTATCGGGGCCTCCGGCTCCGCCCCGGTGGTCACCGAAACCGGCCCGAGGATTCAGAAGAGCCGGCGGGGTGTTGAGATCAAGAGCGCGCGCGAGCTGGCCACGATGCGCCAGGCCAGTCGCATTGTGGCCACGGTGCTGCGGGAGATCCAGGAACTGGCCTCGCCGGGCCTCACCACCGGCGACCTTGATGCCCATGCGGAACGTCGGATTCGCGAACTGGGGGCGGTTCCGAGCTTCAAGGGTTATCACGGCTTCCCCGCCAGCATCTGCGCCTCGATCAATCACGAGGTGGTGCATGGCATTCCCAGCAGCAAGCGGGTGATCCAGGCCGGTGATCTGCTGAAGGTAGACACCGGCGCCTATTTCGACGGCTACCACGGCGACAGCTGCATCACGATCTGCGTCGGCGAGGAAACCCCCCAGGAGGCCCAGCGACTGGCCCGGGTGGCCCAGGAATCGCTGATGCGCGGTCTGGCCCAGATCAGGGCCGGCAATACCCTGCTCGACATCGCTGCTGCTGTTCAGGATCACGTGGAAGCTCATGGCTTCAGCGTGGTGGAGGACTACACCGGGCACGGAGTGGGTCGCAATCTCCATGAGGAGCCCTCCGTGTTCAACTTCCGCACCCGCGACCTGCCGAACATGAAGCTCCGCGCCGGCATGACCCTGGCCGTTGAGCCCATCCTCAATGCCGGCACCAAGTCCTGCCGCACCCTCCGGGATCGTTGGACGGTGGTGACCGTGGATGGCAGCCTCTCGGCCCAGTGGGAGCACACCATCGCGGTGACCAGCGACGGCTGTGAGATCCTCACCGACCGCGACTTCTGACCGTCTGCTCAGTCGTGGCTGAGCAGGGAGCCGTACAGCCAGCGCGAGAGCGTCGCCAGCGGCATCAGCACGTAAACCAGGGGATTCGGCGTCACAATGATCAGATTCAGCCCGAGTCGGGCCTGCAGCAGGATCTGATCGGCCACGAAGCCGGCCCCCATCAATCCCACCGGATTGAGGGCTGAGCGGAACGGCCCGAGAACCAGGCGACGGATCCGGACGCGACGGCTCAGATCCAGGGCCCGCAGGCTGAGCAGCTGACCCATCAGCCGCTTGCTGATCTCATAGAGCGGGCTGAACGCCGGCTCGATCTCAGCCTCCGACGTGTTCACCCACACTTCCGCTGGCGGCCGCTGGGGGTCGCGGCCTGCGCTCTGTTCGGCGAACAGTTCCAGCAGGCGCCAGCCGCTGAGGGCATTCACCTCAAGCGAGAGGCCTGTCGCAGCAGCGTCGCGACGGCCACGCACGTTCACCCCGTGGTTGATCACCAGCACGTCCAGCTCCGCCAGCCACGGGGCCAGCTCCGCTTCCGCACCCACCTGCCAGCTCGCCTGACGCAGCGGGATCGGCTGGCCCTGGGCATCAGCGAGTTCCAGGGGCTCCGTGGTGCTGGTGAAAGCGATCAGGCGGGCCCCACGGCGGTGCCAGGCCCGGAGCAGCTCCCGGCCCAGGCTGCCGCTGGCGCCCGTGATTCCCACGCAGGGAACGGGGCCGGATGCCTGCTGCAGCGTGGGCTCGCTCATGGAGGCTGGCGCGTCGACGGGCTGCCCAGCAAGCTTGGGCCATGGCAGGGACTTCCCCAATCCTCCCCCTGGCGCCCCTGTTCGCTCCCTACTGCGGGGGCGTGGGTCGGGAGCAGCAGCTGATCAGGGCGCTGGAGATCCTGGCGGCAGGCAGGCTGACGGGCGTGCGCCGCCTCAGCGATGGCGGTGGGCATGCTTACGAGCTGAGCTGGAGCGGCGAACCCGCCCCGCTCCAGACCCTGAACTGCCAGCTGCGTTTCCCCCATCTGCCTGAGGAGATGTCCTACCGATTTCCGCTGGCCTGTCATCAGGTGGTGCTCTGGCTGGTGGAATCCGGCGGCGATGGACTCCCCGACAGCTTCTGGCCGTGGCTGTTACAGGGAAGACCGATGGAGACGACCTAGATTCCCAGGCCAGACGGCAGCATCGGCGAGGTTGAGTGATGGCCCCAACGCTGCTGGTCGGCTCCTGTGAACCCTTCAGCGGCAAATCAGCCGTGGCGCTCGGGCTGGCCCGCCAGCTGATGCGTCGTGGCCAGCGGCTGCGCTTCGGAAAACCGCTCGCCACCGACCTGGATGGTGAGCGGCTGGAGGCCGAGAGCCTGCTGGATGCCGATGTGCGCTTCGTGGGGGCGACGCTGGGGTTGCCGGCCACCGATCTGATCGCTTCGGCCGACCTGCTGGAGCCGGCAGGAGCTGAGCAGCGTCTGATGGCAGCCGATCTGGAACCCGGGGCCGGTTACATACGCCTGCGTGAGCAGCTCGCCCAGGCTGAGGATGGCTTCAATCTCCTGGAGGCTGCCGGCACTCTTCAGGAGGGTCTGCTCTATGGCATGAGTCTGCCCCAGCTGGCTCGGGGGCTCTCGGCCCATGTGCTCCTGGTGCATCACTGGAACGATGCCCGCAGCATCGATCCGCTGCTGGCGGCCCGGGCCCGGCTGGGGGATCACCTGGTGGGGGTGGTGCTCAACGCCGTCACGCCGGAAGAGGTTCCCGTGCTGCGTGATCGCCTCTCCCCGGCGCTGGAGCGCCTCGGAGTGCCTGTGCTGGGCGTGCTTCCCCGCAGCCCGCTGCTGCGCAGCGTGACGGTGGAGGAGCTGGCCAGGCGGCTGAATGCCCAGGTGCTCTGTTGCGCCGACCGGCTCGATCTGCTGGTGGAGACCCTCTCGATCGGCGCCATGAATGTGAACTCGGCCATGGAGTTCTTCCGGCGGCGGCGGAATATGGCCGTGGTCACAGGCGCTGATCGCACCGACATCCAGCTCGCAGCGCTGGAGGCTTCCACCCAGTGCCTGATCCTCACCGGGGTCGGTGATCCCCTGCCCCAGCTGCTCAACAGGGCCGAGGAACTGGAAGTGCCGTTGCTGAAGGTGGATCAGGACACCCTGACCACCGTGGAGGTGATCGAACGCGCCTTCGGCAATGTGCGTCTTCACGAGTCGGTGAAGGCCAGCTACGCCATCCGGTTGGTGGAGGAGCACTGCGATTTCCGTCCTCTCTTCGCCCGTCTGGCCTTGACCGATCCCGCCTGAGCTAGTTTCACTTCGCAGGTTGTGGGCAACTGGTGACCCGGTCCCTAGATCTTCCGGCTCTTGACCGGTTTGACACGCTCGCCCAGGAACTGGCGATGCTCCAGGACCGGGGCAAACGCCGGATCGCCATCCTCGGAAGCCGCCATGTGCCGGTGGTGTCCATCCATCTGGTGGAACTGGTGGCCCGATCCCTGGCCCAGGAGGGCCACAACCTGATCACCTCCGGTGCCCAGGGGGTGAATGCCGCCGTGATCCGCAGCGTTCTGGAGGTCGACCCAGGTCGCCTCACCGTGCTGCTGCCGCAGGGGCTCGACCGACAACCCGGCGAATCCAGAGAACAGCTGGAGCAGGTGCTGCATCTGGTGGAGAAACCCGAGCACGACGAGCTGCCGTTGCCGATGGCCAGCAGCCTGTGCAACCAGGAGATCATCAACCGCTGCGACCAGCTGATCTGCTACGCCTTCCACGACAGCGAAACCCTGCTTTCCAGCGTCCGCCTGGCCGAAGACATGGGCAAGGTGGTGAGCCTGATGTTCTTCGACTGAGCCACGGTTTCAACGGGCTGGTGACGACGGATCGGGCAGCACCTGCAGCCGTGTGCCCTCCCGGCCCATCACGAGCACCGTGTCCCCCGGATCCAGCCGGTGGGCAGCATCGAGGTTCACCGCGGCCCAGCTCTGGCCCTGCCACCGCACCCGCCCCTCATGGCTCGGATCCGCCGCTCCGCTGCCGAAGCCGCTGATCACCGTGGCGTGCTCAGCCTGGCTGGAGAGCGGAGGATGGGCTTCCCGCTGGCCCGCCGACCATCGGCGCAGGCCGTTGTAGCCCATGGCGCTGCCAGCGACGAACATCGCCATGGCCAGCAGGGGCGGCAGCGGGAGTGCGGCGGTGACCAGCGCCAGCAGCAGGGCGGTGACCCCGCTGATCAGGATCAGCCCATCGGTGTCGATCCCGGTCAGGGCGAAGGTCAGCAGCACGCCGCCGAGGACCATCCACAGCACGGGAGCCGACCAGAACCAGGCAGGCAGGAGCACAGAATCCCGGATCGCAGACCGTTCACCCCATCCTGCCTAGGGTTGTCGGGGCGGTGACGGCGGCCTGATGGAAGCTCTGATGATTCCCGTGATCGTGGTGCTGGCCGCCTTCGGGGTGAGCGGCATCAAGGTCACCAGCAGCAGCCGTTCGATGCTGGTCGAACGGCTGGGGAAGTACAACCGTCAGCTGCAGCCAGGCCTCTCCTTCGTGCTGCCGGCCGTGGAGCGGGTGGTGAGCCATGAATCGCTCAAGGAGCGGGTGCTCGACATCCCTCCCCAGCAGTGCATCACCCGCGACAACGTGGCGATCGAAGTGGATGCGGTGGTGTATTGGCAACTGCTGGAGCATTCCCGCGCCTACTACGCCGTCGACAACCTCCAGGCGGCGATGGTGAATCTGGTGCTCACCCAGATCCGCGCTGAGATGGGCAAGCTTGATCTCGACCAGACCTTCACCACCCGTCAGGAGGTGAACGAGGTGCTGCTGCGCGAGCTGGATCAGGCCACCGATCCCTGGGGCGTGAAGGTGACCCGCGTGGAGATGCGCGACATCAGGCCGTCGGCGCGGGTGCAGGACGCGATGGAACAACAGATGACCGCCGAGCGGGAGAAGCGGGCGGCGATCCTGCGCTCGGAAGGCGAACGGGAGGCCCAGGTGAATGCTGCCAAGGGAAGGGCCGAAGCCCTGGTGCTGGATGCCAGGGCCAAGCAGGAGGCGCTGCTGCTGGAGGCGGAAGCCCAGTCGAAGCAGCAGGTGCTGCTGGCAAACGCCCGTGGCGAGGCTGCCCGACAGCTTGCTGAGGTGATCCAGGCCAATCCGTCCGCCGCCGAAAGCCTGCGGTTGCTGCTGGCCCGCGACTGGATGGCTATGGGCCAGGCCATGAGCCAGGCCCCAGGCGGCAGCGTGCTGATGGTGGATCCCCAGAGCCCGGCCTCACTGCTGGCGGCCCTCAGGAATCTTCAGGCCGGAAGCGGTGGCTGAGGCTGGGGCGCCATGGAGTCCTGAAGCTGCAAGGTGTGGCGTTGGTGGGAATTAGGAAAGAGCTGCCGAACTAGGCGTGAATCTCTAGCGGTTCTCGCATGCTTTTTGGCTCCTCGTGATGACTGCAATTGTGATGAGTTCGCTCATGGTCTGTTCCTGGCCGGTGCTTGAGCCATGCTTGGGCCGTACTTAGGTGTGCTGCAACGCATCATGAGCCCTCCCACCATCTACGAGCTCTGCCGGCCCCGGGCCGACGTGCTGGAAGGGCGGATCCGAGACGAGGACTTTGCGGCAGACCTCAGCCAGGTGCTGAAGGGCACAGCGCCGGAGCTCTACAAGAACCCGGCCGTCTTCTTCGCGAACACCCACCCCACCAGGGGCCTTCGCGAGCTGTTCCAGGCGGTGGTGGACAGGCTCACCAGCTCCGGCAGCCAACTGGGCAGCATCCTGCGGCTCGACACCAGCTACGGCGGCGGCAAGACGCACGCGCTGATCGGCCTGAACCACATCCTGACGGCTGCCGATCAGATCCCCAACCTGGCGGAGTTCATTGATCCAGACCGCCTGCCCAGCCAGAAAGTCACGGTGGCGGCCTTCGACGGGGAAAACGCCGACCCGATGAACGGCCGGCGCATGGAGGGCAACGTGCTCGCCTTCACCCCCTGGGGGGAGCTGGCGGTGCAGCTGGCCGGCCCAGCGGGCTACGAGCGCATCCGCAACAGCGACCGCCTCGGCGCTGCGCCTCCCGGTGCTGAAACCCTGCGGGAACTGATCGGTGATCGGCCCGTGCTGATCCTGATCGATGAGCTCTCGATCTACCTGCGCAAGATCAAGGGCCC
>JAYKGZ010000105.1:0-14794 GCA_035284925.1 Cyanobacteriota bacterium | reverse complement strand
GGCGTTGGCTCAACTCCTCATCCCCAGGGAGAGTTCTCCGGGAGAAGCCCGGGTGGCCGCCACCCCGGAAACAGTTCAGCGCCTCAGCGGCCGGGGCCTCCGATTCCTGATCGAACGGGGTGCCGGAGCCGCTTCCGGTTTCCACGACCGGGCCTATCACGAGGCCGGGGCTGAACTGGTCGATCCCGACCACAACGCCTGGGGCGAGGTGCGCGGTGTGCTCTGCGTTCAGCCCCCGCCGGCCGAGCGGCTGGCCCAGCTGAGCTCCGGGGCGCTGTTGATGGGAATGCTGTCTCCCCACCGCGCCCATTCCCTCGTTGACACCCTGGTGAGCCGTGAGGTGTCGGCCCTGGCCCTTGAGCTGCTGCCGAGAATCAGCCGCGCCCAGGCCATGGATGTGCTGTCCTCCCAGGCCAGCATCGCCGGCTACAAGGCGGTTCTGCTGGCTGCGGCATCGCTCAACCGCTATGTGCCGATGCTGATGACGGCAGCCGGCACGATCCAGCCGGCCCGCGCGCTGATCCTTGGAGCCGGTGTGGCCGGCTTGCAGGCCCTGGCCACCGCCCGACGCCTCGGCGCCGTGGTGGTGGTGAGCGATGTGCGACCCGCCGCCCGTGAGCAGGTGGAATCGCTCGGGGGCCGCTTCCTGGCCCCGCCCGAACAACTGCCGGCTCCAGGGGAATCAGGCGGTTACGCCCAGGCTGCCAGCGAGGAGTTTCTCGCGGCCCAGCGCCGCCAGCTGGAGGAGCAGCTGGCGCAGGCGGACATGGTGATCTGCACGGCCCAGGTGCCGGGCCGCCCTGCGCCGCGTCTGATCAGCGAAGCGATGCTCGACTGCCTGCGCCCCGGTTCCGTGCTGGTGGATCTGGCCGTGGCTCAAGGCGGTAACTGCGCCGGCACCGTGGCCGGCGAAACCGTGATCCGCAACGGTGTCACCCTGATCGGTGCCGACGCGCTGCCCAGCTCGGTGCCCCATCACGCCAGCGCTCTTTACGCCCGCAACCTGGCAGCCCTGCTGGAGCACATCCTCGACAGCGCCGGCGGCGAGGTTGTTCCCAGCGAACCTCTTCCCTTCAATCTCGAGGACCCGATTGTGGATGGTTGTCTGTTCATTCATGGCGGCTCATGCCGCCGGCCCGACGTGCTCGGAACCAGCGCTGCAGCCGGAGGTGCGGCATGAGCAGCCTCCAACAGGCCCTCTGGGTGCTGCTGCTCGGCAGCCTCCTGGGCTTTGAGCTGATCGGCAAGGTTCCCCCTACCCTCCACACCCCCCTGATGAGCGGGGCCAACGCGATCAGCGGCATCACGGTGCTCGCCTCGCTCACCCTCATCGCCCGCGCCGGTGACAACACCGCCCTGCTGGTGCTGGGTGGGGCCTCCCTGGCTTTTGCCCTGTTCAACGTGGTCGGGGGTTTCCTGGTGACCGACCGGATGCTCGCGATGTTCTCCCGCAAGTCATGACCTCTCCTTCTGCGCTGCTGGCCGGCGTCATCGATCTGAGCGCGGTGCTCCTGCTCGCCCTCTCGCTCAAAGGCCTCTCAAAGGTCCGCTCCGCCCGCACCGCCAATGGTCTGGCGGCCCTGGCCATGGGTCTGGCGGTGCTCGGGCTGCTGGTGCAGGAACATCTCAGCCCCACCGCCTGGCTCTGGATCGCCCTGGGCACCGCCATCGGTGGCCTCGCCGGCCAGCTCACCGCCCAGCGCGTGCCGATGACCGCCATGCCGGAAACGGTGGCCCTGTTCAACGGCTGCGGTGGCATGGCCTCGCTGCTGGTGGCCCTCGGCGTGGCCCTGTTCGACAGCGCCGCGAGCGGCCTGGTGGAGCGCATCTCGATCGTGATCTCGGTGTTCGTGGGGGCGATCACCTTCAGCGGCTCCCTCGTGGCGATGGGCAAGCTGCAGGGCTGGATCGGCACCCCGGCCTTCACCCAGAGCCGCCTACGCCACGTGGTGAACCTCTCGCTGGCGGCCGCATGCCTGGTGAGTGCCGTGCTGGTTCCGGCCGATCCGAGTGGTCTGGCTCTCTGGGCCCTGGTTCTGGCCTCGACCCTGCTCGGCATCGGGGTGACCCTCTCGATCGGAGGGGCCGACATGCCCGTGGTGATCTCCCTGCTCAACAGCTATTCCGGCGTGGCGGCCGCCGCGGCCGGCTTCGTGGTGTCCAGTCCGCTGCTGATCGTGGCCGGCGCCATGGTGGGCGCAGCCGGCCTGATCCTCACCCAAGTGATGTGCACGGCCATGAACCGTTCACTGGTGAGCGTGCTGTTCGGCGGTGCCCTCGGAAGCGGTGCCTCCAGCTCCGGCAGCGAAGGCGACCAGGAGTACACCCGCATCACCAGTTGCAGCCCCGAGGAATGCGCCATGGCCCTGGAATGCGCCGAACGGGTGGTGTTCGTGCCCGGCTATGGCCTGGCCGTGGCCCAGGCCCAGCACGCCCTGCGCGAGTTGTCGAAGCTGCTTGAGGCCAATGGCACCGAGGTGAGCTACGCCATTCACCCAGTGGCCGGCCGCATGCCCGGCCACATGAACGTGCTTCTGGCCGAGGCCGATGTGCCTTATGAGCAGCTGGTAGAGATGGACCTGATCAACCCCGAGTTCCCCCGCACCGATGTGGTGATCGTGCTGGGGGCCAACGACGTGGTGAACCCCGACGCCAAGAACGACCCCAGCAGCCCCCTGTTCGGGATGCCCGTGCTGGAGGTGAACCAGGCCCGCCAGGTGTTCGTGGTGAAGCGCAGCCTTGGGGCCGGCTACGCCGGGATCCGCAACGGTCTGTTCGAGCTGCCCCAGACCGCCATGCTGTTCGGGGATGCCAAGGCCGTGCTGAACGGCCTGCTCAGCGAACTGCGCGACCTCGGGGTGGGCAAGCCCTCGGCAAGCGGACAGCCGCGCACACCCGTGGCCGCCTGAGCCAGGCTCAGGCGGGGCCGATCTCTGAATACTCCGGGCGCCAGCGCCTCGCCGCCAGCTCCTGCTTCACCTGCTCCAGGTTGGCGGCCCTGGTGGCGAGGCCCTCCTCCATCGCGGCGATCGCCACAGCTTCCGCCACCCGGGCCGATACCAGCTGCACATCCGCCAGAGGGGGCATCAGGGCTGCATCCGGATCCCGGGCCGCCGGGATCATCTCAGCGAGCGCTTCCAGAGCAGCGTCGATCATGGCGTCGCTCACCATCCGGGCCCCCACCGCCAGGGCTCCATACCCCAGGCCTGGGAACACAAAGCAGTTGTTGCACTGGCCGATCAGCCGTTCCCGGCCATGGCTGCGCACCGCCCCGAACGGACTGCCCGTCGCCACCAGCGCCCGGCCATCGCTCCAGGCCAGAAGGTTCTCCGGGGTGATCTCCGCCAGAGGGGTGGGGTTGGAGAGCGGTAGCACGATCGGGCGGTCGACGCCTTCACAGAGGGCCTTCACAACCGAGCGATCAAAGGCTCCCGCCACGGTGGAGGTGCCGATCAGCACAGCGGGGCGCACGGCTTCCACCACGGCCAGCAGACCGATCGGTGCCGTTGGGTCGAGACCGATAGCGGCGAGCTCGGCGGGATCCCGGGCGTAGGGCGTCGCGGCGGCTGGCAGGGCTGCCAGTTGGTGATGGAGCAGGCCGTCACGATCAATCAGCCAGAGCCGCCGGCGGGCTGCTTCCGCTGAGAGTCCGGCGCGGATCAGCAGCCGCTCCAGCCCCGTGGCGATGCCACAGCCGGCGGTTCCACTCCCGAAGATCACCAGCTGTGCCTCGGCCAGTGGCGTGCCCAGCCCCTTCAGCCCAGCCAGCACTGCAGCACAGGCCACACCACTGGTGCCCTGGATGTCGTCATTGAAGCTGGGGATACGTTGCCGGTAGGCATCGAGCACGCGACGGGCATTCCCCACCCCGAAGTCCTCCCACTGCACCAGCGCCCCTGGGCAAACCCGCTCCACGGCGTCGACAAACGCCGCCAGGAAGCCGTCGTAGGCCGCTCCTCGCAGCCGCGGCTCCCTCAGGCCGGGATAGCAGGGATCGGCGCGCAGTTCCTCGCGATCGGTTCCCACATCCAGCATCACCGGCAGCGTGGTGGAGGGATCCACCCCGGCGCAGAGCGTGTACACCGCCAGCTTTCCCAGGCAGATATGGATCCCGCCGGCGCCCTGATCTCCGATGCCGAGGATGCCCTCCGCATCGGTCACCAGCAGCAGTTGCGGCCGCCACTCCGGGCCCTGGGGGGAGAAGCCCTCCAGGGCCTCCCGCAGCACCGCCTCCAGGCGATCCCCCTGGGGCGAGCAGAGGTAGACCCCATGGGAGGGTGTGCGGTAGCTGCGGCTGAAGCTCTGGATCGCCAGTCCCACCGTGGGGGTGTACACCACCGGCAACAGCGCTTCCACCTGCTCCTCCAACAGTCGATGGAAGAGCACCAGGTTGCTTTCACGCTGGCTCTGGAGATAGGCATACCGCTCCAGATCGCTGCCCATCGCAGCCAGGGCAACCCGGCAACGCTGCATCTGCTGCTCGAGGGTCTCCACCTGCCAGGGCAGCAGCGCCTCCAGGCCGAGGCTGCGCCGTTCCTGCCTTGAAAACGCCGTGCCCTTGTTCAACAGCGGGTTGCCGAGCAGACCCGCTCCGCGCAGGGTGGTGGGAATCCTCATCGCGGCTGCGGCAGGGGCGAGGTCTGCTTCTTTAGGCCATCCTGGGGAACGAGGCTGTTCAGAGCTCCGAGCCTCTCCACCACGGTTGCCCATTCACAGACACCACAGCTTCCCGACCCTGGCGCTGATGGCGGGAGCGGCGACACTGCTGCTACTGAGCTGTTCGTCGCCTGGCGCAGGGTCCGGCGTGTCGAACCCCACCCGGGATCAGCCCGCCGCGACCGCTGGGCCAACCCTCCGCTATCCCGAGATGCCGAGCCGGCCGGAGACGATCGCCGCCCGGCTGGTGGAGCTGGAACAGACGATCCGCGATCCCACCACAGCAGATTCCGCCCTCCCGCCCCTGGCCCATCAACAGCAGGTGATCTACCGACAGCTGGCTCGCCGCACCGCCCTGGCCAACGCGGTGCTGAAGCTGCTGCCGGCCCGTTGGCTGCCGGTGGTTCAGCGCCATCTGAGAGCACGACGCGAGTTCCAGGCCATGCACAGCGGGCCGGCGCGCACCACCTTGCCGGCCTGGCGGATCATCCCGCCCCGGCCGGCGCAGGAACTGCTTCGCCACTACCGCGAAGCCAGCGCCATCACCGGGATCCCCTGGGAGGTGCTGGCCGCGGTGAACCTGGTGGAGAGTGCCATGGGACGCATCGACGGCGTGTCGGTGGCCAATGCCCACGGGCCGATGCAGTTCCTGCCGAGCACCTGGGCCGAGCCCGGGATCGGACGGGGTGGGGACATCCGCGACCCAAGGGATGCCATCCATGCCGCAGCCCGCTATCTGGTGCGCCGCGGGGGGCTGCGGGACATCCGGCAGGGTCTGTGGGGGTACAACAACAGCAACCACTACGGACGCGGCGTGCTGGAGTACGCCGCCCTGCTGCGGGAGGACCCCGCCGCGTTCCGGGGCCTGTATCACTGGCAGGTGCAGGTGCCCACCAGCGCCGGCGACATCTGGCTGCCGGTGGGCTACAACCAACGGACGCCGATCTCCGTGCAGGCTTACCTGATGCAGCGACCTGAGTCGGCTCCGTCGGTGTTCCCCGCGACAGGCCGCTGACGCGCAGGTTGCACCCCAGCGGCAAGCGGGCTGATCAGGCTGGCTTCAGTTGGCCGGCGGCCGATGCATGACAGTCTTGTCGAACCCCTCAAGGGGGGTCTGGCGGCTCCTGCCCAGCAGCAGCCACTTCCTGTGGTGATGACCCCGGACATGCGGGAGAAGGACCCCTGCACGCCGCCGCTGTCCTTCACCATCCCACTCGACGGAACCCTGCCGGCCCCGAGCTGGCTCGAGCTCCTGGGCCAGCGCTGATCAGGCTGGCAGCACCTGGCGCCAGCCCCCTGATTCGACCACCCGCAGGGAGGTGTCGTACAGACGGCTGAGGGGGCCATCACGCAGCAGGGTGGCTGCCGGGCCATCGCCCACCACCGCCCCTTCGCGGAGCAGAACACATCGGCTCATCTCCGGGATGATCGCTTCGATCTGATGGGTCACCATCAGGATCGTGGTTCCGGCCTGGGCCAGTTGGCGCAGGATGCCCAGGAGTTGATGACGGGCCCGCAGATCGAGCCCGTTGGTGGGCTCGTCCAGCACCAGCACTTCGGGATTGTGCACAAGGGCGCGGGCCAGCAGCAGCCGGCGCCGCTGGCCGTCCGAGAGCTCGCCGTACCGACGACCCCGCAAAGCCCCCAGCCCGAGGCTCTCAAGCAGCTCGGCCACGCGCTGCTGCTGCTCCGGGCTGGGGGACTGGGCACGGCCGATGCCCACCGAGCCGAAGAAGCCAGACAGCACCACTTCCTCCGCCGGAACGACCGGCCTGTAGTGGCTCTGAAGATCGGCCGACACATGGCCGATGCGGGAGCGCAGCTGCCAGAGGTTCACGGTGCAGGAGCCGAAGATCTTCAGCCACGAGCCCGGCTTCACCACCGGGTAAACCTCACGGCTGAGCAACTTGATCAGGGTGCTCTTGCCGGAGCCATTGGGGCCGAGCACCACGGTGTGCTCACCGAGCCGAAGGTCGAGGCTGAGGTCGGCGAAAACGCGACGCGGGCCGAGCCAGGCCTCCACCCCAGCCAGTTCCAGATAGGAGCTGTCGGGGCCAGGGCTGATCGTCATTCAGGATCAGCCGGTTCGCGCACCCGACGGGCCGTGATCACGGCCTCCGCACAGCTCACGCCCGCCAGCAGCAGCAGCCCTCCGAGCCCGAAGAGCTGATTCTGCTGAATCACATCGGCCTGCAGCACGGGGTCCAGATCCTGGTCGAGGGAAGCTCCGAGCAGGAACCAGGCCACACCCAGCCCGGAGGTGATCCAGTAGGCGCGCCAGCGGCGTTGATAGATGTAACCGGTTCCGAGGCCGGGGACCAGATTCAGCAGGCCCGCCAACCAGGGGCTTGAAGCGGCAAGGATCTGCTCGCGGCTGAGGGACATGGCATTCAGCGGATCTGGGGTGATCCTGGCGAAACTCCGGTTCGATTGGGCCTGAAGCTCTCGTTCAGGTCGCCTGGATCCGAGCGAGAGCCGGGGCAAAGAGGAAGGTGTCCTCACCGGCGCGATGGGCCTGGCCGTCCATGGCGTTGACACCGCCGGCGCAGTAGTCAAGGAGGCGCTGGCGGTAGGACCCCACCAACGAGCTGGTGTCCAGCAACACCGTGACGCCCCGACGAACCGCCTCGATCAGGGTGCGCCCATCATCAAAGCCCATGGCCTCGAGCACCAGGATCTCGGGCCCGGCGTGGGGCTGGCCAGTCCGCCGTGCGGCCAGTTCATCGCGTTGGTGAAGGTGGGAAGGACCCATGCGGCATCAAGACCCGAACAGCCATAAGGCCACAGCAACCGCCGCACGTCAAAGGGAAGAATCGCAACGAGTCTTACGAGGTCTCCTCTCGAGAATCATTGCGTTGCAGTTGATCGCAGCAGAGCGGCCGCCTAATCCTGGCCCAGGCAAGCCTTCAGGTCTTGCTGTCAAGGGTAAAACCGGATTTCCCAAGGCTCTGGCGCTGAAGCCAGCTGCCGGGGGAGGACCTCAGCGGAGCAACCTGTGGAAAAAGCCGATCTCAATGGGGAAAACCCGGCATTTCTGTGGAAAACATCCCGAGCTAAGAATTGCTAATCCGTCTCAGCTCGCGGACCCCGGCCACCCCATTCACGATCTCTCCCACCAGCACCTGGTCGGTGAGGTTCACGAACAGCCCGTTCTCCAGAACGCCGGGCAGGTTGTTGATCGCCGACTCCAGCCCAGCGGGATCGCTGATGCCACCAGCGAATTTCACATCCAGCACCAGATTGCCCTGGTCCGTCACCACAGGACCGGCCTTCTTCACAGCCATTCGCAGCTGGGCATCGCCACCCATCTGCTTGAGCTGGCCCTGCACCTGGCGCCAGGCACCGGGGAGCACCTCCACCGGCAGCAGGAAGCCCAGGTTGAGGCGTTCCACCAGCTTGCTGGAATCCACCACCACCACAAAGCGGCTGGCCCGCACCGCCACCAGCTTTTCCTGCACATGGCAGGCACCACCACCTTTGATCAGCTGGAAAGAGGGATCCACCTCATCCGCACCATCGATGGCCAGATCGATCCGCTCCACGGCATTGAGGCTCTTCAACGGGATTCCCAGCTCAGCCGCCAGCACTTCCCCCTGGAAGGAGGTGGTCACGCCCACGATGTCGTGGAGCTCGCCGCGGCTGAGCTTGGCCCCGAGCGCCTGGATCATCAGGGCCGCGGTGGAACCGGAGCCCAGTCCCACCACCATGCCGCTGCGGATCTGCTCGGTGGCGGCCGTGGCAACGGCTTGCTTCATCTGGTCCTGCAGTTCGGACATGGCGGGAGCGAACAGTGGCTGGTGAACCTACCCCGGGTGCGGCAGGGCAGCCGGCCGGATGCTGAGGCTGAGTTCCTTCTGGCCGCGGATCACGCTGAGGCTGAGCGGTTGGCCCACGGTTGAGCGCTCCACCTGCTGAAGCAGCTGGGAGGGATCCTTCACCGGGAGTTCGGCCGCTCCCACCACCAGATCACCACGACGCAGTCCTGCCTCGGCAGCCGGGCTGTCGTCCAGAACCCTCTGCACCAGTGCTCCATCCTGTTCGGGCAGCCTGAGCAGGGCATTCGGGTCCCGGTTGTTCTCCCGGGCCTGCCGGGCGGTGAGCGGCACCAGCTGCAGACCCAGATAGGGATGCACCACCTGGCCGCCCTCGGCGAGCTGGGTCGCCACCCTTCTGGCCAGATTGATCGGGATCGCGAAGCCCAGTCCCGCTCCAGGACCTGAGCGCACCAAGGTGTTGATTCCGATCACCTGACCGGCGGCATTGATGAGCGGACCGCCGGAGTTCCCTGGATTGATGGCGGCGTCGGTCTGGATCAGATCCAACCGTTTGTCGGCAAACCCGAGGCTGTTGATATCGCGATGAAGACTGCTCACGATGCCCAGCGTCACCGTGCGCTCCAGTCCATAGGGGCTGCCGAGGGCGATCGCCCAGTCGCCCACCTCGAGGGCTTCGGAATCCCCGAGCGGTGCAGCCTGCAGATCGCGTGGGGCCCGGATCTTCACCACGGCGAGATCCGTCACCGGATCACTGCCCACCACGCTGCCATCGAGTTCACGACCGTCCGCCAGGGTGACCGCTACCGCATCCACCGCATCCACCACGTGGGCATTGGTGAGCACCAGCCCACGGCCGGCGTCGATCACCACACCGGAACCCTGTCCCCGTTCCCGGAGGGTTCCGGAGGGATCCCCGAAGAGATCACGCAGAAAGGGATCAAGCAGCGCAGGGTCGAAGGAGGTGCGGGCCACATCACGTTCGGTGTCGATCCTCACCACCGCCGGCGCGGTCACCCGGACCGCGTCGGCCACGAAGCTGTGGCTCCCCTCGGCGTAGACGGGTGCCACGGGAATGAGCCAGAGCATCACCAGCCACACAACGGCGGTCAATCCCGTCGCGATAGCCCGGATCACAGAGGGCACCTGATTACCTGATCACCCATCGAGGCTAAGGGCGATCGCCCTCAGAGGGGCGGAGCGCTCCAGCGCAACAGCCTCTGCTGCAGGCCCTCGGCAGGATCGAGGTCCAGCCAGCGACCTCCGGGATCGGCAGCTCGGCCGAGGGGGCAGGGCTGCACCGGACCGAAGGGGCAGAGCGTGGAAGGGCAGCCGAGCAGGGGCACAGGTTCCAGGCGATCGGAACGGCCCGGCAGCCAGCCCTGCCAGTGCTGATGCACATGCCCGAACAGCAGCCCCCGCAGGCCAGGAACCCCAACCAAGCGCTCCAGCAGCTCCGCACCATCCTGCAGGCCGATTCGATCCATCTCCCGATCACCGATCGCCAGCGGTGGGTGATGCACCACCACCAGCGTGGGGGTCAGGGGATCAGCGCCCAACAACCCTGAGAGCCAGCTGAGCTGGCGGGCTCCGAGCCAGCCGCCCGTGCAGCCGGCCCGGTGGCTGTCAAGCAACAGCACCCGGCAACCCGCCAGGCTCAGCAGCGCCGGGGCGATCGTGGCCTGCCGTCCGAGTGCCGCCCGCAGCAGGCCCGGATGGTCGTGGTTGCCGGGAAGAAGCGCCACGGGTGTCTGCTCCGGACCCCAGCGGCCGCTTGCCGCCAGCAGGTCGCGCAGACACGCGTAGCCCTGCCAGGTCTCGTCCTGACAGAGATCTCCGCTGATCACCAGCAGGTCATGCTCCAGGTCTGCGGCCTGGAGCAGGGCGGCTTCCAGCAGCCTCTGCGGAAACCGCTGCCGGTAGCGGCCCTGTGGATCGGCCAGAAGATGGGTGTCGCTGAGTTGCAGCAGCCGCATCGCGCTTCACACCGGCGAACCGCCGTGGAGGGTCCTGAACGGATTTAGGTTGCTCGGGTTGCATGCATTCCGCCATGGCGGCCATCCCTCCCGGCGACTGCCGCCGCTGCCCCCTCTGTCAGGTGGAGATACAGGGAATGGCCGGCGGAGCCGATCTGGTGCGCTTCAGCCAGGGCGCCCCTGGCACCCGGGCCAAGCTCTGGGCCAGGGTGTGCCAATACCTGCGCAGTGACGAGCAGAAGGCCCAGTGCATCAACAACGACCCCAGCCAGCGCGGCGCCGTCGTCCAGAGCGACTACTACGCAGAGGCTCCGGTGCTGGATCTGGCCAGCCTGTCCGGTGGGGGGAGTGATGCGTCATGGCCCACCCCCTGATCCCCCGGCTCGAGGCCCTGGTCGGTGCGGTGCTGGAGCCGGGCGACTATGCCCTCCATGGCGTTCAGCTCCTGGCCCACCGGATCCCTCTCACCGTTCAACTGCTGGTGCGGCGCACGGATGGGGAGGACATCAGCCTGGATGAGTGTGCCGCCCTGAGCGCCCCGATCGGGGAGGCCCTGGACGCTGCCGATCTTCTCCCAGACGCCTATGTTTTGGAGATCAGCAGCCCCGGTATCGGAGAGGAGCTGCATCACGACCGGGATTTCCACAGCTTCCGTGGATTTCCGGTTGAGGTGCGCTACCACGACGGCAAAGGTGCTGAGGTGCGGCGCGAGGGCCTGCTGCTCGAGCGCACCGCTGAAGCCGTGCACCTCAACCTGCGCGGTCGCACCAAGCGGATCCCCCGCAGCGACGTGATCGCCGTGCGGCTGGTGAGCCCAGCCCACGACCTCTGACGTCGCCGAACCGGACTCAAAACTGAATCCCCAAAAACTGAATCACCTGAAGCGCCATGGCCCTGGTTCTGCTCCCCGGTCTCAACAACCTGATCGAGGACATCAGCGAAGAGAAGAAACTGCCTCCCTCGGTGGTGGAGGTTGCTCTGAGAGAGGCCCTGCTGAAGGGATATGAGCGCTATCGCCGCACCCTCTACATCGGCATCAGCGAAGATCCTTTCGAGGAGGATTACTTCTCCAACTTCGACGTCCAGCTCGACCTGGATGAGGAGGGCTACCGCGTGCTCGCCTCCAAGATCATCGTGGAGGAGGTGGAAAGCGAAGACCACCAGATTGCCCTGAACGAGGTTCAGCAGGTGGCGGAGGACGCCCAGATCGGGGACACGGTGGTGCTGGATGTGACCCCGGAGAAGGACGACTTCGGCCGCATGGCCGCCGCCACCACCAAACAGGTGCTGGCCCAGAAGCTGCGCGACCAGCAACGGCGCATGATCCAGGAGGAGTTCGCCGACCTCGAGGATCCGGTGCTCACGGCCCGGGTGATCCGATTCGAACGCCAGAGCGTGATCATGGCGGTGAGCAGTGGGCTGGGGCGGCCGGAAGTGGAGGCCGAACTTCCCAGGCGTGACCAGCTGCCCAATGACAACTACCGCGCCAATGCCACCTTCAAGGTGTACCTCAAGGAGGTGAGCGAAGTTCCCCGACGGGGTCCCCAGCTGTTCGTGAGCCGCTCCAACGCCGGCCTGGTGGTGTATCTGTTTGAGAACGAGGTGCCGGAAATCCAGGAGGGTTCGGTGCGAATCGTGGCTGTGGCCCGTGAGGCCAACCCTCCCTCCCGGTCGGTCGGACCGCGCACCAAGGTGGCCGTGGATTCCGTGGAGCGGGAGGTGGATCCGGTGGGGGCCTGCATCGGTGCCCGCGGCTCCCGCATCCAGCAGGTGGTGAACGAGCTGCGTGGCGAGAAGATCGATGTGATCCGCTGGTCGCAGGATCCGGGTCAGTACATCGCCAACTCCCTGAGCCCTGCCCGGGTGGAGATGGTGCGGCTGGTGGATCCCGAGGGTCAGCATGCCCACGTGCTGGTGCCCCCCGACCAGCTGAGCCTCGCCATCGGCCGCGAAGGGCAGAACGTCCGCCTGGCCGCCAGGCTCACCGGCTGGAAGATCGACATCAAGAATGCCCACGAGTACGACCAGGCCTCGGAGGACTCGGTGGTGGCCGACCTGATCACCCAGCGGCAGCAGGAGGAGCGGCTCCAGGCGGAAGCGGAGGCCAGGCTGGCCGCCGAACAGGCGACCCGTGCCGAGGAGGATGCCCGCCTGCGTGAGCTCTACCCCCTGCCTGAAGACGAGGAGGACTACCTCTACGAGCAGGAGTCGGAACCAACCGCCGACGCGAACGCCAACGTGGAGGACAACGTGGAGGACAACGTGGACGACAACAGGGACGACGTCCGGTGAGTTCCAGGCCGGTTCTGCGCCGCTGTGTGTCCTGTCGACAACTTCTCGACAGAACCCACCTCTGGCGTGTGATCAGATTGGCCGGGGGCGGAATCGCCCTTGACCAGGGGATGGGGCGCTCGGCCTATCTGTGCCGCCAGCGCAGCTGTCTCGAGGATGCCAGGAAGAAGAAGCGACTGCAGCGCGCCCTGCGCTGCCAGATTGCGGATTGCTTCCTGGAGAGGCTGGAGCAACGCCTCCAAACCGGCGATGCTCCAGCCTCTGAGGCAAGATGACCATTGGTCGCAGTGCGTCTGTGACCTGGCGCCCGCCGGCCCTTCCGCGGTCGAGGGCTCCGACCTCTGGAGACCTGAATGACCAGCAGCGGCAAAGTCAGAATTTATGAGCTGTCACGGGACTTGGGCCTGGACAACAAGGACGTGCTCGACGCCGCTGAACAGCTGTCGATCACGGTGAAGAGTCACAGCAGCTCGATCAGTGATGACGAAGCCGCCCGGATCCGCCAGCTGCTGCGTGCCGCCAACGGTTCCGCTCCAGCCCGCGTAGAGGCGGCCGCTCCGGCCCCGGGGAAGGCCATTCTTTCCCTGAAGAAGGCTGGCCCGCCAACCCCCACGGCTCCCGCCGCCCCTCAGGTTCCACCATCCCGACCGGCGGTGCAGGCTCCCGTGACCAGGCCCGCAGGAGCTCCTGCCCGACCGGCGGCCCCGCCTACCGGGGCGGCCCGTCCCACCCCAGCACCGAGCCCAGCCCCGAGCCCAGCGCGGCCCAGCCCTCCGGCCCAGGCCGCCACGTCCCCATCCCGGCCCCTCACTCCCAGCCCGAGGCCTTCAGCGCCCGTGCGCCCGCCCGGGCCAGCGAAGCCCGCCGCCGCCCAACCCAGGCCCGCTGCCCCCAGCAAGCCTGTGGTGGTCAGTCCGCCCAGCAAGCCTGTGGTGGTCAGCCCGCCCAGCAAGCCACCCACCCGACCGGTTCCTCAGGGACCCGGCCCTGCACGCAAGCCCGAGGCCGGCCGCCCGGCCCCGGCACCCGCCAAACCCCAGCTGGTGGGCCGACCGATCAGCAGCCAAGCGACTCCGGGGACCCGACCCACATCACCCGCCGGCCGGCCGCCGCTGAGCCAGCGCCCTGGGCCGCCCCAGCGTCCAGGCGCCGCACCGCAACGCCCCGGAGCGCCCCAGCGCCCCGGAGCCCCGACCCGGTCGGGGCAACCGAGCCAGCCCGGCCGTCCCGGGCAGGCTCCTCTGGAACTGGTGGGCAAGCCCATCCGCCGCGATAGCGCCACCGGTGCTGGCGCGGGGCGCCCTGCACCCGGCCCGAGGCCAGGTATGCCGGCCGGCATGCGCAAGCCGATGGCCCCCGGCGAACTGATGCAGCTGCAGAAGCCGCCCGGCCGTCCCACCGCTCCACTGCCTCGCCGCCCGGGCGAACGCCCAGCTGGTGAAACAACCTCTCCGGAAGGCACCCCCGAACTGGTGAGGCCCACGGCCACACCACCCGCCGCGCCGCGGAGGCCGGGCTTCCGGCCGGCTCCAGCCGGAAGCCCGGCCGGCGGGCGTCCTCGCCGGCCCGACTGGGACGACAGCGCCAAACTGGAAGCCCTGCGCAGTCGAACCCCTCAGAAACAGCGCACCAAGGTGCACATCATCGGGGAAAACGATGATGTGCTCACGGCTGAAACCAGCGGCTATGCCGGTGAACAGGAGGCGGTGTTGCTCACCGCCAGCCTGGCGCGGCCCGCCAAGCCCAGGGCTCTGCAGGGCGCAGGTCCGAAGCCCACCGTGGCGATGCGCAAGCGCAAGAAGGAAACCACGCGACAACGGCAGCGACGCCGTGCCATGGAACTGCGCCAGGCCAGGGAGTCGAAGCTGCAGCGCCCGGAAATGCTGATCGTGCCGGAGGGCAACCTCACGGTGCAGGAGCTGGCTGAAAAGCTCGGAGTTGAGAGCTCGGAAATCATCAAGAGCCTCTTCTTCAAGGGGATCATTGCCACGGTCACGCAAACGCTCGACCTGCCAACGATCGAGACGGTGTCCGACGAATTCGGCGTCCCCGTCTTGGAGGACGACGTTCAGGCCGCAGCCGCCAAGACGGTCGAGA
>JAYKGZ010000104.1:0-18137 GCA_035284925.1 Cyanobacteriota bacterium | reverse complement strand
CAGGTCGCTCTGGGTGAATGGTCCCGTGGCCATGGTGAACTGCGCAAAACCGATGCGGTGACCTTCAGCTTTGATCTCAGCAGCGTGAGCCAGGAGCTCCGCTATCGCTATCGGCTCCTCAGGCGGCCCCATGCCCTGGTGGAGAGCAATCCAGCCATCTGCTCGGGGCAACCTGTGTTTCGGGGCACCCGAATTCCAGTCGCCGTTGTTGTGGAGCAGCTGCGCTCCGGCGTGAGCCGCACCGACCTGGAGGCCGACTTTCCCCAGCTCAGCAGGCAGGCCCTTGACTACGCCCAGATCCAGGCCCGCCTGCCGAAGCCTCCAGGCCGTCCCCGCCAACCTCTCACCCTGCAGCGCGGCTGAAGGCCCATCCCTTGAGGCTGTTGATCGACGAAAACCTCAGCCCTCGTCTCGCCCATTGGGCCTGTGAGATGGGAATTCCAGCAGAGGCGGCTGTATACGTCGGTCTTGCTGGCGCCGCGGATGAGGATGTCTTCGCCCATGCAATGGCTCGCGATCAGATTGTGGTCACGGTGAACGTGGGGGATTTCATCCGATTGGCCGCCGCCATAGACGTTCACCCAGGCGTGATCGCTCTCAGGGAAGCTGGTTTGAATGCGGAAGAGCAATGGCTCAGGGTCCAGTCAGCCTTGCAACTGATTAACCAGAGCCGTAACCCAGACATGGCTAACCGGGTGCTTGAAGTTCAATCCGACGTCGTTGTCCGATGGCATGAGATTCCCACCAGCTGATCTCAACACCCCTGTATCGAATGAACCAGCCCCACCGCAGCGTTCCATTCCGGCTGGTGCAACGCCAACCCATCGGACCCATGCCACCGCGGGATCACCAGGCTGTGCCCAGGCGTCACCGGGTAGGTATCGGCGATGCACAGCGCCAGTTCGTTCTCCAGAAGCACCCGGCCGCTGGCCTCCAGCCCGCAGAACACACAGCCCGCCTCGCGCATGGCGGCGCTGGCCGGCATGGCGGCGGAAGCAGAGGCCCTGCAGGTTGCTGAGGTCGTCCGAGCCTCCGTGGTTCCTGGGCACGATGGGGTCCACCTCCAGGGCCCGCTGGTGCGGGATTTGCCAAGCAACAGCCCGCTCCGCAGCAGCCCGACAAGCAGGACCACATCGCAGCCGCCGGGATCCGCAATGCCTGCCGCCGTCGGGGTGTATTGATCGGAACCATCGATGCCCTGCTTATCCAACTCAGCCAGCGCTATGTCCTGACCCTGCTGGCAACCGATCGGGACTTTCATGCGGCCGCTCAGCATGAGGAGGTTCGGTTATGGACCCAGGCGTGACTTCCCCCCCGTGGGCCGGGCCGAACTAAAACTCAATCCCCCGCTGGGCCTTCACCCCCTGCTCCCGGAACGGGTGGCGCACCAGCTTCATCTCCGTAACGAGATCAGCCCGCTCCAGTAGCGGCGGTGGAGCCCCGCGGCCGGTGAGGGCCACATGGGTGAGCTCGGGGCGCAGGGCCAGCCCCTCCAGCACCTGCTCCACCGCCAGATACCCCAGCTTGAGAGCCACATTCACCTCATCGAGCACCACCAGCTTGCGGCCGGGGTCGGCCAGGTAGCGGCAGGAGCGCTCCCAGGCGGCCTGCACCAGCTGGCGGTCGCGCTCCCGGTCCTGGGTTTCCCAGGTGAAGCCCTCGCCGAGGGCATGCCAGTGCAAGGCGTCGCCGAACAGTTCCAGTGCCTTGGCCTCGCCCGGCTGCCAGCCCCCCTTGATGAACTGCACCACGGCCACCTGCTCGCCATGGCCCAGGGTGCGCAACACCAGCCCGAGGGCGGCGGTGGTCTTGCCCTTGCCATCGCCGGTGAACACCAGCACCAGGCCCTTCTCCAGGTTGCGCTCGCTCACCCGCTGGCGCTGCACCTCCTGACGGCGGGCCATCCGGCGCTGATAGGCCTGCGGGTCGGCTTCGGGTGCGAGATCGCCCCCTGGCCCAAGGGCGCTGGCCATCCGGTCGAGGGATTCGTCAGGCACGGCTGGATACCGGAAAGCGCTCACTCTGATCGGCTGACGCCTGCTGGTGTCGTGCCAGGGCCGTATCCACCGCCTGCTGCTGATCGCGGCGGGTGATCCAGTGGTGGTAAGTGCGCGTGTGAATCGCCACGGAGTGGCCCATCATCCGCGCCGCCACCGTGTCAGGCAGGCCGATGTGGATCGTGCGGACGGCCCAGGCATGGCGCAGGTCGTAGGGGTTCAGGGGTAGCTCGTAGCGGCGGAACTGCTCAGCCACCCGACGACCCACCTGCTGCAGGGTTGTGCGCCGCAGGTCGGTGCGCACCGGCGGCAGCAGGGCTGGGGTTTCGCCGAGGCGATCGAGCTCGAAGTGGTCCACCCACTCCGGCTGAAACGGCCACACCTGATGTTCCCCCGTTTTCGAGGTGGGAAGCACTCGCAGCACCCGATCGCCGCCGGGAGCGAGCGCCGAGAGATCGGCGAAGAACACCTCATGATTCCTGAGGCCGTAGGTGGCCATCAGCCCGTAGGCCAGACGCCAGCCCGGGTTGGGGATCCGCTGAAGGGCCTCAAGGATCTGCCGGTCGCTGGGGAGCTGCCGGAACTGGGCCATGTGGAGCCCATAGCCGCTGGCATGGGCGCTCCAGTCCTCCGGCAGCGGCAGCTCCAGGTGGCTCGCCAGGGCTGCCAGGGCCGTGCCGCATTGCTGCCGGGCCCGGCTGGCCGTTGGATAGCTCTCCAGCACCAGCTTCAGCAGGGGAAGGCCCAGGGCGAGCCCTTGCTGTTCGGCCGCCGCGGCCAACCGGCGCAGGTAGGGGCGGTAAGCGGCCGTCCAGGTGGTGCGGCTCCCCGCTGCGTTGCGGCGCCGGCGGGGGTCGCTGAAGAAGGCCTGCTCGAAGCTCTGGAGAGCTGCCTGCACAGCGCAATCGGGGCGTCGCTCCGCCGCAGCGGTTCGGCGCCCCCACGTCTCCCACCGGAAGGTGCCACGCTGCAGCTGGGCCAGCACCTCCCGCAGCTGGGCCTGGGCCCGCTCCAGTCCGGCGGCATCGGCCGGTTGTCCCAGGGCGATGCGCTGCACCGCACTGGGGCCGGAGCCATGGCGGCTGGGCAGGGGGCCACGCAGGCCCAGCCGTTCGCCCCGGCGCTCCAGGCGCAGCGCCACTCCGCTCTGCTCCAGGCGCTGATTGGCATCCCGCAGGGCGAGGTCGATGGAATCGAGACCGAGGTGGTCCATGGCCGCTGGCAGGTCACGGAAACCGCTTCGCCCGAACGTATCTCTCCTGCGAGGCAGCGGCCAGGCCTGCAGCCTTCAAACCAGCGTTACGCTCTGCACTGCTGCGGCGAGCGGGGCAGGGGCAATGGCCAGCATGGATGGTGCCAACGGGCGAGCCAAGGTCGGTGTCCTGTTGCTGAATCTGGGAGGTCCAGAGCGTATTCAGGATGTAGGGCCGTTTCTCTACAACCTCTTCTCCGATCCGGAGATCATCCGACTCCCGACCCCTGCGCTGCAGAAGCCGCTCGCCTGGTTGATCAGCACCCTGAGAGCCAGCAAATCCCAGGCGGCCTATCGCTCCATCGGTGGCGGATCCCCGCTCAGGCGGATCACTGAGCAGCAGGCCCGTGAGCTCCAGAGCGAGTTGCGCAGCCGCGGCGTGGATGCCACGAGCTATGTGGCGATGCGCTACTGGCATCCCTTCACCGAGTCGGCTGTCGCCGATATCAAGGCCGACGGGGTTGATCAGGTGGTGGTACTGCCCCTTTATCCCCATTTCTCGATCAGCACCAGCGGCTCCAGCTTCCGGGAGCTCAACCGCCTGCGTCAGGCTGATCCGGCCTTCCGGCAACTGCCGATCCGCTGCATCCGCAGCTACTACGACGATCCGGGCTACATCGCCGCGATGGCGGAGTTGATCGCCACGGAAATCCAGGCCTGTCCAGATCCCTGCAGCGCCCACGTGTTCTTCAGTGCCCATGGTGTTCCCAAGAGCTACGTGGAGGAGGCTGGCGATCCCTACCAGCAGCAGATCGAATCCTGCGCCCAGCTGATCATGCAGACCCTGGCGGCGAGGCTGGGACACCCCAACCCTTACACCCTGGCCTATCAGAGCCGGGTGGGTCCGGTGGAATGGCTGAAGCCCTACACCGATGACGCTCTTCACGAACTGGGAGATCAGGGGGTGAAGGATCTGGTGGTGGTGCCGATCAGTTTCGTGAGCGAGCACATCGAAACCCTTGAGGAGATCGACATCGAATACCGGGAGATTGCCGCCGAGTCTGGGATCGTGAATTTCCGGCGGGTGCCCGCCCTCGACACCAATCCCACCTTCATCCGGGGCCTGGCTGCCCTGGTGGAGAATGCCCTGGCCGGGCCGGAGGTGAACCTCGATCAGGCGGCAGCCCTGCCGACCCGGGTGAAGCTCTATCCCCAGGACAAGTGGGCCTGGGGCTGGAACAACAGTTCCGAAGTGTGGAATGGACGCCTGGCGATGTTGGGATTCTCCGCTTTCCTGGTGGAGCTGATCAGTGGACGCGGCCCTCTCCATGCCCTGGGGTTGCTCTGACCCGCTGTCCCTGGTGCGCCAGCGGGGGGTGTGGCTGCTCGCTGGGGTGCTGTGGATTCCAGCCTGGATCGGGGCCGCCTCTCCGGCCCAGGCCCGCAATCCCTGGAGTCTGGGGGTGTTCCCCGTGAGTCCGTTCGTGGCCTACACCAGTCATTTCGGCACTCGTTCGGGGCCGGCGGGCCGTCCGGAGCCCCACCATGGCCTCGACATCGCCGCTCCGCTCGGGTCGCCGGTCCGCAGCTGGTGGGGAGGGGTGGTGCAGGAGGTGATCCGCGATGGGGTGTGCGGTGTGGGCTTGGTGATCCGCTCGGGGGCCTATGAGCACATCTACTGCCATCTGGCCGGCGGGAGCGAGGCCGGCGTTTACCGAAGCGGCGGGGTGCGACTTCGCAGGGGTGAACCGGTGCGCACCGGGCAGTTGATCGGCCATGTCGGCCTCAGCGGGCGAACCACCGGCCCCCATCTGCACTGGGGCCTCCGCCACCGAGGCCAGTGGCTGGATCCGGCCGCGATCCTCCGGGCCATGGCGGCTGGTCGCTAGCGGCTTTTGGCAACGCAACAGACGTCAAAAGCCTTTTCAGCGCCTAGGGTTGGCCCATCCCCACAGGGGTCGGCCACGCTGGGCCATCTTCACCCCGTTCCTGTATCTCCGTCGTCGCCGTGACGCTCACGCCCATCGCTTCGGCGGCCGAGGCCGCCACCCTGCAAGCCCAGGCGTCCCCCCTGCGGGTGTCCGGCGCCTACGCCCTGATGGATGCCCTGCACCGTCATGGTGTCCGCCATATTTTCGGGTATCCCGGCGGCGCCATCCTGCCGATCTATGACGCGCTGCACCAGGCGGAAGCCCGCGGTTGGTTCCAGCACATCCTGGTGCGTCATGAACAGGGTGGAACCCACGCCGCCGATGCCTACGCCCGCGCCACAGGCTGCGTGGGCGTCTGCTTCGGCACCTCCGGGCCGGGCGCCACCAATCTGGTCACCGGCATTGCCACGGCCCACATGGATTCCGTGCCGATGGTTGTGATCACCGGCCAGGTTCCCCGGGCTTCGATCGGCACCGATGCGTTTCAGGAAACCGATATCTTCGGGATCACGCTGCCCATCGTGAAGCATTCGTGGGTGGTGCGCGACCCTCGCCACATCGGCCGGATCGTTGCTCAGGCCTTTCTGATCGCCTCCAGTGGCCGCCCGGGGCCGGTGCTGATTGACGTTCCCAAGGATGTGGGAACGGAAGAATTCGATTATGTGCCGGTGGAACCCGGCAGTTCCATCCCCGCTGGTTTCCAACGGCCGCCAGCCCCCCGGCAGGAAGCCATCCGAGCGGCCCTGGCGCTGATCCAGCAGGCCAGGCGTCCTCTCTTCTATGTAGGAGGCGGGGCCATCAGCAGCAATGCCCACAACCTGGTGGCGGAGCTGGCCCAGCGTTTCCGTCTTCCCGTCACCACCACCCTGATGGGCAAGGGTGCCTTCGATGAGAGGGATCCGCTGTCGGTGGGGATGCTCGGGATGCATGGCACCGCCTATGCCAACTTCGCCGTCACCGAATGCGACCTGCTGATCGCGGCCGGCGCGAGATTTGACGACCGGGTGACCGGACGCCTGGACGGCTTCGCTCCGCGGGCCCAGGTGATCCATATCGACATCGACGCCGCCGAAGTGGGCAAGAACCGCCTTCCCGAGGTGCCGGTGGTCTGCGATGTGAAAGCTGCCCTGGAAGCGCTGCTCGCCGCCTCCGTCGGGGAGACTTCCGAGGGACGCACGGAAGCGTGGCTGGAGCGGATCAACACCTGGAAACGCCATTATCCGCTGGTGGTACCCATCCCCGAGGGTGAGATCGCCCCGCAGGAGGTGGTGATTGCCCTCAGTGAGCTCGCTCCTGATGCGTTTTACACCACTGATGTGGGGCAGCACCAGATGTGGGCGGCCCAGTTCCTTCACAACGGCCCCCGCCGCTGGATCAGCTCCTCCGGTCTCGGCACCATGGGTTACGGCATGCCGGCGGCGATGGGTGCTCAGACCGCCTTCCCCGAGGCTCAGGTGGTCTGCGTGGCCGGTGATGCCTCGATCCTGATGAACATTCAGGAGCTGGGCACCCTGGCCCAGTACAACCTTCCTGTGAAGGTCGTGGTGCTCAACAACGGCTGGCAGGGCATGGTGCGCCAATGGCAGGAAAGCTTTTATGGAGAGCGCTACTCCGCTTCGGAGATGGCTGCTGGCATGCCTGACTTCGCGGCGCTGGCGACAGCCTTCGGTGTGCGTGGTGTTGAGATCAGCGAGCGCTCGCGGCTGCGCGAGCAGCTGGCCGATGCCCTGGCCCATCCCGGTCCCGCCTTCATCGACGTGAAGGTGCGTCGCAACGAGAACTGCTACCCGATGGTGCCTCCGGGGGCCAGCAATGCCCAGATGGTGGGCTTGCCCAGCCATCCCGAGCTGGCCATCGACACCATCAGACAGTGCGGAACCTGCGGCACCCTCACCGCCAGTGCCCATCTGTTCTGCCCCAGCTGCGGTGCCAAGCTCTGAGCCGCCTTTCCCGGCTGGTCGTGCTGCCTTCCTGGGATCGGCTCGCCGGCATCCTGCTGCTGCTGCTGTGGCTCTGGATGGCTCCTGGGGCCGTTGAGGCGGCGGAGGTGCTGCAGGTGAGAGGCTCCACCCTGCTGCAGGTGGGGGACAGCAACCGCAGCTACAGCGTTGAACTGGCCTGCCTGGTGGTGAACGGTGATCAGGAGCTGCCCGCTGTCGGCTGGCTGCGTCAGCAGTTGCCGCGTCGCGCTCGCGTGAATCTGCGTCCCATCGGCAACCGCGACGGAGTGCTGCTGGCCAGGGTGCAGAAACTTGGAGAAGGCAGCGATCTCAGTGGCGGCCTGATCGCGGCGGGGCTTGCTCAGCCCGATGCGTCCCTGCCTGAATGTGTAGCCTCATTCCCAGGATCAAGGGGCTGAGATCGGATGAGCCTGAACCGCACGGCCAGGGGCATCGTGCTGGTGCCGTCGCTGTTGCTGGGAGGGGCGTTCCTGGCGGCGGCGGCCTGGGGAGAGGGTGCAGCTGCTGAGAACAAAACGCTGGCCCTTGCCCTGGGAGGGGTGCTGATGGGAGCCGGTCTGCTGACCCAGCTCTGGCCTGAAGCCAGCTCGGCCCACGATGCTGGCGAGGAGTCGGAGAGGGGCTGAGCGCTGGGCACTCAGTCCCCAAGCAAGAGTTATTTCTTGGGCTTGTCCGATGCCGCGGCCTTCTCAACCTGCGAGATGATCTGATCCACTTCTTTCTTGTCGTCGGCGCCGAGCTTGTCGTAGCAGCCCCTGCGGACGCCTCCCACGATCTGGATGAAACTGCCCTGAATCAGCTGCTCATTGCTGAGCTTGCCGTTCGACACACCCTGAATCTCACTACCGTGACGGGCCGAGAGGATGTAGGCCACCATGGCGCTGGTGGCGGGCAGTGACTTGGTGAGAGGCACCTGCTGGCGCACGGCCAGGTCGCAGGAGGCCACCGCTCCCATGGTGCTGTAGGTGGCCACCTCCTCCTGGGTCGCGGGCTTGGTGGAAGCGGCCTGGGCCTGGGCCATGACCGGTGCGGCTGGCATCATCAGGACTGCTGCCGATGATGCGGCCAGGGAAAGCAGGGCGGAGCGCAGCACAGGATGGCATTGGATTGTGAACCACAATGGCACCCGTGGGGCTGCCGGGCGAGCCCTCCCGATCCAGAACCTGATTCAGCCGGGCTGATCAGATTGGGGAGGCACCACCCATTCCCAGGCACCATGAACCCTGCAGTGATCGAGCCCCTGGTGCTGCCGTTCGAGTCGGTGGGCCTTGAAGCCATCCCCCAGGTGGGGGGCAAGAACGCCTCCCTCGGGGAGATGATCCGCTCGCTGAGCGGTGAAGGGGTGCGGGTGCCCGAGGGCTTTGCCACCACCGCCGAGGCTTACCGCCGCTTCATCGACTCCGCTGAACTGGGCGAGCGGCTGCACACAATTCTCGATGGCCTCGACGGCAACGACATCGCGGCTCTGCAGGCCGCAGGAGCGGCCGCCCGGGCCCTCCTGCTGAGCACGCCGCTGCCAGCCGATCTGGAGGCCGCGATCCTCGCGGCCTATCGCCGGATGGGGGCAGCCTCGGTGGCCGTACGCTCCAGCGCCACCGCTGAAGATCTGCCCGATGCCTCCTTCGCCGGCCAGCAGGAAACCTTCCTCAATGTGCATGGTGAGGACGCTCTGATCGCCGCCTGCCGGCGCTGCTACGCCTCCCTGTTCACCGATCGAGCGATTTCCTACCGGCAGATCAACGGCTTCAACCACTTCGACGTGGCCCTCTCGATCGGTGTGCAGCGCATGGTGCGCTCCGACCTTGCCGCCTCGGGAGTGATGTTTTCGATCGACACCGAAACCGGCTTCCGCGAGGCGGTGCTGCTCACCGCCGCCTACGGCCTGGGCGAGAACGTGGTTCAGGGGGCCGTGAACCCTGATGAATACCTGATCTTCAAGCCCACCCTCGAGCAGGGCTTCGCACCGATCCTGGCCAGGCGGCTCGGCAGCAAGGCCATCCGGATGGTCTACGCCCATGAAGGCCACGGCTCGGCCGGAGATCCCAGCCATCCCGGCGCCAACGCCACCGTCAACGTGGAGGTACCCGAGGCCGAGCGTCGACGCTTTGCGATCAGCGATGCAGAGGCCCTGCAGCTCGCTCTCTGGGCCTGCACGATCGAACGCCACTACTCAACCCGGCGCGGTCAGCCCACACCGATGGACATCGAATGGGCCAAGGACGGTGAAACCGGCGAGCTGTTCATCCTCCAGGCGCGGCCTGAAACGGTGGAGAGCCGCCGCAGCGCTTCGGTGCGACGCAGCTGGCAGCTTGAGCCCCACAGCGCTGAGCTGCTCTGCCAGGGCCGGGCGATCGGCGCCTCGGTGAGCAGCGGCCGGGCCCGGATCATCGCCGACCCCTCCCAGATCCAGCGCTTCGCACCAGGGGATCTGCTTGTGACGGAGCGCACCGACCCCGACTGGGAGCCCATCCTCAGGATGGCCAGCGGCGTGATCACCAACCAGGGCGGCCGCACCTGCCATGCCGCGATCATCGCCCGGGAGATGGGCATCACCGCGATCGTTGGCACGGGCGACGCCACTGAGCGGGTTGCCGATGGCGAGCGGATCACCGCCAGCTGCTGTGAGGGGGATGTGGGTCGGGTGTATCGCGGCGCCCTTCCCTTCCGGGTGGAGGAACGCCAGATCGGTGACCTGCCGACCACCCGCACCCAGATCCTGATGAACGTGGGCAATCCAGAGGAGGCCTTCAAGCTGGCCCAGCTCCCCTGCGACGGGGTGGGGCTGGCGCGGCTGGAGTTCATCATCGCCAACCAGATCCGGGTGCATCCGATGGCCCTGCTCCAGCCGGAGCAGGTGAGAGATCCGGAGGAGCGCCACGCCATCGCTGCTCTCACCGCTGGCTACACCCACCCTGCCGATTACTACGTGGACGGGCTGAGCCAGGGGGCGGCCCGCATCGCCGCCGCTTTTTTTCCGAAGCCGGTGATCCTGCGGTTCTCCGATTTCAAGAGCAACGAATACGCCAACCTGCTCGGCGGCAGCGGTTTCGAGCCGCACGAGGAGAACCCGATGATCGGCTGGCGCGGCGCTTCGCGCTACCACTCCGCCGCCTTCCGCGAGGCCTTCGGCCTCGAATGTCAGGCACTCAAACGGGTGCGCGAGCTGATGGGTCTCACCAACGTGATCCCGATGGTGCCCTTCTGCCGCACGCCCGAGGAGGGCGACAAGGTGCTGGCGGAGATGGCGCGCCATGGGCTGGTGCGCGGGGAGAACGGGTTGGAGGTGTACGTGATGTGCGAGCTGCCCAGCAACGTGATCGGCGCCGAGGCCTTCGCCGAGCGCTTCGATGGCTTCTCGATCGGCTCCAACGATCTCACCCAGCTCACCCTGGGGCTCGATCGGGATTCGGCCTTGGTGGCTGATCTCTTTGATGAGCGCCACGCCACAGTGATCGAGATGATCAGGCTGGCGATCCGCACGGCCAGGCGATGTGGCCGCAAGATCGGCATCTGCGGCCAGGCTCCCAGCGACTATCCGGAATTCGCGGCCTTCCTGGTGGAGGAGGGAATCGACTCGATCAGTCTCAACCCCGATGCCGTGATCGATACGCGTCTGCGGGTCGCGGCACTGGAAGCTCGATGACGCTGAGCCCTCAGGCTGCAGGAACCCGCACTGGCAGGGTCTGACGTTCTCCAGGAACCGGATTGATCAGCTGAACCCCGCTGGGGAGTTCACAGGCCGTTTCCTGGCAGGAGCCCTTCTGCCACACCAGCCGGCTCAGCAGGCCTTCATAGGTGATCTCGCCGCCGGCCGAGCTCGCCAGCACGGTCGCAGGCCGGAACCGCTCCAGCAGCTCCGGCAACACCGAGCGGCCGCGCACAAAGGCACCGGCCAGGGGGAGTCCCAGATCCACCACCGGAGTGATCACCGCGTCGAGGGGCTCTGCGGGCAGGGCCTCAACCGGCGGAAGGAAGCCATGGGGCTCCACATAGAGCCGACCTGCCGGATGATGCAGCAGATAGCCATTCTCTAGCTGAGGTACGGCCGCTCCGGCGGTGGCGGTGATCGTGAGTTGGCCGAGCACGGTGGTGCTCTCTCCGGGCCTGAGTTCGGTCACGGTTGTGTAGCCCAGGCCTCGCACGATGGCGGCCGCGGCGGCTGAACCCACCACAGGCACCGATCGGGGAATCGAGGCCAGGGTGGGGGGATGGGCGTGATCGGGAAGCCCCTGGGTGAGCAGGAGCAGGTCGATGGCCTCGGGGATCGGCTGGGGTCGGCGCAGACGTCCGGTGAAGAACCAGTCGCCGGGAAGAAAGCGCAGCTCACCCACCAGCCAGGGGTCCAGCAGCACCCGCAGGGTTGACGCTCCAGGTTGCTCGAATTCGAGAAGCCATCCATTGGCACCGGCGTAGGTGGCGAGGAGGGCCATCGAGCTGGCAAGTCTTGGCCGAACGTTAGGAAGGCAGCACCCGCAGCTGCCAGAACAGGGCCGCGTGGGCAAAACCCCGCCCCACGCTGAGCAGGGCCAGCCCGAGGCAGAGGGGGCAGTGGAGCGGACCCATGCTGTTCAGCGGATACCGCCAACCCTGCCCGGAATCGACGGTCATGGTGGCTGGCTGACACCTGCTGGAATATGCGAAAAGGTGGCGGCGGTGCTGCGATTAAGCGAACTGAAACTGCCTCTGGATCACAGCGACGACGAGCTCGCGGCGGCCGTGATTCAGCGCCTGAGGCTTCGCCCCGACGAGCTGCGGGGCCACCGGGTGGTGAAACGCAGCGTGGATGCTCGCCGAAACCAGGCCATCGCCCTGGTGTACAGCCTGGATCTCGAGCTGGCTCCTGCTGCTGAAAAGCGACTGCTGGCAGGAGCCAAGGCGGATCCTCAGCTCCGGCACTCCCCGGATGAGGGTTACCGCTTCGTGCTCCCCCCGGTTGATCCAGCTGATCCGATTCTGCGTGGAGGCTCCCTGGATCGGCCGGTGGTGGTGGGGGCCGGACCCTGTGGGTACTTCGCCGCCCTGTTGCTGGCACAGATGGGATTCCGGCCGCTTCTGCTCGAGCGTGGACCCTGTGTGAAGCAGCGAACAGCCGATACTTTCGGGTTCTGGAAAGCTCAGCGGCCCTTCAATCCCGAATCCAACGTGCAGTTCGGGGAGGGAGGGGCCGGTACGTTTTCCGACGGGAAGCTTTACAGCCAGGTCAGCGAGCCCCGTCAGTACGTGCGCAAGGTTCTTGAGGAACTCGTGGCGGCTGGCGCCAACCCGGAGATTCTCAGCCGGCATCGTCCGCATATTGGAACCTTCAAGCTGGCCACCGTGGTGCGAGGGCTGAGAGCCCGGGTTCTGGCCCTCGGAGGAGAGGTGCGCTTCGGCTGCCGGGTGGAGGCTCTGGAGCTGGAGGCGAACTCCCGCCGGGTGCGGGGAGTGGTGCTGGCCGGTGGCGAGAAGATTACTGCGGCCCATGTGGTTCTGGCGATCGGTCACAGCGCCCGGGACACCTTTGCCCAGCTGCATCGGCAGCAGGTGGACATGCAGTCCAAACCCTTCGCGATTGGCCTTCGCATCGAACATCCTCAGCCCCTGATTGATCGGGCTCGCCATGGCAGCGCCGCCGGCCATCCCCGTCTTGGAGCTGCCGAATACAAACTCGTTCACCACTGCCGCGGCCCAGGGCTGGAGGGCCGTGATGTCTACAGCTTCTGCATGTGCCCGGGAGGACTTGTGGTTGGGGCCGCCTCCGAGGCGGGGGGGGTGGTCACCAACGGCATGAGCCAGCACAGCCGCAACGAGCGCAACGCCAACAGTGCCCTCGTGGTGTCGGTGAACCAGGAGGATCTGCATTCCTTCGCCGAGGTTCCAGGCGATCCGTTGGCCGGGGTGGCATTCCAGCGCCACTGGGAGCGGCTCGCCTATGCCTGTGGAGGCGGCGACTTCCGGGCACCGGTTCAGTCCGCAGCTGATTTTCTGGCAGGACGGATAGCCAGCGATCCGGAGAGGGGAGCCTCCACAGAACCTTCCTATCAGCCAGGGGTTGTGCCGGGCCGGCTGGATACGTGCCTGCCGGCCTATGTGGTGGAGGCGCTCCGGGAAGCCCTGCCAGCCTTTGCCCAGCGGATTCCGGGATTTGTGGGCAGGGAGGCTGTGCTCACCGGCGTGGAAACGCGCACCTCCTCTCCGGTGAGAATGACAAGAGACGCACAAACCCTGCAAAGCACAAACACTCCTGGGTTGTTCCCGGGAGGAGAGGGTGCCGGCTATGCAGGGGGGATCATGTCGGCCGCCATTGATGGAATCAAGTTGGCTGAAGCGGTCGCTCGACGCATCTGCAGCAATAGCTGAACCGCCAAATCAGCCACTGACCCATCAAACCATCACTCTTCCTCTTCCTCGGCGCCAAGGGGCACCAGGCGAATCTGCTTGCGGCCGAGCTTGATTTCAAACTCGTCGCCGGGCTTGAGGTCGAGCATGGCGGTGTAGGCGCGGCCCACCATGAGGTTGCCGTTGAACTGCACCTTGGTGAGGTAGCTCAGCTTGCGCCCGCCTTTGCCAGCCTTCGCGCCGCCGCCGAAGTCAACGCCCTTGGCGTTGAGGAGGGCTTCGTAGAACGCCGTAAAATTTAAGCGTTCGGTGCCGTCCCGCTTGGCCGATACATAACCGCAGGCGCGAACGAGGTCGGACTTGCTGACATCACCCAATTCCTTGACCCTATTGAGAAGGTCGGCCCCTGTGAGCATTGATGAGATTTATGCAACTTCTGCATTCTTGCCTTTCGTCGGAAAAATCGCAAGCGGGTCTCCAGAATCGCCATGACGCTCCAGGTGGTGTGGTTCCGCCGCGATCTGCGGTTATCTGACAACCCCGTCCTGCACTCCGCTGCCAGGCAAGGGAGCGTATTGCCCCTGTTTGTGTTCGATTGCAACGTGCTTTTCCATCCGGAAACGGCCTGCTCACGCGTTGCATTTCTGGTGGCTTCGCTCAGAGCTCTGGATGGTGATCTGCGCCGGCGAGGGGGGCGACTGCTGGTGCGGCAGGGTGACCCGGTGGAGGTGATCACGGCCTTGGTGCGTGCCACTGGTGCCCAAGGGGTTGTGGCCCATGTCGACTGTGAGCGGATCGTGGGCCGGGTGCGTGATGCGCGCCTGGCCCGACGGCTGGCCTGCGAGGGCATCACCCTGCGCTGGCTTGAGCAGCCGGGCGCCACGCCGGCCCTGCTGTCCTATCCCGAGTATCGGCGGTTCTGGCATGGCGTGATGGCCGAGCCACCCCTGGCTGTGCCGGCCCGGATCCGGGTGCCCCCGGCGCCTGCTGATCCCAACCATCCCCTGGCAGATCAACCGATTCCGTCCCTGAGCGAACTCGGTTTTCGCGACGATGCCAAGCCGCTCCCACCGGCTGGCACCAGCGCGGCCGAGCGGCTTCTTCAAGACTTCTGCTCGGGCCGCGCCGGTCGGAACTATTACTGGCAGCTCAGCCAGCCAGCCGCTCTGGCTACCACCGGCATCAGCCCCCATCTGAAGTTCGGTCAGATCACGGCGCGTCAGGTGATCCACCAGATCGAGCCCCTGCGCCATGGGCCTGGGGGGCAGCAGCGCAGCTGGAGCCAGCTGGTGAGCCGCCTGCGCTGGGGGGCCGGGATGGCCCAGCGATTCCGCTATCTGCCCCAGCTGGAGTTGCGGCCCCTGTGGAGCTGCCACGACGATCCCAACACCGGGATTCTCACCGATCAGCAGGAGGAGCAGTACCTCGCCTGGCGTGAGGGCAGAACAGGCTTTCCGATCATTGATGCGGCCGCCCGTTGTCTGCGGGCCGAAGGTGGCTGGCGTCAGCTCAACTTCCGCAGCCGGGCCATCTATGCCAGCTTTCTGGTGAATCTCTGCGGGATCGACTGGCGATTCGGGGCCCTTCACTACATGCGCCATCTCTTCGATGGTGACTGCCCGATCGACCACTACCAGTGGGCCATGCACGCGGGGGTGACCGCCGTTGGCGGAAGGGCCTGGACCCGGATCTACCACCCCGGCCAGGTGGCCGTGGACCGCTGTGATCCCCAGGGACTCTTCATTCGCCGCTGGTTGCCGGAGCTGGCCGATCTCACCAATGATCAGCTCGGCGTCCCTCCCCCCATGGCCGCCTACCCACGGCCGATCCTCGACTACGAGAGCGCCCGACGTGGGCGGCTGGCCGCCCTGGAGCAGCGTCAGCGCCATTGGCAGCCCGGATCATTCACAGGCCTGCCCAACGATGTCACTCCCTTCGGGGCGGATCGGATCCCGGGTGTTCAGGTGGGCTGGGCCAGCCTCGAAGGACAGGAGCTGTTTCCGGCGGGTCTGGATCCGGCCGCTCTGGATCGTCCCGCGCTGGAGTGCCTGGCCAGCTGGTTCGAGACGCGGCCCCAGATGGAACGAAAAGGCCCGGCCACCGGATCAGCCGCGAGGCGGAGCCGGTTGAAGCCGGCGGATGCTGTCCAGCTCAGCCTGCTCGATCAGGCCTGACTCACGATTCCGCTCCACTGCACCGCTTTCACCTGATCGCGGCGCCAGGAATGAAACAGCAACGGTTCGTCCACCGTGCAGAGCGGACAGATCGAGATCTGTTCCTTGGCCACCCCGGCCCGTTCCAGCTGGCGGGCGGCCGCAGCCCGGATGTCGAGGCGGTCATGGCCTGGAGTGGGGTCTTCCAGCAGTCCACCGGAGCGTTTCAGCTCCCCAAGGGCGTCCTGCTCACTGGGAAATGCGCCCGGTTGGTCGAGGGCCGAAGCCACCTGCACCGTGACGCTCCGCTCCACCTGATAGCGCAGGCCGCTGACAGCGGGGCCGAGGGCTACCAACAGGTCGGAGCGCTCACTGCCGCCTGCTTCCAGACTCTCGATCGCGGCCACCAGGATGCGGCTGGCCACGCCCCGCCAACCGGCATGACAGGCCGCCACGGCTCCGCGGCGCGGGTCGGCCAGGAGCACCGGCGTGCAGTCTGCGCCGCAGACCCAGAGGCTCTGGCCCCCTCCATCGCTCACCAGCCCATCCGCTTCCGGCCATGGCAGGTTTGCGGCGGTACTGGCGGCCCGAACAATGGCGCTGTGGATCTGCTGGGGCCGATGCACGGTCACGCCGGCACTCAGATAGCCGGCCAGCACCTCCGGCCCCCGCCCCTGCCACTGGCGGGTGAAGAACCCATGCTCGAACCGGGCCAGCAGGTTGGATTGCAGGTAGTAGCCCCCGTAGCACCCAACCCAGGTCCAGCCCTCGAGGCTGTTGAAGAGGGAGTCGGGTTGGTCGAAGGGAGGATCGACGGCTTCAGCCATGGGATCCGGTGTCAGGCATCCGGCAGATCGCGCATCATCCAGAACCCAGCCAGCTCCGAAGCCTGTTCTGTGGCTTGAACAGCGATGAACTGCAACCCTCCGCAACGGCTGCGGGCGGTGGCCAGGGCATCGGAAGCGGCCTCGGCCTCAGCCACCGCCAGGGTTGACAGCAACCAGCGATCCTCCAGCCCGGCCTCCAGCACCAGCTGGCGACCATCCAGCTCCAGGCGCACGGGTTCAAGCCCGGCCAGCCAGCCAGCGATGGCCAGCGAGCGGCTGGCGCTGAACAGGCGGATGCCCGGAACCGGCGTTTCCGGATCCAGGGGCTGCCCATCCGCGGCGGAGGGCAAGGGAATCAGAGCTGAGAATCCGCAGTCCCATTCCGCTGCCGTGGCCAGCAGGCCTGCCGGGAGGGTGGCCCAGGCCCAGCGATCTCCCCGGGCTGCCTCCGGGAGGGGAACCGGCACGGGGCGGATCGTGCTGGGTGGTGGGGCCAGGGGCCCCACCAGGTAACCCGGCTCGGCGGGATACACCTCCCTCTCCCGCTGCTGCAGCCACTCCACCAGGGCGTAGGTGCGTCGGCTCGGCACCAGTTCCAGGCCCAGCCCCTCTGCCGCCCGCTGCACCATCGTGCGCATCGAGGCCCGCCAGCAGCGCAGTCGGCGGGGCTTTCCGAATCCCTGTTCCTGGGCCTGGCAAAGCGTCGACTGCAGGGCTTCTCTCAACCAGATTGAATTCACCTGGGCGGCCGGACAGGTGATGACCTGGCGAAAGCCATCTCCGGGGAGCGAGGGGGATGGACTCGAGCAGATCAGCAGTTCCCAGCGCTTCTTGCCATCAGGCTCGAGGATCGGACGGGAGTAGTAGTCGAGTTCCCAGTCTGGGCTGAGGGGCTCGTTCATCCGGCGTTCTGCTCCTGCTGGCGCAGGAGGGAACGGGCGCGATGGGCCCGCTCGCCGGCCTCGGCCATCACCTTGTCGCGCTCGATGAGCAGTTCGCCAGGCTGGCCTTCCAGCAGGGCGGTGTTGAGGGCGATCCGACCACGCCCAGGATCGAGCTCGGTGATGAGCGCCTTCACACGGTCGGACTGATCGAACACCTCACGCAGATCCCGCAGCTGGCCACCTGTGATGGCGCTCTGATGGAGAAGGCCGCTGATGCCACCGAGATCCACAAAGAAGCCATAGGGCTTCACCGACGCAACCACCCCTTCCACCAGCTGGCCCACCTCCAGGTCTGCAAAGCGCGCCGCCATGGCGGCCTTTTTCTCGGAGAGCACCAGCTTCCGGGTTTCGGGATTCACCTCGAGGAAGGTGACTCCGAGCGTCTTCCCCACCAGGGCTTCAGGGTTGTCACCATCCTGGAGCTGGGAGCGGGGAATGAAACCCCGGAGGCCCTCCAGGTCGCAGGTCACGCCGCCGCGGTTGAAGCCGTTCACCTTCACCTGCACCACCTTGCCCTCCTTCTCAAGGGCGCGCACCTTCTCCCAGCTCTGGCGCAGTGCCAGGGCCCGGGCGCTGATGGTCACCATGCCGTCGGCGTTCTGCTCACGGGTGACGAGAACCTCCACCTCCAGTCCCTTCGGGAAGCGTTCCTTGAGGTTGGTGATCACCCCCAGGCCGGCCTCCTTTTTGGGCATGAACCCCGGGGCCTTGCCGCCGATGTCCACGTACACCCCATCGCTTTCCAGGCCGATCACCGTGCCTTTCACCACCTCGCCGGTGGTGCCCACGAAGTCCTGTTCGTCGAGGGCGGCCA
>JAYKGZ010000103.1:0-2618 GCA_035284925.1 Cyanobacteriota bacterium | reverse complement strand
CTTGGCGGCCTCTGGAGCCGGCGCCCCCTGATCGGCCTCTCCTTCCTGGCCGGTGCCGCCGGCCTGATGGCCCTGCCCCCGTTCGGCGGTTTCGCCGCCCTGCGCGAGCTGCTGGCCCTCACCGCCTCCAGCTCCAGCCCGGTGGTGCTGAGCGCTGTTGTGCTGATCACCAACGCCCTGGTCAGTGCCGGCCTGATCCGGGTGTTCGGCCAGATCTGGTGTGGTCCCACCACGCCCTTCACCGTGCGTTCCCCCGAAGTGCTCTGGCTGATGGTGCTGCCCACCACGCTCCTGTTCGGGCTGGTGCTGCACCTCCCCCAGCTGCTTGTGAACAACGGGGTGTTCAGCCTCAATCCCCTGCCTGGCTGGGGACCGCTGGCGATTCCACTCCTGCTTTCCACCCTGGTGGGCGGCGGCCTCTCCGCCATCTTCTACCTGCGGCCCCACCCGATGGTGCAGCTTCCAGCCACCCTCGGCGGTCTGCAGGACTGGCTTGCTCACGACATGCAGACCGAGCGCTTCTATCACCGCACCGTGGTGGGGCTGGTGGTGCAACTGGCCCGGCTCAGCTCCTGGAGCGACCGCCGCCTGGTGGACGGCTTCAACGGTGCCGCCGGCAGTGCCGCCCTCCAGGGGGCTCGCCGGCTCAGCCTCACCACCTCCGGTCGTTCCCAGGCCTATGCCCTCTCCCTGCTGCTGGGGGTGTTGTTGATGGCCGCCTGGCTTCTCGCCCGATCCCCCGCCGTGGCGCCCCTGGCCATCGGAGCCCTCTGATCCGCTGCACCTGATCCGCCGATCCCGATGACCCTGCTTCTTCCCCTGCTCATCCCCCTGGTGGCCTTGCTGGCCCTGCCGCTCCTGCCCGCCGATTCGGTGCTCACCCGCCGGGCCGCTGCAGCCGCCGGCCTGCTTCAGCTGCTTTCCGGCCTGTGGCTCTGGCGCCATCCTCCCGCTGATCTCACGATCGCCTGGCTGCCGAAGGTTGGCCTCAGCCTCGATCTCGGCCTCGATGGCATCACCCTGCCCCTGCTGCTGATCACCGCCCTGATCACCACCATGGCCGTGCTGGCCGCCTCCACCGAGCAGGGGCGCAGCCGCCTGTTCTATGCCCTGCTCCTGTCCACAAACCTCGGGCTCAGCGGCGCCTTCCTCGCCCGCAACGCCCTGCTGTTCGTGCTCGCCTACGAACTGATCCTGATTCCCACCACCCTGCTGGTGGCCACCTACGGCCGCCGCGAGCGATCCTCTGCCGCGGTGCGCTTCCTGCTCTACAACGCCCTTTCGGGCTTTGTGCTGCTGGGCGTGGTGCTGGCAATGGGCTGGCTCCATCCCGGCGGCGTGAGTTTCGCCTACGCCGACCTGGCCGCCGATCAGTTCTCACCGGTGGCCGAGCGCTGGCTGCTGGCCGGCCTGCTCCTCGCCTTCGGCCTGAAGCTGCCCCTGGTGCCCCTGCACGGCTGGCAGCCCATCACCTACAGCCAGGCCCCAACCCCGGTGGCGATGCTGCTCAGCGGGGCTGTGTCCAAGCTCGGGGTCTATGGGTTGCTGCGTTTCGGGGTGCAGTTCATGCCCGACACCTGGGCCGCCTGGTCGCCCTGGATCGCCACGATCGGCGCGATCACCACGATCTACGGCGCCCTCAATGCCGTCGCCCAGCTCGACATCCGCCGGCTGGTGGCCTACAGCTCCCTCGGCCATATGGGCCTGCTGGCGCTGGCGCTCGCCGCCGCCACTCCCCTCAGTCTTCAGGGTGCCGTGGTTCAGATGCTGGCCCATGGCCTGATCACGGCCCTGCTGTTCTGCCTGGTGGGCACGATCGAACGCCACACCGGCACCGTGATGATCCCGGAGATGTCGGGCCTGATGAATCCCTACCGCGGCCTGCCCTTCACCATGGGCCTGATGCTCCTGGGCCTGATGGCCGCTGCAGGCGTGCCCGGCCTGGCGGGCTTTGTGGGAGAACTGCTGGTGTTCGAGGGCAGCTGGGTGGCCTTCCCCTGGCCCACCTTGCTGTGCATGCTCGCCTCGGGTCTTACGGCTGTTTACGCGGTGCGCCTGTTCAACCGCGTGGGCTTCGGTCGCCTCGACAACGATCGGGCCGACTGGCTGAACACCACCTGGCCTGAACGCTTTCCCGCCGTGGTGCTGGCTGGTCTGATCGTGCTGGCCGGCATCTGGCCGGCCACGATCACCGGCTTCAGTGAGGCCAGCGTCACCCCGCTGGCCCTGCGCCACACCAACCTCGCCTTCACCGCCAGCGCTGCTGGTGCTTCGTCCAACGCTGCGGAGCTGATCGCATGACGCCCCCTGTTCTCACTCCGGAAGCGGCCATCAAGCCGTTGATTCCACCCTCCAGCCATCGCTACGCCGAGATCATCCACCGGCTGGAGGCAGGCGGCTCGATGCTTCCGGATACTCCGGAAAACCTGATGCAGATCATCGGCATCTACAAGGCCTATGCCGTGCCGATGGACTTCTACTGGCGCGACCTGCTCTACATCGCCGAGCAGGTGTTTCTCAACCCCCTACCGGCCTTCAAGTACTTCATCTCCCAGGACTACCTGGATCGGCCTTGTTCCTACTCCGGCGAGCAGTCAAAGCTCCGCATCTGGCGCGGC
>JAYKGZ010000102.1:0-3826 GCA_035284925.1 Cyanobacteriota bacterium | reverse complement strand
CCCGTGCCTTTGGTTCTAGCTAATCGACGCCAGCGCAAGCAATGCTGGCTCGTTTCGGGTCGTGAAGATACGCAACGGGGTTCTGAGCATAATTGTTTTTCTTGTTATGAGCAATGATAAGTAGGGCGTGATCCGTGCCGCGTCTAGCTTCGAGCCGGTTTTCCAGTGTGTTGGGCCTGGTCGCCCAGTTCGGCTCCGTCTTCCTGTTCCCCGCTGTGGTCGGCGCCAATTCGCCAGCCAGGCCGCTCTACAGCCTTGAGACCAACTGCTCGGTGAATCAGGAAGCCGCTCGCTGCAAGGTGGAGGCTTTTGACGGTCAGGGCACCACTGTGTACCGGACCACCGTGAATAACACCCGGATCACCTACCGCTTGATTGATACACCAGCGGTTCGTGGTGCCCAGCTCTGGGATCCAGGTAAGAAAACCTGGATCCCCCTCGATCGTCTCAGTCTCAATTTCGAGACCAATCAGATTTGCATCAATGGCGAATCACTCTGCACCACCAATCCCAATTACTTTTCAAGCCTCCGGGAAAGCTATCCAGATCTACGCACCGACCTGATCATTTCGCGTTTCCGACCCAGCGATGGTCGCCTATCTGCGATCTGCTACTCCCAAGAGGCCTGCGATGCCGGCTTCTGAGAAGCCTTTCCGGCTGCAGCCCCTGCTGCGTCGCCTGCTGAGCGGCAGCTGTCTGGCCTGCCTGGTGCTCAGCAGCGGTGCCCCTCCCGCTCTGGCGATGGAGGAGGCCTGGCTGGCCCAGCGTGGCTTTCAACGTGGTAGTCGAGCCGGCCAGCGGGCTCCTGGCCAGAGGCCGATGGCCCGGCCGGCGGGTCCGATGACCAGGCCGGCACCCCGGCCCGGCCTCGGAGGTGGTGGCGGCATGGTTACCCGCCCGGCCCCAGGCTTCGACCGCGGCAACCGCCGACCCGCTGGCGGTTGGGTCAACACAGTGCCACCGACCCGTCCTCGCCCGATGCCAGGGCAGGTCACCAGACCTGTTCTGCCACAAGCTCCAGGAGTGAATCGTCCGGGTGGCAACCGGCCTGGTGGCAACCGCCCGGACTGGAACCGGCCTGGTGGCAATCGGCCTGGCTGGAACCGTCCTGGCTGGAACCGGCCCAACTGGGTGATCAACAGACCCGTCAACATTTCGGTCGTCAATGCCAGGCCGGGTTGGTGGGGTAACGGCTGGGTTTCTGCTCGACCCTGGCGTTATGGCTGGTACACCGGCAATCCTGGAGCCTGGGGCTGGTGGGGAGGGTCGTCCCTGGCTTGGGGCATCAGCTCGCTGGCCAGCGCAGCCATTATCGCCTCAGCCATCAACAACGCCGTTCAGAACAACGAACCCACCATTCCAGTGACTGACAGTCCCTATCAATTGCTGGTCGGTTCCGTGGCCGCTGTGGGTGACCACGATGTGAGCTTCAGCTTCCTGTTTGAGGGTTCTGCCTATCAGGCCTCGGCTGATTGCCGAGACGGTCTGCTGAACAATCGCTCCCCGGAAAACCCTGAGGAGGCCCAGCTCCTCAATGCGGCGTGCCAGGTTGCCTACGCCTCGTTCTGAACCATGGTGTTCCGTCGCAGCACAGCTTCTGTGGCTGCAGCCTGGCTGCTGGGGGCCTGCGGGGTTGATCCGTCCAGCCAGAACGGGCCTCTGGCCGTGGATGTCACCACGGTGGCGACCAAGCCTTTTGCCGAGGAGGTGGTCACGATCAGCACCCTCGAGGCGGTGGACGCGGTGCAGCTGGCAGCCCAGGCCGGTGGGCGCATTCAGGAGCTGCGCATCCGCCAGGGCGAGCGGGTGAAACCCGGACAGCTCCTGGTGGTGCTCGATCAGGCCCAGCTGCAGGCCGAGTTGATGAGTCAGCGGGCCGCTCGGTCAAAAAACGAGCTCAATTACCGGCGCTTCGAGTTCCTGGCCAGGGTTGGGGCCGCCAGCACCATCCAGCGCGATGAGCTGCGCCAGGCCTTCATTGAATCCAGCGCAGCGCTCAAGGCCACCGAAGCCGATCTCGCTTTCCGCGATCTGCGTTCTCCGATCGGTGGGGTCATCGGGGATGTGCGGGTGAACCCCGGCGATGTGATCAAGGCCGGCGATCCCTTCACCACCGTGATCCGCAACGGTGATCTGATGGCCCGCATCGAACTTCCGGCCAGGGTGCGCAACCGGCTTCGCCCCGGCCTGCCCGTGCTGCTGGAGGATCCGGGCACCACCCGGCCCCTGGCCCGCGGGGTGGTGGATTCCGTGGATCCAAGCGTGAAGGCCGGCAGCCAGGTGCTGTTGGTGAAGGCCGGGTTCAACAACCGGGATGGCACGCTCCGCAACGGGTTGAGGGTGCGAACCCGGGTGGTGCTTGACCGCCGCGATCTGCTGTCGGTGCCGGTGGGGGCGGTCAGCCAGTCGTCGGGTCAGAGCTATGTGTTCCAGCTCGGCACCCTCGCGCAGCTGGAGCGGGTTCCGGGCCAGGCTCCCCTGGCCCAGCTCAGCAAGCTGCCGCCGGGCACCCGCTTCGCCCTGCAGACCCGCGTGGAACTGGGCCCGCTGCAGGATGGCCGCTATCCGGTGCTCAGGGGCCTGGCGCCGGGGACACCCGTGATCACCAGCAACCTGCTCAGCCTGCGCCACGGCCTGCCGGTGCGGTTGGCCGCGCCGTCGGGCACGGCCGCCGCGGAGCGCTGAACGATGTCGGCCTCCAACAACTTCATCGTGCGGCCGGTGCTCACCACGGTGTGCAGCCTGCTGATCGTGATCGCCGGGTTGATCGCCCTGCCGATCCTGCCGATCGAAAACCTGCCCGACATCGCGCCCCCCACCGTCAAGGTCACCTCCCGTTACACCGGCGCCGACGCGGTGAGTGTGGAGGAGGGGGTGACCACGGTGCTGGAGCAGCAGATCAACGGGGTGGAGAACATGGACTTCATCACCTCCACCAGCGCAGCCGATGGCACCAGCGCCATCACCGTGTCGTTCGCCAGCGGCACCGACGGCGACATCAACCAGGTGAACGTGCAGAACCGCGTGGCCCTGGCTGAACCCCAGTTGCCGGCCGAGGTGCGCCAGTCGGGCGTCACCGTGAGCAAGGCGTCCAATTCGATCCTGCTGGTGTACAACCTCACCAGCAGCGATCCCGCCGATCCCTTCCGGGTGGAGACGCTGAGCGGCGTTCTGGATCAGGGCCTCACCGACCAGCTCAAGCGCGTGCCGGGCGTGGGCGAGGTGGCCTATTTCGGCAACCGCAAGCTGGCGATCCGGCTCTGGCTCGATCCCGATCGTCTCACCCAGGCCAAGCTCAGCGCCGCCGATGTGGTGGCGGCGCTGCAGAGCCAGAACCGCCTGGTGCCGGCCGGCCAGGTGGGCGGCCCCCCCTCCCCCGACGGTCAGCCCTTCACCTTCACGGTGCAGCTGCAGGGGCGGTTGCTGCGCAACGAGGACTTCGAGAACCTCGTGCTGCGCAGCACCGCCGATGGGGGGCTGCTGCGCCTGCGCGATGTGGGCCGGGTGCGCCTCGGCGGCGAGACCTACGACATCAACGCCACCGACCTGCGTGATGTGCCGTCGGTGGGGCTGGCGGTGTACCAGCTCAGCGGCAGCAATGCCCTGGAGGTGTCAGCCGGGGTGAAGCAGGTGCTCGACGAGTTCCAGGCCGGACTGCCGCCGGGGATGAAGCTGGAGCGGATCTACGACGTGACCGACTTCATCACCGCCTCGATCCAGGGCGTGACCAACTCCCTGCGGGATGCGGTGGTGCTGGTGGTGCTGATCCTGTTCCTGTTCCTGCAGGACTGGAAAGCCACCCTGGTGCCGGGCATCGCCATCCCGG
>JAYKGZ010000101.1:0-5602 GCA_035284925.1 Cyanobacteriota bacterium | reverse complement strand
AAGTCCTCCACGGCGCGTTCGATGTCCCCACTTGCTGTTTCATGGTTCCGAACATGGAGTTGGATCTGCAGCCCGGTGATGTGGTGAAGGTGCTCGAATCGGCTGCTCTCGGTTGGGTCCGCGCCCGGGTGATTCGTGTGAAGTCGGGAGGTCGTGTGGTGGTCCAGAGCGATCAGGGCAGAGAATTCACGGCGCGCGGCAATCAGGTCAGACTGATTGAGCCCGCCGGCTTCCGGCCGTGAGTCGTTCTCACCTCCCTGTCAACAAGTTGACTCCTGGACCGACGGTCCTCGATAATCTGTTTTCAGGGGGCGGTTGTTCTGGCCGCGGGTTACCAACCAGCGGTTCTCCAATCCAATGATTCCCTGGCCTCTGAAGCTCCTCACAGAGAGTTCAGTGGTAAACAGACTGCCTTCGTTGGCTTTCTGGGACTGTAGTTCAATCGGTTAGAGCACCGCCCTGTCACGGCGGAAGTTGCGGGTTCGAGCCCCGTCAGTCCCGTTTTCATCCCTGGAGCCAAGCGGTGAGTGCAACGCCTGAGCCGCTGCGTTCAGACTCCGGCTCGCCCATACGGGTCCGCCTGGCGCCCAGCCCCACCGGCAGCCTGCACATCGGCACCGCCCGCACAGCGGTGTTCAACTGGCTGTTCGCACGCCACCACGGCGGCCGCTTCCTGTTGCGCATTGAAGACACCGACCGCGAGCGCAGCAGGCAGGAATTCACCGACAACATCCTCGATGGCCTGCGTTGGCTGGGCCTCCACTGGGATGGCGACCCCGTGATTCAGAGCGAGCGGATCGCACTCCATCGCCAGGCGATCCAGCAGTTGCTCGAGCGCGGCCATGCCTACCGCTGCTACGCCACGGAAGCCGAGCTCACGGCGATGCGGGAGGCCCAGGCGGCGGCCAAGCAGGCACCCCGTTACGACAACCGCCACCGCCAGCTCAGCCCCGAGCAGGAAGCCGCCTTCATCGCCGAGGGGCGCGAGGCGGTGATCCGCTTCCGGATCGACGACGCCCGCACGATCACCTGGACTGACCTGGTGCGCGGGGAGATGCGGTGGAGCGGCAGCGACCTGGGCGGCGACATGGTGATCGCCCGCCGCGCCCCCAGCGACAGGATCGGAGATCCTCTGTACAACCTGGTGGTGGTGGTGGATGACGCCGCCATGGCCATCACCGATGTGATCCGCGGAGAAGACCACATCGCCAACACCGCCAAACAGCTCCTGCTCTACGAGGCCCTCGGCTACCCCCTGCCCCGGTTCGCCCACACACCCCTGATCCTCAACAAGGAGGGGAAGAAGCTCTCCAAGCGGGATGGGGTCACCTCGATCAGCGACTTCCGGCGCATGGGATACACGGCGGAGGCCCTGGCCAACTACATGACCCTGCTGGGCTGGTCGCCACCGGAGCAGATGGGGGAACGGTTCAACCTCTCCCAGGCTGCCGAGGTGTTCGGCTTCGAGCGGGTGAACAGGGCCGGCGCCCGCTTCGACTGGGACAAGCTCAACTGGCTCAATGGCCAGGTGCTGCGCGAGCAGGGGGCAGCGACCCTGCGTGAACAGCTGCTGCCGCTGTGGCAGGCCGCCGGCTTCTCGGCCGGTGGGGATCCAGCCTGGGAAACCGACCTCAGTGAGCTGCTCAGCACCTCGCTCACCCTGCTGGCCGATGGTGTGGAGCAGGCCCGGCCCTTCTTCGTATCCCCCGAACTCGAGCAGGCCGCCAGCGCACAGCTGGCCGTGGAGGGAGCACGGCCGGCGCTGGCGGCCCTGCTGGAGCGGTTGCCGCCGGATGAGCTCTCGGCTGATCAGGCCCAGACCCTGCTCAGCGAGGCCGCCGCCACGGCCGGTGTGAAGAAAGGGGTTGTGATGAAAACGATGCGGGCCGCCCTGCTCGGCAGCCTCCAGGGCCCCGACCTGCTCACAACCTGGCTCTTGCTGCACCGCCGCGGAATCGATCGGGCACGGATCGAGCGCTGTCTCTAGGCCGGTTCCACCAGCTTCAGTCGCTCCGCCAGCGCTGGTGCCGTGAACCCCTGCAGGCCCACCGTGATCAGGATCATCAGAAACACCAGTCCCTTCAGGGAGCCTCCGCCGGCCACTCCGGCCTGATCGAGCTGGAGGGCAAACAGGCTGGCCACCGCCGCCGTGACGATGCCGCGGGGCGCGATCCAGCCCACGATCAGCTTTTCGCGCCAGCCGATGCCCGGCATGCCCAGGGCCGCCAGCTGGATCACCATCAGCCGGAACGGCATCAAGGCCAGCGCGGCCAAGACCCCACCCAGGCCGAGAGGACTCAGCTCCGGCCAGCTCACATCGGCCGCCAGCAGGGGAAAGAGCACGGTGATGGCCAGCTGGGCCAGCTGGGCCACCAGCTCTTCCAGGGGGCCCGCCTGATCATCGTCAAGACGAAGGCCGAGCACCACACCGGCCGTCACCGCCGCCGGCAGGCCGGCCTCCGGCAGCAGCATCTCCACCCCGGCAGCGAGCAGGAAGAGAAGCCCGAGACTCAGCTGCAGGCAGAGGGCCGGCGATGGGGATGGCAGGCGGCGGATCAGTTCCGCCAGCAGCCAGCCGCCAGCCGCACCGATCGCCACGCCGCCGCCGAAGCGCAGCACCAACAGCAGCAGCACGTCCTGCCATCGGCCCAGGTCCCCCAGGGCCACCTGCAGCAACAGCAGGGCCAGCACCGCCGAAAACGGTTCCAGGATCAGCCCCTCGGCCTCCAGCACCCGGCCGATGGGCTCCATCAGCCGGATCTGGCGCACCATCGGGTTCACTACCGTGGGGCCGGTGGCCAGGGAGATGGCACCGAACACCCAGGCCAGTGGCCAGGCGAGACCAGCCAGCAGGTGGGCCAGCACCGCACCCCCCACCAGACCGAGCAGAGCGCGCACCAGCACCAGTCGCAGCACGGCCTGCTGCAGATCGCGGCCCGCCAGGCGGAGGTTGAGACCACCGTCGAACAGGATCAGACTCACCAGCAGCAGCACCACCGGCTCCAGGCCAGCCCCGAGGGCCTCGGGTGTCACCAGTTGCAGCCCGGCCCGACCACAGGCCAGTCCCATCGCCAGCAGCAGCACCACGCCCGGCAGGCCGCTGAGACTGGAGATCAGCTGAGCCAGCGCTCCGGCGAAGAAGGCTTCGCCCCAGATCAGCTCAGGGCGGGGCATCAGCCGGAATCAATCGTCCACCGAACCGTACTGGGGCTCCACCCGGATGCCGATCACGCTGGACGGTCGCACCACGAGGTATTCACCCTCAAGCTCGCTGATCGGCACGTTCACGAACGTGTCGCTGCTGGCCGCGGTGAGCACCCCTCCGTACCACTGCTGAAAGCTTTCGAGCGTGGGGAAGTGGACCGACTCGGTCTGCCCGCCGCTGAGGAGGAGATGCACGGCATAGCGGCGGGGAATGCGGGGCATGGGGCCGTCACCGGCACGATCGACTGGGCACAGGATGCCTGAGGGTGCTGCCAGTGGCCCAGGGCCGCCATTCACTGGCCGCCGGGGCATAGAGCGGATGGCGGGGCTGGCCGGCGGCGGTGAAGCCGATGCAGCCCACGGGGACGGTCGCTGCCGTGTCGCTGATCAGCTGGAGCACCTCCTGGTGCCGATCGCGCCAGAGGCCTCCGTTCCCCCAGCCCAGCCAGACGGCATCACAGGCGCTCAGCCCTTCAGCGATCCAGCGGTCGTTCTGCTCACCCACCGGCTCCGGCAGGCGCCGCAGCACCGCCGGGCTGGCAGTGATCCGCCCGAACAGATTCACCACCTCCAGGCTTCCGAACCCCCAGCCGCGGGCAAACCCCTGGAGCCGCCGCAGGGTGGGGTCGTCGTGATCGGCCGCCGCCGCCGATGGGTTCAGCCCGATGAACAGAAGCCGGCCACCCGGCTCCGCGCCGGCTGGCACGAAACGGCGCTCCAGCCACCAGCGGTAGCGGCCGCAGGGGCTGAATGCAGCCGCACCGGAGGCAGAAGCCAGCATCACTCCAGCTTCCATCACCTGCGCCACTGAGATGCCCCATGAGTTCTGCCAGGCTGGCCCTACTTCAGCGGATCAGATCAGGTGAGTGCGGCTGGTGCGAACGGCGAGAAGCCCCTGCTGCTGCTGATCGATGGCCACTCTCTGGCCTTCCGCAGTTTCTATGCCTTCAGCAAAGGAGGTGAGGGCGGTCTGAGCACCAAGGCGGGGGTTCCCACCTCGGTGACCTACGGTTTTCTCAAGGCCCTGCTCGACACCTGCCGAGGGCTCAGACCCCAGGGCGTGGTGGTGGCCTTCGACACCGCCGAGCCCACCTTCCGTCATGAGGCCGACGCGGCCTACAAGGCCCACCGCGATGAAGCGCCGGAGCAGTTCTTTCAGGATCTGGAAAATCTGCAGCAGATCCTGCGGAACTCACTTGACATTCCGCTCTGCCAATTGCCCGGCTACGAGGCCGACGATGTGCTGGGAACCGTGGCCAATCTTGCCGCCAACCAGGGCTGGAGGGTGAGGATCCTCTCGGGCGACCGGGATCTGTTTCAGCTGGTGGACGACCAGCGGGATATCGCCATCCTCTACATGGGCGGCGGGCCCTTCGCCAAGACCAACGGTCCCACCGAGATCCGTCGTGAGGGCGTGATCGCCAGACTGGGCGTCACCCCCGAGGAGGTGGTGGATCTCAAGGCCCTCACCGGCGACAGCTCGGACAACATCCCCGGGGTGAAGGGCGTGGGTCCGAAAACCGCCATCAACCTGCTGGCGGCGTATCAGCACGTGGACGGCATCTATGCCGCCCTGGAGGCGCTTGAGCAGGCCGGCGCCAAGGCCAAGGATCCGAAAGGGGTGCTCAAGGGCGCCCTGGTGGCCCGGCTCAGCTCCGACAGGGAGAACGCCTACCGCTCGCGGATGCTGGCAGAAATCGTTGTGGACATCCCGCTGGCGGAGCAGCCACGGCTGGAGCTGGGGGAGGTGAACAGCGAGGCGCTGGCCGGGAGCCTCGAAGAGCTGGAGCTCCATTCGCTGGCGAGGCAGGTTCCCAGATTCGCCGAGCTGTTCTCCGCCAACCCGCCGCAGCTGCCGGACAGCCCGCCCCCGACCAGATCGGAAGCCGAGCTCCCACCGAGGGAGTCGGAGTCGGAGTCGGTGTCCGCCAGCCCCACGCTGGAGCCCCAGCTGATCACCACACCCGCGGCGCTTGAGGCCCTGGTGGCCAGGCTGCTGGCCACCACCGACCAGGCCGCGCCGATCGCCCTCGACACGGAAACCACCTCCCTCAACCCCTTCCGCGCCGAGCTGGTTGGCGTCGGCCTGGCCTGGGGCGAAGGCCCCGCCGAGCTGGCCTACATCCCGATCGGTCACCAGCCGCCGCCGGCCGAGGATCTGCTCAGCAAGCCCCCGGCAGCGCCCGAGCAGTTGCCCCTGGATGCGGTGCTCACCGCCCTGGCCCCCTGGCTGGCCAGCGCCGCCCACCCCAAAACCCTGCAGAACGCCAAGTACGACCGGCTGATCCTGCTGCGCCACGGCCTGGCCCTGGAGGGGGTGGTGATGGACACCCTGCTGGCCGATTACCTGCGTGACGCCAACGCCAGGCACGGCCTCGAGGAGCTGGCGGAGCGCAAC
>JAYKGZ010000100.1:0-6578 GCA_035284925.1 Cyanobacteriota bacterium | reverse complement strand
CCAGGGGGATGGCCAGCTCATTGCGCTGGGCGGAGAAGAAGCCGCCCACCATCACGGTGAAGCCCAGCACCCCCTCACGCAGGGCAGGCAGAAAAGCAAGGTCGTTGTGCAGCAGGAAGCTGTCGGGTGCGCCTCCCACAGCCACGTTGAACTTGCGGGGCAGGTTGCGCGGGCCGGCCGGTCCCAGCAGGGCCGACTGGATGGCGTCCACCAGCGGCCGGGTGTCGATGATCTCCTCCGGGTCGATGCCCGCCAGCGGGTTGCCGGTGACGTTGCGCGGGTTGTCGTGGCCCGACTGGCGGCTGGTGAGCCCAACCCGTTCCAGATTGCTGAGCAGCGGCGCCATGTCCTCCAGCAGCAGGCCACGTAGCTGGATGTTCTGTCGGGTGGTGATGTCGGCGCTGCCGTGCTCACCACAGCGGTCAATGGTTTCGGCCAGCAGCTCGAGCTGCTCGGCGCGGATCACACCATTGGGTATCCGCAGCCGCACCATGAAGCGACCGGGCGTCACAGGGCGGAAGAAGATCCCCAACCACTTGAGGCGGATCGTGAGCGTTCCGTCGTCGAGGGATTCCCAACCCTCATGCCCCAGCTGTTCCAGGCGAGGTGCCAGATCAAGGCCGCACAGGTCGGCCTTGATCTGCTCAACCTTGCTGAGCGTCGGGGTGGAGGTCGCGGCAACAGGGGCCGCATCCGAACCGGAAAAACGGGTCATGGAACGAAACGTCAGCGCGCTCAGGAACACCGGCATGCCCACCGAACCCAGCTGTGGTCCGGGGGCCCGACTCAGCGCCGATGAGAGCTACGCCGCCGGGACTGGGTGATGGGAAGGGGTTAGCGCCGATGACCGCGACCCTGACTTCCCACAGCAATGATCTCCATGACAGGAGACAATCAGCATTTTGCGCGGGGGCGCTTCCTGGCCGTGTCGCAATCACTACCGAACGACCCGGATAGGTCGGACCGGGCCGCCCCCCCCGCGACGGACCAGGACCGACGAACGCGACGGCTCGCGGCACTCGGTCCGGAACGGGCCCGTTTCCGGGAGCTGATCGGCAAGGTGGGCAGCGGCGAGCACACCAGCACGGGCCTCAGCCGTGAGGAGGCTTGCGAAGCCATGGATCTGATGCTCCAGGGCCGTGTCAGCGAGGCCCAGATGGGGGCGTTCCTGATCGCCCATCGCATGCGCCGGCCGCTGCCGATCGAGCTGGCCGGCATGCTCGACAGCTACCGCAACCTCGGGCCGGTGCTGGAGACCCCGGGGCGCCGGGCTCTCTGCTTCGGCGTGCCCTACGACGGGCGCAGCCGCACGGCGCCGCTGCTGCCACTCACCGCCCTGGTGCTGGCCAGCAGTGGCCTCGCCGTGGTGCTCCACGGCGGCGCGGCAATGCCGGTGAAGTACGGCGTCACCCTGGCTGAGCTGTTTGCCGCCCTGGGGATCAACTGGACTGGTTTGAGCCTGGAGGCGGTGCAACGGCGGCTCCTGAAGCACCACCTCGCCCTGACCCATCAGCCTGATCACTTCGCCGCCGCCGAGCGGCTGCTGCCGGTGCGCGACGAGATCGGCAAACGGCCGCCGGTGGCGAGTCTGGAGCTGCTCTGGACTCCCCACCGCGGCAAGCATCTGCTGGTGAGCGGTTTCGTGCACCCCCCCACCGAGAAGCGGGCCTGGGAGGCCCTCGCAGCCGCCGGTGAAGCCGAGGTGTTAACCGTGAAGGGTCTGGAAGGGTCCACAGACCTGCCCACCAGCCGGGCCGGCATCACCGCGCGTCTGCGTGGTGATGGAATACCGGAGCGGATCCTGCTGCATCCACGCGACCATGGCCTGCATGGCGACGAGGTTCCCTGGCAGAACCTGGAGACCTGGCAGGGGCAGGCTCTGGCGGCCCTCAGCGGAGAAGGACCTCTCGCCGAGGCCCTGCACTGGAACGTGGCGGCCTACCTCTGGCTGGCCAACCTTCACCCATCGCTGCAGCAGGCCCTGGACCAGGCTCACGCTCTGCTGGCGGCCCGTTGCGGCGAGCGGCTGCGGCGCGATCTGGCCGAGTACCCAGGGGGTGCACCGGGCTGAATGGAGGCCCAGCCTCCGCTCAGTTACCAAAGCCTGGATCGGTAGCAACCGGCACTCTGCGCAGGTTGGGGCGCATGGTGTTCTGATTGGGTCGGTCAGCCTGAGCGCCGATACACCCAATTCCACCGGTACGGCGCACGTTGTTGTGGAGCCCGTCCGGAGTGCATGCAGCCGCCACTCCGGCATTTCTCTCGCTCAACCATGTCGAATCTTTCGCGTCGCAAATTTCTGCTCACTGCTGCCGGCTCTGCAGCCGGTGCCATGTGGCTGGCTGCCTGTGGCGGCAACAACCGCAAGGCGGAGATCCAGCCCAGCAGCGGCACCGGTGGAGCGGATGCCCCTGAGGTAAGCGGAGCCACCCTGGGCTTCATCGCCCTCACTGATGCGGCTCCCCTGATCATCGCCAAGGAGAAGGGCTTCTTCGCCAAGCATGGCGTGCCCGATACCAAGGTTGTGAAGCAGACCTCCTGGGCCGCTACCCGCGACAACCTTGAACTGGGCAGCGCCAAAGGCGGCATCGATGGCGCCCACATCCTCACGCCGATGCCATATCTCCTCACGGCCGGCAAGATCACCAAGAGCAACCAGCCGTTGCCGATGTACATCCTGGCTCGGCTGAATGTGAACGGACAGGGTCTGTCCCTGTCCAACGAATTCCTGCCCGACAAAGTGGCCCTCAGGAGCCCCAGGCTCAAGGAGATCGCCGACAAGAAGAAGGCCGGCGGCAAGCTGCTGAAGGCGGCCATGACCTTCCCCGGAGGCACCCACGACCTCTGGATGCGCTACTGGCTCGCCGCCAACGGCGTCGATCCCAATAAGGACGCCGACCTGGTGGTGGTGCCCCCGCCGCAGATGGTGGCCAACGTGCAGACCGGCACCATGGACACCTTCTGTGTGGGCGAGCCCTGGAACCAGAGGGCGGTGAACAAGAAGGTGGGCTACACAGCCGCCATCACAGGTGAGCTGTGGAACTACCACCCGGAGAAAGCCTTCTCGCTTCGGGCCGACTGGGTGGACAAGAACCCCAAAGCCGCCAAAGCCCTTCTGATGGCCGTGCAGGAAGCCCAGATGTGGTGCCAGGACCCGGCCAATCTCAACGAACTCTGCGAGATCACCTCGAAGGACAAATATTTCAAGGCCAGCGTGGCCGACATCAAGCCACGCCTGGCCGGCACGTTTGAGTACGGCGATGGCCGAACAGCCACCGACACCCCTCTGAAGATGCAGTTCTGGAAGGAGAAGGATTCCTATTCCTACCCTTACAAGAGCCACGACCTCTGGTTCCTCACCGAAAATATCCGCTGGGGCTACCTGCCACAGAACACCGACACCAAGGCCCTGATCGACAAGGTGAACCGCTCCGACCTGTGGAAGGAAGCAGCAATCGCCATCGGCCAGGAGGGTGCGATTCCCGCCAGCGATTCCCGCGGCAGGGAAACCTTCTTCGACGGTGTGGTGTTCGATCCCGAGAACCCCAAGGCCTACCTCGAGTCCCAGAAGATCAAGGCCCTGGCCTGATTCTCCACTCACACGATTACGGCTCTATGACCCTGACAGCCCTGGGCTCTTCCCGCTCCTCACCGGCCAACAGGACGCCATCCCTACTGAAGGGCTTCCTGCCTTATCTCCTCTGCATCGGCGCCTTTCTGGTGACCTGGCAGATTATCTCGGCATTTCTAGGGGCCGAGAGGCTACCGGGCCCTATCACCGTGGTGGTGAACACTTGGGATCCCTACATCAGCCAACCCTTCTTCGATGACGGTGGCACCAGCAAAGGGCTGGGATGGCAGATCCTGATCTCGCTGCAGCGCGTGGCGATCGGCTACGGCCTCTCCGCCGTGGTGGGCATCGCCATCGGCGGTGTTCTGGGCCTCAATCGCTTCATCGGCAAGGGCTTCGATCCCGTGATCCAGGTGCTGCGAACAGTGCCTCCACTGGCCTGGTTTCCGATCTCCCTGATGGTGTTCCAGGACTCCAACACCTCGGCTGTGTTCGTGATCTTCATCACGGCCATCTGGCCGATCATCATCAATACCGCCGTTGGCATCCGGGAAATCCCCCAGGACTACACCAACGTCGCCCGGGTGCTGCGTCTGTCGAAGCGCGCCTACATCCGCGACATCGTGGTCCCGGCCACCGTGCCCTACGTGTTCACAGGGCTGCGCATTGCGGTGGGCCTGGCCTGGCTCGCAATCGTGGCCGCGGAGATGCTGAAGGCCGATGGCGGCATCGGCTACTTCATCTGGGACGCGTACAACGCCGGCGGCGACACCAGCTCCAGCCAGATCATCCTGGCGATCCTCTACGTGGGCATCGTTGGTCTGCTGCTCGACCGGCTGGTGGCGTTCCTCGGACGCCGCGTGAGCCAGGGAGGGCACTGAAGCGATGCCCTCCCTGTTCACCGTCGACCACGTGACCCAGGCGTTCCCGCTGCGGGACGGAGGTACCTACGTGGCCCTGCGGGACATCTTTCTGGACATCGCCGAGGGCGAATTCATCTCGCTGGTGGGGCACTCCGGGTGTGGCAAAAGCACGCTGCTCAACCTGCTAGCCGGGCTTAGCCAGGCCACCGCGGGCGGCATCCTGATGAATGGCCGTCAGATCACTGATCCCGGGCCGGATCGCATGGTGGTGTTCCAGAACTATTCACTACTGCCCTGGAAGACGGTGCGCCAGAACATCGCTCTGGCCGTCGACAACGTCTTCCCCACCAAGCCGGAGCCCGAGCGCAAGGGGATCGTCGAGCACCATCTGAAGCTCGTGGGTCTCCGCTCCGCGGCCGAGAAGTTTCCGCGGGAGCTCTCCGGAGGCATGAAGCAGCGAGTGGCCATCGCCCGGGCCCTGGCGCTGCGGCCCAAGCTGCTGCTGCTCGATGAACCATTCGGCGCCCTCGATGCCCTCACCCGAGGCAATCTCCAGCAGCAGCTGATGCAGATCTGCGAGGAGGCGGGGGTCACCGCTGTGATGGTGACCCACGACGTGGACGAGGCCCTGCTGCTCTCTGACCGGGTGGTGCTGATGACCAACGGTCCGGAGGCGCACATCGGCCAGATCATCGAGGTGCCCCTGCCCCGACCCCGCAGCCAGCTCACGGCGGTCAAGCACCCGGCTTACTACGCCCTGCGGGCTGAGATGGTGGGCTTCCTCAACGACCAGCGCCGGGCTCGCCAGCAACGCCTCAAGCCGTCAGCCGCGGTCGCCGCCAATGGCCTCGAGAAAGTGAACCTGGCGATCGGCTTCATCCCGCTGACCGACTGCGCTCCCCTGGTTGTGGCCCAGGAGAAGGGCTTCTTCCTACGGCACGGCCTCGAGCAGGTGGAGCTGCGTCGGGAGGCCAACTGGAAGACCCTCGAGACCCACATGCGCCAGGGGGTGCTCGATGCCGCCCAGATGGTGGCGGGCCTGCCCTACGCCATGACCCTGGGCCTGCGCGGCCAGGAGCCGCTGCCGATGGCGACGGCTCTGACCCTGTCGCGCAATGGCAACGCCATCACCCTGCACAGGCGCTTCCACGAGGCGGGGGTCACCGACGCTGCGGATCTGAAGCGCTGGATCACGGCCCATCCGGAGACGCGTCCGGTGTTTGCCATGGTGCATCCCGCCTCGATGCACAACCTGATCCTGCGGGCCTGGCTCGCCTCCGGTGGCATCGATCCCGACCATGACGTGGAGCTGATCGTGATCCCGCCGCCCCAGATGGTGGCCACCCTGCGGGCGGGCACGATCGACGGCTTCTGCGTGGGCGAACCCTGGAACACGCGCGCCGTGCGCGAAGGCATCGGCACCGTGATCGCCACAGACACGGAACTCTGGAACGGACACAGCGAGAAGGTGCTCGGGGTGCGGCAGGAGTGGGCCACGGCCTATCCCCACACCCACGAGGCCCTGGTCCTCGCCCTGCTCGAAGCCTGCCGCTGGTGCGATCAGCCCGAGAACCGGCAGGAGCTCAGCCAGATGCTTGCCGGCAGTGCCTACGTGGGGGCCGATCCGGCCCTGCTCCACCCCGCTCTGGTGGGGCCCTTCGATCGAGGCCAAGGCGAACCGACTGACGAGCCGGAACTGCTGCGCTTCCACGGAGGCGGCACCAACGCTCCTGACCGGGGGGATGCGGTGTGGATCCTCACCCAGTTCGCCCGCTGGGGTCTCTGCCCCTTCCCCGACAACTGGGAGCAGGTGGCTGAGCGGGTGCAGTTGCGGGATCTGTACTGCCGGGTGGCGGCAGCCAGCGGATCGGCGGAGGCCCTGGTCGATGCGGCGCCCTCCCTGATCCAGCTGTTCGGCAGCGACTGTCTCAATCCCTCCGATCCGCTCGCCTACCTCCGCTCCCACGCCCATGCGGGCGCGGGAGCCCATCGCTGACTCCAATTCCTCCGACTCACACTCGAGCCATTCAGACGCCGATGCAAACCGTCACCAGCACCGCCGCCCATGGTCTTGCGACAGCGAACGAACCCTTCCTGGTGATCGACGGGGTCACGAAGGTCTACCCCACCCCGAGCGGCCCGTA
>JAYKGZ010000099.1:0-3036 GCA_035284925.1 Cyanobacteriota bacterium | reverse complement strand
CGTGGGTTGAGGGTGTAGGGGATCTCAAGGGCTGTCAGACCGGCCTTCACCTGCTCGAAGCGCCCGTGGCTGTCGGGGTCAAGCGCCTCCGCCAGGGTGGGAGCCCCGGCGAGGAGGGCCTGGGTGCCGGCGTTCTTGGAATCGAGGATGCGCAGGGGGTTGCGCTCGAGCCGCTCCTGGGAGTCGGGATCCAGCTGGTCGCGGTGCTGCTGCAGGAAGGCCACCAGCCGGTCGCGGTAGCGGGCCCGGTCGTTGTTGCTGCCCAGGGTGTTGAGCTCCAGGGCCAGACCCTGCACCCCCAGGTCGGCCAGCAGATCCCAGGCGATGGCGATGGCTTCCACATCGGAGCGAGCCTCGGCGAAGCCCAGAAACTCCAGGCCGATCTGATGGAACTGCCGCTGCCGACCGGCCTGGGGCCGTTCATAGCGGAACATCGGCCCGCCGTACCAGAGCCGCTGCGGGCCCTGGCTGAGCAGCCCGTGCTGGATCACCGCCCGCACCACCGAAGCGGTGCCCTCCGGCCGCAGGGTGCAGCTGCGATCGCCCCGGTCGAGGAAGGTGTACATCTCCTTGCCCACCACATCGGTGGTCTCCCCGATGCCGCGGCAGAACAGCTCGGTGGCCTCCAGCAGCGGGGTGCGGATCTCCTGCACGGCGGCGCGGCGGAACTGTTCCCGCGCGGCGGCCTCCACCCGCTGCCACTGGGGGGTGTGGAGCGGCAGCAGATCCACCATGCCCCGCAGGCTCTGCAGCTTCTCCACCATGGCTTCCAGACTGGGGCCAGTCTGCCGGGGCGCCCTTAGCCTCCAGCCAGGCTGCTGGGCGTGCCTTGGGGGCCGATCCGCTTCGTGAGCATCTGGTGCTGGCGGGTGGGGGCCACAGCCATGCCCTGGTGCTGCGGACCTGGGCGATGAACCCCCGGCGGCGTCCCAACGCCTGGATCACCCTGGTGAACCGGGGCAGCACGGCGCTCTATTCCGGGATGGTGCCGGGCCTGGTGGCCGGGCTCTACGAGCGCCGTGAAGCCGCGATCGATCTGCGCCGCCTGGCCGATCTGGCCGGGGTGAGTTTCGTGGAAGCAGAGATCACCGCCGTGGATCTGCCCCGGCAACAGCTGCTGCTGGAGGGCAGGGCAGGGCTGCGCTTCGACTGGCTCAGCCTCGATGTTGGCGCCGTCGTGGCCGGCGTCACAACGCACCCGGAGAGCTCACCAGCCAGCCAGCTGCTGCCGGTGAAGCCGCTCGAGCCGTTTCTGCAGTGGTGCGAGGCCACCCCGGCTGCGCAGAACGTGCAGGTGCAGGGCAGCGGTGCGGCGGCGCTGGAGATCGCCCTGGCGCTCACGGCCCGCGGCCACAACCTGGAGCTGCACACCCGAGCGCACGGTTTGGCCCTCGGCTCCACCGGGGCGAACCGGCTGCTGGAGAGGGTGTTGCTGCAAGCCGGCGTCCCGCTGCGGCGGGAGGGCGCCGAGATCGCCGGCCTCAGGATCGCCGGCCTCACCATCGCCTGCACCGGCAGCCGGGCCCCGGCCTGGCTGGCCGGCAGTGGACTGCCGGTGGATCCACTTGGGCGGGTGTTCACCACCGGCACCTTGCAGGTGGAGGGCCAGCCCCGGCTGTTCGCCAGTGGCGATTGCGGGGTGCTGGCCGCAGACCCCCGGCCACCCTCCGGGGTGTGGGCGGTGCGGGCGGCTGCGGTGCTCGCCGCCAATCTGGAGCGGGCTCTGCAGGGCCAGCCGCTGCAGACCTGGCGTCCGCAGCGACGGGCCCTGCAACTCCTGGGGGATGGCGGCGTGCAGGGGCCCCCACGGGCGGTGGCGCTGTGGGGGCCCCTGGCGCTGGGGCCGAGCCGCTGGCTGTGGCGCTGGAAAGATTGGATCGACCGACGCTTCATGCGGGGTTTCCAGCCGCCCCGGCTGCCGATGGCCCTGGCGGGGCCGATGGCCTGCCGGGGATGCGCGGCCAAGCTGGGAGCTGAACCCCTGGAAGCGGCGCTGGGGCGACTGGCTCAGGGCCGGCCACCCGCCGCCGAGGATGCCGCGCTGGTGGCTGAGGCCGCCAACGGCGAGCTGTGGCTGCAGAGCGTGGATGGCTTCCCGGCCCTGCTGAGTGATCCCTGGCTGAATGGCCGGCTCACGGCCCTGCATGCCTGCAGCGATCTCTGGGCCAGCGGCGCCCGCGTCAGCAGCGCCCAGGCCGTGGTCACGGTGCCGCTGCTGGCTCCCGCCCTGCAGGCCGATCTGCTGCACCAGACCCTGGCGGGGGTGCAGTCGGTGCTGGAGCCGCTCGGGGCCAGGCTGCTGGGCGGCCACAGCCTGGAGGCGCGTGATGCCCTGCCTGTGGGATCCGGAAAACCCTGCCCTGGGCTGGGGCTCAGCCTCACGATCAATGGGGTGGCTCCAGCCGGGCGCTGCTGGCCGAAGGGGCCGCTGAAGCCCGGCCTGGCCCTGATCCTCAGCCGCCCGATTGGCAGCGGTGTGTTGTTTGCCGCGGCCATGGCCGGTGCCGCCCAACCCCATTGGCTGGATCAGGCCCTGGCAGTGATGCAGCAGAGCCAGGCGCCGCTGGTGGAGCTGCTGGCGGCCCATGGCTGTGTGGCCTGCACCGACATCACCGGCTTCGGGTTGCTTGGGCACCTGGGCGAACTGCTGGACGGCACCACCGCCGTAACCCTGCAGGCCGAGGCCATCCCGGCCCTGCCGGGGGCCTTGGAGCTGTTGGCGGCAGGTCAGGCCAGCAGCCTGGCTCCTGCCAACAGCCGTGCCCTCGCCCTGCTGGACGGGCCGGTACAACTGGTGGGCAACCCCGCTCATCGGAGCGCTGTGGAGGGATTGCTGATCGATCCCCAGACCTGCGGCCCTTTGCTGGCCGCCGTGCCGGAAGCGAAGGCCGAGGCCAGCCTGGAGGCCTTGCGGCGGGCTGGCTTTGCGGCGGCGGCGCTGATCGGTTACAGCCTGATTCCGGGCACAGCGCAGCGGGGCTGAGCCGCTGAGGCGTGCATAGGCTGCAACAGCTGAGCGATCAGCCCAGAACTCTT
>JAYKGZ010000098.1:0-2601 GCA_035284925.1 Cyanobacteriota bacterium | reverse complement strand
CACGCTGCTGAGAACGGCCAGCTGCACCATGCGCCCGAAACGGTCGGTGAGCAGGTAGGCCGTGGCGCCAGGGGTCACCAGCATCGCCACCACCAGGATGATGCCCACGGTCTGGAGGCCGGCCACCGCCGCCAGCGACAGGGCGGAAAGCAGGGTGTAGTGGAGCAGGCCCGTGTTGATCCCGATCGAGCGGGCATGGGTGGGATCGAAACAGAACAACAGCAGGTCGTTCCTGAGCACCAGGAGCACCACAACCACCAGCACCGAGATCAGCAGCGTCTGCTGAATGTCGGCGGTGGAGATTCCGAGCACATTGCCGAACAGGATATGGGTGAGATCGATGTTGCTGCGCACTTTCGAAACCAGCACCAACCCCAGTGCGAAGAAACCGGTGAACACCAGACCGATCACCGTGTCCTCCTTGATCCTCGACTTCTGCTTCACAAAGCCGATCAGGGTGACGGAGCCAACGCCGAACACAAAAGCCCCCAGCGCAAACGGCAGGCCCAGGGCATAGGCCAGCACCACACCCGGCATCACGGAATGCGACACGGCATCACCCATCAGGGCCCAGCCCTTGAGGGTCATGAAGCAGGACAGCAGGCCGCAGACGCTCCCCACCAGGGCGCTCACCAGCACGGCCCGCACCATGAAGGCATGCCCCAGGGGTTCGAGCAGCAGGCTCATGGGGACGGCTCCGCAGCGTTGGTGGCAGCATGAAGCAGCTCCGGAGGCAGCCCGCCGAAGGTGAGGGCGAGATTCTCCGGGGTGAACACCTCGGAGGTTTCGCCATAGGCCAGCACCGTCTTGTTGATCAGCACCACCAGATCGCAGAAGTTGCGCACGTGGCTGAGATCGTGGGTGGAGATCAGCAGGGTGCGCCCTTCGCGACGGAACTGCAGGAACAGCTCCGCCATCAGTCGCTCGGTGCGCACATCGACCCCGTTGAAGGGTTCATCCAAGAGCATCACCGAGGCCCCCTGCGCGATGGCACGGGCCAGGAAGGCACGTTTGCGCTGGCCGCCGGAGAGTGCTCCGATCGGCCGCTCGCGCAGCTCCAGCAGATCGACCCGGCCAAGGGCCTCACGAACGGCCTGGCGATCGGCGGCCCCAGGGAGCCGCAGCAGATTCATGGCGCCGTAACGCCCCATCATCACCACCTCCCAGACGGAGATCGGAAAGCTGCAGTCGATCTCCTCGTTCTGGGGCACGTAGGCCACCGCCTGCTCACGCTGAGCCTGGAGCGAGGACACGCCGTTGATCCGGATCCGCCCGCGCCCGGGTCGAACGAAACCCGTGAGCGCCTTGAACAGGGTGGATTTGCCGGCACCGTTCATCCCCACCAGGCCGCAGATGCAACCCGCCGGCAGACGCAGGGAAGCATCGTGCAGGGCGATCACGCCGTTGTAATCAACGCAGAGCTCGTCGACTTCGATGCGGTTCAGGGGCGCGATGCTGTTCAAAGGCGACCCTCCGCCGGAGCGAGCCCCTGCACAATCAGTCGCACGTTATGGCGCTGCAGGGCAAGCAAGGTGGGAGCAGGGCCGGAGGGCAGAGACAGGGAATCCACATAGAAGGTACCTCCAAAGCGACTTCCCGTTGCGCGGACCACCTGCATCTGGGTCTCGTTGCTCACGGTGCTCTCGCAGAACAGGGCGGGTACCCGTCGCCGTTTCACCGTGTCGATCAGCATCGCCAGGCGCCGGGGGGTCACCTGCTGCTCGCCGTTAACTGGCCAGAGATAGGCCTCCTCCATTCCGTAGTCGCGGGCCAGGTAGGAGAAGGCACCCTCACAGCTCACCAGCAGGCGCTGCTGGGCAGGAACCGCCGTGAGGGCTGAGCGCAGCTCGGCATCCAGCTTGCCAAGCTCACGCTTGTAGACCTCCCCATTCGCCCTGTAGCTGGCAGCGCCAGCTGGGTCGAGAGCAGAAAAGGCCTGCACCAGTCGATCCACGTAATGCTGGGCCCGCTTGGGGGACATCCAGGCATGGGGATTGGGCATGGCCGGCACCCCATCCCGCTCGATCATCAACGGTGTCATGCCCTGGGAGAGGGTGAGACGCGGGGCCTTGCCGGCCGTGCGCACGAACCGTTCGGCCCAGCGCTCCAGTCCCAGCCCGTTCTCCACAATCAAGGCCGCTCCCTGGGCCCCTTGCAGATCGGCGGGAGTGGGCTCATAGCCGTGGATCTCCGCCCCAAGCCGGGTGATCGAGCGCACCTGAAGCCGCTCCCCCGCCACAACGCGGGCCATGTCGGCCAGCACCGTGAACGTGGTGAGCACCAGCGGGCGCCGATCGACTGCGGCCCTGGGCCGCGGTGGCTCCTGGCGGCAGCCGATCAGGAGCACCAGCAGCAGACAGGAAAGCCCATGGATCCAGGCTTGGAGCACACCACGCCGAACGGGTACCTCGATCCTATGGAGATCCGACACAGGGCGAGCCCATGAAAAAGCCCCCGCGGAAGCGGGGGCCTGATCTGGCTGATCTCAATCAGCTGCTTGGCCTCAGCCGGGCTGTTTAGCCTCAGCCGATCACCGGGGCGCTCAGGGCCACCGGGGTGGCATCAGCTGCCGCCAGATCCAGCGGGAAGTTATGAGCATTG
>JAYKGZ010000097.1:0-4249 GCA_035284925.1 Cyanobacteriota bacterium | reverse complement strand
TCAGCGATCTGGAGGCTGCCGCCACGGTGGCTCGGGGTCGTCGGGTGGCCTCTGGGATCAGAGCCTTCGTGGTTCCGGGCAGCGAACAGGTGGCCGCCGCTGCGGAAGCTCAGGGCCTGGATCAGGTCTTCATCTCCGCGGGATTTGAATGGCGCGAGCCAGGCTGCTCGATGTGTCTGGCCATGAATCCCGACCGTCTGGAGGGCCGCCAGGTGAGCGCCAGCTCAAGCAACCGCAACTTCAAGGGCCGCCAGGGCTCGTCCACCGGCCGGACCCTGCTGATGAGCCCTGCCATGGTGGCCGCCGCTGCCGTCTCAGGCCATGTGCGGGATGTGCGTCAGCTGCTCAGTTCCTGAATCTTTCGGCATGTCCCCCTCCATTCCCTTCCCCCAGGGGCCGATCAGCAGCGTGAGTGGCACCACGGTGCTGGTCCGTGGCGATGACATCGACACGGATCGGATCATCCCAGCCCGCTTCCTCAAGTGCGTCACCTTCGAAGCCCTGGGCCCGGCCGCCTTTGCGGATGACCGTGCCGAGCTTGCCGATCACCCGGCGGGCCCCCATCCCTTTGACCAGGCTCAGCATCAGGGAGCATCGATCCTGCTGGTGAACCGTAATTTCGGCTGTGGTTCGAGCCGGGAGCATGCACCCCAGTCGCTGATGCGCTGGGGGATCCGGGCGGTGATCGGAGAGAGTTTCGCTGAGATCTTCCTGGGTAATTGCCTGGCCCTGGGCCTTCCCTGTGCCACGGCCGACCATGACACGATCCTGGAGATTCAGGAGAGAGCGGCGTCCGATCCCACCCAGGTGTTTCACCTGGAACTCTCCACGGTCAGCCTGGCCGGCTCTGGCCAGAGCTGGACTTTGCAGCTGGCCCCTGCGGCCCGGCAGATGTTGTTGAGCGGTCAGTGGGACGCCACCGCCCAGTTGCTCGCTAACCAGGAAGCCCTGAACGCGACGACGGCCCGCCTTCCCTACCTCGATGGGTTCAGCAGCGGATTCAGCTGAGTGGAGCTTGGGGGGGATCTTGGGATCCTGACCGGACTCAGAGTTGATTGCGCTGCATGCCGATCCGCTGAGGGTTGGGAGGCCTGTAGGGCACAAAAGGTGTTCCGGTCCCCTTGAAATTGAAGTCGTTGAGGCGCACCCGGATGCCCCCAATCCCATCGTATGGGCTGTAATAAAGGCCGATGTCATAGCTGCGGCGCTGCCAGCGAACTTCCAGGTAGGAACTGGTCACCTGGCCGTAAAAGCCTGAGTCTGGATCGATGTTGTAGCCCACGCCTCCACTGAACAACAGGGGCCCGTAGAGTTGCTGGGTCAAGCCAAAGTAAACGGTTCCCAGATCCACCGCCCGGTCGAAGCTCAGTTGGCTGAGGCCCTGGCGTGCGGTGATGCCTCCGGTGACAGAAAATTCGGTGTAATCCAAGAAGGGTTTGGTGAAATGGCCCAGGGTCAGGGCGGGCCCTCCGGTGAGGGTGAAGGTGTTCTGGTTGGTGCCATCGCCGTAATAGGCCAGTTCACCGGTGACGTTGGCGTTGAGGCGGAGGCCGGGCAGGATCGGTGTGGGGGAATAGATCAGGGCCCGTTCCGGTGCGATGGGGAGGGGCTTGCCGGTCCACAGGGCCAGGGAGCCATTCAAGGAGGCAATCAGATTGCCTCGCCAGAGTGCGAGCAGGCTGCCGGTGTTGAAGGCGTTGCCCTGGTAATTGCCCACGCCCAGTCTCCAGAAGTAGCTGCTCGAGAGGTTGCCCCAGGTGGGGAAACTGCCGCCGTCATCCAGCGAGATCCCGTAAGCGGTGTACACGTCCTGCTCCCCGAGTGAGCCATTCCAGACTCTGTAGCGGTAGGCCCCGAACAGCCGCAGCATGCTGTCACCCAGCAGCGGCAACTTCACGGGTCGCGTCATTTCACCCCAGCTGCGGGTGCCGTTGGCGATGTTGGCTGGATTGAAGGTGGAGATCGAAACGTTGGTCTTGCTGTTGAAGCCCAGCAGTGGCGCCTCCAGCTTGGCCACCAGGCCGAACAGGTCGCCCACCGTGCTGGGCTGAGAACTGTTCGGCGACCCGGGCGGCTGCCCTGGCAGCGGGTAGCTGGAGGTGGTGCCCTGGATGGCGCGCTGGATCATGAACTGGGGTTGAAGATCCAGACGGATGTTCTCGCTGAAGCGGATCGGTGGCAGCCGGTAGCCGATGAAGATGCCATCGCGGTCGGTCGTGTCGACTCCCGGCACCACCCGATTGAAAATGGTGTCCTCATCTTTTCTGATCAGGTATTCGCGGGTCACGGGAATCCTGAGCCGCTGATCGAGGATCAGGCGGTTGCGCCTGGCTTTGATCAGGGTGTCGCCGTTGGGCAGCAGGGTGGCCACCACGTCGTCGGCATTCAGCCAGGTCTGGGCTGGGGTGAACGGATCGTTGGTGAACGAGGCCCGATCCGATTTCAGGCTGCGCGGTGTGATCGTGATCCGCCGGGCCTGAAAGCGCCAGCGACTCACGGCGCCCGTGACGAGCTCAACATTGCCAAGGGTGGCCAGCGTTTGAGCCTGGGGGGAGCCTGGAGTCCCGGCGGTTCCGGGTAAACCCACCAGGCTGGGCACCCCGGCCCGGCCCTCAACCTTGAGGCTCTGCTGGAAGCGCACGTCCTCAACCCGCTGGTTGATGCTGGCGCTCGGCTCACGCCCGGCTCCCTGCGGTTGGTTGGAGCCACCGGCGGATGGGGGCGGAGCCTCAGCGTTCGGCACCATCCCTTGGCCAGCCTTGCCGATGGCCACGGCATCAAGTGCCTCGTTGAGCGTGCGCCTGTCGAGGCCTGAGGGACTGCTGCCCGGGCAGCCCAGGGGCGGAGGCATGGCGCTCGAACGCTGAGCAGGCTTGCCCGTGGCGGCGGGGTCGCCGGTCCCCCGATCGGCCATAGGCGGGGTGCAGGCCAGGGGCAGCTGCTTGATCAGGGGCTGCGATGGCGGCTGCTGGATGTCGAAATCCTGAAGGCTCGTATCAACGTCGAGCACGCCGTAGACATCCTCGATCTCTCCAGAACCTTCCAGCAGGCTGTAGCGGAGCCGGCTGGCCTGCAGATATTGCTGGCCGCGCTGGAAGCGAACGGCGCCGATGGCGTAGAGCGTGCGCGAACCGGCTTCGTACTCAATTCTTTCGGCCCGGATCTGGCCACCGGCCAGGATGGCCGAGGCGTGGCCGGTGGCCACCACCCTGCCGAGCTGGTTGTCGAAGATCTGCCGGTCGGCTGAGAGCTTCACCTCAAGGGGAACGGCCTTCGCTGCTGGAATTCCGGTGTTCTGCGGGGCCGGAGGCAGGGGTTTCTTGGGGCCGGGGCTCGGGCTGGCAGGAGCGGTTGAAGCGCCAGGCGGGATGGCCCAGGAGGCGGCTGGCAGCAGGGCCAGCCCTAGCTGGGCACTGGCCAGGATCCGGAAAGTGATCCTGGAAGGGAGCCGCACGCTTGGAGTGGGAGGGGCTCAGATCCTGCCACGTGTGGGCGGGAACACCAGCCCGGAATGGTCACTCCTCGAGGTCTTTGCGGCTGGGGGTGCGGCTTGGGTCGCTGGCCAGGAAGCCGAACACGAAGATCCCGATGAAGAAGAAGACAACCGAGTAAACCGAGATCTTGAGGGCGAGCATGGTCGGGCCAGCGGGGTCGATTTGGCGGGGGAGGTTCCGGCACTCAGGCCGAAGGTGACAGCTCCAAGTGGGCCTCACCTGCCGTGCGGCAGCATCATCCTATGGGGACCCACCGGCCAACCACCCGCCGAACCTGTCCCGGGGGGGTCCCGGCACCAGGATTGAAACGTTTGCTTCACGGTTGCCGGTGAACCAGGGTCCGGATCGCTCCAGCTGGGATCTGCTGCCGCACTGGCAGTGCGAGCTCCCCCAGGGAGCCCCGGGCCCCGCCCTCAGCCATCCCTGGGGAGCTCGGCATCGGCCCGACTGGCACCGTCGCGGTCTGGTGATCTGGCCGCGGGGGGGGCAATGGCGCTGCCTCAGCCTGCGGTTGGTGCGTCCACCCACCTGGGAAGCATGGGCTGGTGCGGCCTGCGGGCGTCTCTGCCTGCGCTGGTGGGCTGATCGGGTGGAGCTGTGGGTCGATGCCGAGCTGGTTCATCGGGGCGACCTCTTCGACACGGCCTGTCGTTGGCCCCTGCCGGATCGCTGGTGGCATGGAAATCCCCTGCAGCTGGAGCTGCGTCTGCGCAGTCCTCTCCACGACGACGGAGCTCTGATCTCCAGCCGGCTCG
>JAYKGZ010000096.1:0-3421 GCA_035284925.1 Cyanobacteriota bacterium | reverse complement strand
AGGCCGGAGGCACCTGGCGGCTGGACAACGGCGAGGTGGAGATCACCTGGAGCTCCGGCTGGCTGACGCGCTTCGAACCCAGGGCGCAGGGGCCGCTGCAGGTGCGGATCTGGGCGCCAACCCAGCGCCACCCTGCACCCCCCACGGCGATCCGGCCGGGGCAGCGCCTCGGAGCGACGCCCTGATGAACGCCGGCATGGATCAGCCGGCCAGCGAAGATCGCGCCACCGCCAGGATGAACGGCAACCAGACCCCATCGGACATGGACGGATCCCCTTGGTGCCCTGGTCATGACCGGCAGTGGGAGCTCAACCGCCGCAACTTCGAGGGGCGCTGGTGTGGCGAGAGCCGTTGGTATCTGCGTGAGGGCGATGCCGAGCTGGATCTGAGCCGGCCCAGCCGCCTGATCCAGGACACCTGCTACGACATCCGTTTCAGCGATGACGACCACGGCGAATGGGATGGCAGCGGCCTGCTGTTCGCTCCCGAGGGTCGCCGGCTGCTGCCCTTGTCGCGTTCCACCTACAACCGCGGCGGACAGTGCTGGCAGTTTGAAGCGGCCGGGGGGCAGTCGAGCCTGCTGATCGATCCGCAGGAGCCGCGCTGGGGCCACGAGATCAATCTGTTCACAGGCCGGTCGCGTTCGATGCTGGTGTTGCTCTGGGGCCGTCGCGACAGCCCCGCCGCACCGCGCTGGCGCCTGGATGCGGTGGGCGCCGTGGCCTTTCGCTGCAGTCACACGGCACCTCCCGATCCGCCCCGCCCCGACCCGGGCGGGGCCATGGCCCTGCTGGAATCGCAGGCTGGCTGGACCGGTTTCCAAGAGAGCCTGGTGCCCGGCGAATGGCCCATCGATCCTCCGGCTCCCCAACCCTGTGAGCCGTTTGACCCGAAGGCCTTCCTGCGGCATCCGCTCACGGCCGCCTTCGCCGATGGGCTGGTGTGCTCCGTTCCTGAATGGCTGCCACAGGAGGCCTTCTGCCTGGAGGTGGGCTGCCGACTGGCCCCAGACCGGTTCGATCAGCTGAGTATGCAGATCGATGCTGCAGGCCGCCTGGCGTGCTGGCAGCGGCGGCGCTTCAGGGCCGGCGGCTGAGCCACAGCCTGCTGGCGAGGGCCTGCAGCAGTTGCTGGGGCGGCTCAAGACCGGAGGCGGCCAGTTCCTCCGCCAGCAGCTGCTCATTGAGGGAGAACACCACCGTGTTGCGGCCCGCCATGAATTTGGCGAGTGTGGCCTCATCCACGCCCAGCCCCCGCAGCCGGCTTGTGGTGATCGCCATCACCCGTTCCATCGCATCGGCATCGCCCGGTTCGCTGTAGCTGCTCAGCAGCAGCAGGCCGCCCGGAGCCAACCGTGCCGCGAGCTGGCGCAGCGCCTCACGTTGCTGTTCCGGGCGCATCAAATGCAGCACGTGGTGGCACAGCACCACGGCGAAGCGTTCATCCTGGAGCTGTCCAGCCTCCTGGAGGGTTTGCCCCAGCAGAGTGCAGCGCTCCGCGGCACCTTCGCGCTCGATCACCGCGGCACAGCCCCGCCGCATCTGCTCGCTGGGTTCCAGCAGGGTGAAGCGGGCGGCCGGCAGGGCGGCAAAGAGGCCGGGCAATTCCTCCCCAAGCCCTGGCCCCACGATCAACGCTGTGGCGGCCTGGGGAGCCAGGGCAGCCAGGGTGAAGGCGCCGATCTCCAGCAGACTGTCGTAGGCAGGAATCGAGAGGCGGATCGTGCGGGCGTAGGTCCGTCCGTAGTCACCGTCGAAATCCAGGGCGGGCATGGAGGCAGGGTGGCAGACGTCTGGCAGCCAGATTGACGCAACCATCGACCCTTGAAACGCGATGAGCCACGATCCCGCCTCAGGGCGGCTCGCCAGCCAGGAACACGCCGACGTGCTGCTGCTCACCGGGCTCCATGAGGAGCTGCACTGGGCTCAGCAGATCTTTGGGATGGACTTTGAGCGCTGCGTGCGCCAGGGCACTGTGTATCTTCGTGGTGAATTTCGCCGTGGTGAGCGCAGCGTCACCCTGGTGACCCAACGGCAGCTGGACAAGGGGCTCACCACAGCCGCGGTGACCGCCACCAAGGCGATCTGCCTCTGGCAGCCGAAGATGGTGTTGATGACAGGGATCTGCGCTGGGATTCCAGGCGCGGTTGAGCTGGGGGATCTGATCGTGGCCACCCAGTGCTTCGAGCATTCCGCGGGTCAACGGATCGATGGTGACATCGTTCCCGCTCAGAACCGGGTGCCGATCAAATCCTGGCTGCTCGATTTCCTGATGTCGATCATCGATTCCAGCGGGCTCGACAGCAAGATCCAGGCTGGCTTCGCCCAGTCGTTGCCCAACTCCTGCCGCACCCGCATTCACTACGGCTCCATGGCCTGCGGACCCTATGTGGTGAAGGATTCCTCCTACATGGAAATGTTGAAGGCCAGGGAATCCACGTTGATGGGGCTCGATATGGAGTCGTATGGCGTGGCCCTGGCTGCCGAGATGTGCAGCACCCCCGTCAATTCGGTGTTAGCGCTGATCATCAAGGGGGTGTGTGATTTTGCCGATTCAGGCAAGGGGGATGACTGGCACGACTACTGCTCCTATGCCAGTGCTGCCCTGGCCATCGCCCTGCTGGAGGAGACCATGAGCCGAGACAACGCCTACCGGTTGCTCAAGCGTGTGGAAACGCTGCACTGATCAAGGCCCAGGCCGTTCCATCATCGCGAGCTTCTCCAGCTGCGCTGGCTGGCTGACTCACCAAGGCTTGCCCATCGGGCAACGTCACGAACCCCGAGTCATGCGAACAACGGCAGTGTGCGCCCCAGCCCCCGTGATCCGCCAGGGCTGAATCCTGCCTGCAAGTCGGGTGAGGATCTCGACGTCGACGCTGGCCAACCCGTCAGCCACTCCCTACTGTTCCAGAAACTCTTCTCATCGGGCATGGATGTCACCGTGGTGGAGCTGCTGGTGCCCACCGCTCCCTCCACCCTCTCCCAGGCAGCCCTGCTGCTGCTGCGCCTGTTCACGGGGGTGTGCTTCATCCGCCATGGCTGGCCCAAGCTGCGCAACCTCAAGACCTGGGCCACGGCGATGCAGACCCCACAATGGCTCTGCTTCCTCTCAGCCTTTTCGATGTGGGGTGCCGGCATCGCCCTGCTCCCCGGACTGCTCACCCCCCTGGCGGCGCTGGCGATCCTGGTGTCGATGGCCTACGCGGTGGTCGTCGAGCTGAAGGCGGGTTTTCCCTTCATCGCCCCCGACCCGTATCAGATTCCCGAAGGCGACTACGCCGGACCGATGGGGGTGGGTGAACCCCCCAGTTGGGAAAAGGCCGCGATGTACGTGGTGATGTGCCTGGTGCTGGCCTGCTGTGGCGGAGGCCTCTTCTCCCTCGACAATCTGCTGATCGCCGATCTGCTGCAGACGCTCCTGG
>JAYKGZ010000095.1:0-4182 GCA_035284925.1 Cyanobacteriota bacterium | reverse complement strand
GATTACATCAACCACATCTGTCCCCAGTTCAGCCGCACGGACATCAACTTCCAGCGGGTGTCGACGGTGGACACCTCCAACCCCTTCATGATCCGAAACATCCCAACGCCGGATGAATCCTTCGTGATCTGTCACTTCCGCAAGGGAGCACGGGAAAAGTGGGGGATCGACTTCACCTATCTGCTCGACATGATTCACGACTCGTTCATGTCCAGCCCCACCTCGATCGTGGTGAACGGTGGCAAGATGGGATTCGCCATGGAACTGATCCTCACCCCGATCATCCACCGCATGATCGAGGAGAAGCGCAAGCTCCCCTGAGCGCAGCGGAGGGGCCGCCTGAGCATCCCGGTCCCCGATGGAGTGGGTGATGGTTGAGATGGTCTGGGGGTTGGTGGCGGTTCTCGGCGCCTGCGTGGGCAGTTTTCTCAACGTGGTGGCCTGGCGGCTGCCCCGCGAAGAATCCCTGCTGCGGCCCCCGAGCCATTGCCCGAAATGCGGCAGCCGCCTGCGCTGGTTTGAGAACCTTCCCCTGATCGGCTGGCTGCTGCTGCGGGGCCGCTGCGGCCATTGCGGCGTCCCCATCGCCATCCGCTACCCGTTGGTGGAGCTGCTCTGCGCAGGTCTGTGGGTGGCCGCGCTGCAGGCGGCCTGGCTGGGCAGTCCCGCCGGCCTGGGCCCTGCGCCCGATCCCTGGCTGCTGGCCCTGGCCGGCTGGCTGCTGCTGAGCTGGCTTGTGCCGCTCACCCTGATCGACCTTGATCGCCTCTGGCTGCCCGAGCCGCTCTGCCGCCATGGCCTCCTGCTGGGCCTGGCGATCAGCGCTGCGATCGGACTGGCCCAGGGAACCGATGTGGCCAGCAGCGTTCTGTTCCATCACCTCCTGGCCGCCGGTGTGGGCCTGGTGGGTTTTGAGTTGGTGAGTGCGCTGGCCGGGCGGCTGATCGGCAGACCGGCCCTCGGCCTGGGGGACGCCAAGCTGGCGGCCCTGCTGGGGGCCTGGCTGGGCCTCACGGGTCTGGGGCTCACCGTTGTTCTGGCCGTGTTCGGCGGCGCTGTGGTCGGCGCCGCTGGGCGGCTGAGCGGGCGGCTCAAACGTCACGAACCGATGCCGTTCGGTCCATTCCTGGCTGCTGGCGCCGGCCTCGTCTGGCTGCTGGGGCACGGCCCCTGGCTGTCCCTGCTCGGGCTGACGTCTTAAATGGCCCCAACGAGGTCTGCTTCGCCCCTCCACCAATGTCGCTGTTCGACTGGTTCGCCGATCGCCGCAAGACCGCACCGACGCTGCGGAACGCCCAGGAGGAGGTGAATGAAGACGATGGCCTCTGGAGCAAATGTCCGGAATGTGGGCTGGTGGTCTACCGCAAGGACCTTCTGGCCAATGCCAGCGTCTGCAAGGGCTGTGGCTATCACCACCGCATCGACAGCGAGGAACGGATCCGGCTGATCGCCGATCTGGGCAGTTTCGAGCCGATGGACACCGAGCTGGCTCCCACCGATCCGCTGGCCTTCAAGGACCGTCGCAGCTATGCCGATCGCCTGCGTGACAGTCAGCGCAGCACCGGCCTACGCGATGCCGTGGTGTGCGGCCTCTGCCGGATCGAGGGCCTGCCCCTCGCCCTCGGGGTGATGGACTTCCGGTTCATGGGCGGCTCGATGGGCTCGGTGGTGGGTGAAAAGCTCACACGGCTGATCGAGGAAGCCACCGCCCGGCGCTACCCGGTGCTGATCGTGTGCGCCTCGGGCGGCGCCAGGATGCAGGAGGGCATGCTCAGCCTGATGCAGATGGCCAAGATCTCCGGTGCACTGGAGCGGCATCGGGAAGCCGGTCTGCTCTACGTGCCCCTGCTCACCCATCCCACCACCGGAGGGGTCACCGCCAGCTTCGCCATGCTCGGTGACCTGATCCTGGCCGAACCCGGAGCCCTGATCGGCTTCGCCGGCCGTCGGGTGATCGAGCAGACCCTGCGCGAGAAGCTGCCCGACAACTTCCAGACCGCGGAGTACCTCCAGGCCAAGGGCTTCGTGGACGCGATCCTGCCCCGCACGGGCTTCCGGGCCGGCTTCGCCTCCCTGCTGCGGATGCATGGCATCCGTGAGCTGGCAACCGTATGACCCCGCGATGACCATGCTCAGAGCCCTGCTACTCGGGATGCTGCTCCTGCTGCTCACCGGCAGCCCCCTCACGCCGCCCGCCTGGGCTGGCCAGGTCGACTGGCAGGAGGTTCCCGGCAGTGAGGCCGGTCGTCAGTGGTGGGATCGGGGCAGCCTTCGCCTCAGCCGCGGCGGGAATCTCTCCGTGCTGAGTCGTTTCCAGCCGGCTGTGCCGCCGGACAGCAGCAGCGGCCGGCCGCCGGCGAGCGATCTCTACGTGATGGAGATCGATTGCGCTCAGGCGCTGTTCCGCGACACCTCCGTGAACGGCTTCCCCCGACTGGGGGCCGAGTGGCAGCCCTCCGGCTCCGATCCCCTGATCGATGCGGTGATCGAGGAGGCCTGCTCGGCCGGGCAGGATCTGCTCACCTGAGCCCTCCGCACCATGGCAGCAACCCTGTCAACCAGCCCCCTGGGGGTGGCCGTCGCCGGACTGGGATTCGGAGAGAAGGTTCACCTTCCTGCTCTGAACAGCTGCCCTGGCACTGAAGCCGTGGCGCTGTGGCATCCGCGGGCGGAACGGCTCGAGGCCGCCTGCGCCAGCAGCGGACTGCGGGGCCACAGCGAGTTTCAGGCCCTGCTCAGCGACCCCGCCGTGGAGGCCGTGGTGATTGCCACACCTCCAGGCCCGCGCTTCGCGCTGGCTCAGGCCGCTCTGGAGGCGGGCAAGCATCTGCTGCTGGAGAAGCCCGTGGCCCTGGCCGCCTCCCAGGTGGAACAGCTGCAGCGCCTGGCGATGCAGCGGGGTCTCTGCGTGGCGGTCGATTTCGAATACCGCGCCGTGCCCTTGTTCCAGCAGCTGCAGGCCCTGCTGAACGCCGGCAGCCTTGGCGAGCTCTGGCTGGTGCGCTTCGACTGGTTGATGAGCAGCCGGGCCGACCCGTCCCGTCCCTGGAACTGGTATTCCCAGGCCGGTGAGGGCGGCGGTGTGCTCGGCGCCCTGGGAACCCATGCCTTCGACATCCTGCACTGGCTGGTGGGCCCGTCCCGGAAGCTCCAGGCCCGGCTCAGCACCGCCATTACCCAGCGACCCCGGCCGGACCGACCCGGCGAGATGGCGCCGGTGGATGCCGAGGACATCGCTCTGGTTCAGCTGGAGCTGCAGGATGGGGCTGGCCGCTGGGTGCCGGCCCAGCTGAGCCTGGCCTCGGTGGCGCGTCAGGGGCGTGGATGCTGGATCGAGCTCTATGGCAGCGAGGGAACGGCGGTGCTGGGATCGTCCAACCAGAGCGACTATGTGCATGGCTTCGGGTTGTGGCTGGCCCGACCCGGGGAGTCGCTGCGGGCCCTGGAGCCCGATCCGGCCCTGGCCTTTCCCCGCACCTGGGAGGATGGTCGGATCGCCCCGGTGGAACGGCTCCTGGGCTGGTGGGCCCAGGCCGCCAGGGAGAACCGACCGATGGTTCCGGGGCTGGCTGAAGCGGCTGCCAGCCAATGGTGCTGTGATCAGGCCCGGGGAGCGTGACGCCCTGACGCGGTGAATCCGCAGCACATCCCTCCCTGGCTTCGGTAGCAACCGCTACAATCTGACCATCGTTGACCGCAGGCTCGCCCTGGGGCGGAAGTAGGGACCCGATTGTCTATCGGCTCGCCCGAAGCAACGCGCCATCCACCGGAGGCCCTTCCATGTCCATCACCACAGCCCGTCAACTCGCCCGTCAGGCCCAGGAGGCCCGCCGCGCCGCCAAGCAGAACGGTTACACCGTCCAGTCGCTGCGCCGCCAGCACCTGATCGACTGAGCCGGATCGACTGATCCGGCTCAGCTGAGCCCCGCCTGTGGCGGGGCTTTTTTGCTGACTTCCGCCGCCTCGGAGCCGAGGAGGGGCATCCCCTAAACTCCCCGGGCATCCCCCACTACCTGCCCGAGAGGTCCCCATGGCGCTCGTTCCGCTTCGGCTGCTGCTCGACCATGCCGCTGAGAACGGCTATGGCATCCCGGCTTTCAACGTCAACAACCTCGAGCAGGTGCAATCGATCATGGAGGCGGCCAGCGAAACCGACTCTCCAGTGATCCTGCAGGCATCCCG
>JAYKGZ010000094.1:0-3088 GCA_035284925.1 Cyanobacteriota bacterium | reverse complement strand
GCTGCAGGAACAGAGAGGCGATCTCGCTGCCGCCGCCGAGCATCGAGCGGATCGGGAAGGCCGGGGAGCCGAACTTCAGCAGCCCCGCCTCCAGCACGGGGTTGATCACGATCACCGTGCCGCCCCGCTCACGCAGGCGGATCAGCTCGTTCATCAGGCGGGGGTGATTGGCCGGCGCGTTCGAGCCCACCAGCACCACCCCGTCGGCCTGCTGAAGGCTCTCCAGGCTCACCATCGAGGTGCCGCTTCCGAACACCCGACTCAGCCCCACGGTGGAGGGGGCATGGCAGAGATCGGAACAGTCAGCCAGGTTGTTGGAGCCGAGGGCCCGCAGCAGCAACTGCAGCAGGTAGGCCGCCTCGTTGGAGGAGCGGCCGGAGCTGTAGGAGGCCACCTGTTCCGGCGGCGGATTGCGGAAGGCCTCGGCCACCAGGCCGTGCACCTCCTTCCAGCTGATCGGCTCGTAATGGTCGCGGCCAGCCCGGTGGATCAGGGGCTGATCCAGCCGACCGAGCCGGTCGCATTCCGCGGAACTGAGCTGCTGCAGCTCGGCCAGGCTGCGCCCCGCGAACACCTCGGCGGGCACAGCGGGCTGAAGTTCGGCGCCGATCGCCTCCACGCTCTTGAGGCAGCGCTGCAGCGGTTCACCCAGCTCATCGCGGAAGCCGCCGTTCTGCCCCCCGGTACCCCAGGCACAGGAAAGGCAGGCACTCTTGTGGTTGAGGGTCTGCCAGAGCTTCAGGCCGCTAGGGGAAAGGCTGGCGCGGGCCCAGCCATCGATGAGAGGCCAGCCGCCACCGCTGCTGGCATCTTCCGGTGCGGGTGGATGAGCTTCAGACACCGACCTGTCCCCAGTTACCAGAGGAAGCTACGCGGGTTCTATCGATCCTGGTGGAACGAAACCAGCTCATCGATCCGATCGAGATCCGAACGTCGCTGCAGACCGGTGGGAATCACTCGGATAGCCGCCGCGGCCTCGGGCCTGGCGTCTCGAACTAACCAGCCGAAACCATTGGGTATCCAGGGCTCACGCCCCCATCACCAGGCACCGATGGCCCCGGCCGGCCGACTAACACCTCAGCGTCTGTCAAGAGGCGCTGTTCGTGCTCTTTCAAACCTTGGCAAATAGCATCAAAGCTCCAGATTCTGGCATTGGTGCTATTTCCAGGGCTGCCAGCATGCCTCGGCGCCGGCAGGATGACCTTGAGCTGAGCCAGGCCCCACCGAGTTGACACCAGGGCGGATCCGACTTAAAATGATTCAAATCATGATTCGATAACCGATTCATATGTTTAGCAGGCTGGCAAACAAAATCGCTCGAACCTTCCGTACCCTGCTCGGCACCGAACAGGTTTTGAATCTTTTGGAGCAACAGCAACAACAGCTCATTAAAGAGTTCAAAGCCCAGCAGCACAGGCTCGACAGGGCGACCTCCTACCTTGAGTTCACGGCCATTGACCAGGCACGACTGAGAGAATCTAATAAGTTTCAAAATCTCCATGAAATCATCTCTCTTCTCGCCCCCAAGGATATCGTGGGCGCGAAATACCGACGGGTAGGGAGGGATTACGACGGGGGTTACGTGATGCTGGACGATTTTTCCTCCCACAAGGTTGACGCCGCCTACAGCTTCGGAATTAATGACGATGTTTCCTGGGATGAAGAGATCGCGGAGCACGGAATCGATATCTACATGTATGATCACACCATCGACAAACTCCCGAAATACCATTCCCGTTTCCATTTCTTCAAAGAAGGTGTTACGGGCGATCCCGATGAAGCCGGCCTTGAAACCCTCAGCAACCTACTGAGGCGCAATGGCCATCAAGCCTCACAAAATCTCCTCCTTAAGATGGACATCGAGGGATACGAATGGGCCGTATTTGAGGAAACACCGAGTGCTGTTATTGGCCAGTTTTCGCAGATCGTCATTGAACTGCATGGCTTAAACCCAAACAGGTCAAAGGAAGACTTATCCCAGATCTTGGCAGTGTTGAAAAAAATAAATCTAACCCATCAGTCGGTCCACGTTCATGCCAATGGCTATTCACCAATTCACTGGCTAGGCGAGCTGGCCCTGCCCACCCTCCTCGAGGTTACCTACATTCGTCGCGCAGATTACGCCGACAAGTTCGCACCGAATTCTCGGACGTTTCCCACCGAGCTTGATCAGACAACACTCCCATGGCTGCCTGACGTGCCACTAGGAACGTTCAGCTCGGAAACACAAAGCTCATAGGACTTACCGCTCAAAAGACTTACCGCCCACCTCTCTTTACAACGCTATTTCGCGACCAATCAAACCGCCGCACAGGTGACCATGCCTGAGGCCACGGCGATCACCGACTCAACCGCCAGCTCGCTCGTGCTGGCCGCTGACGATCCCGGCGCCCTGGCGCGGTTTTATGGCGCGCTGCTCCACGTGGAGTCGCAGCCGGGCCTCAGCAGCAGCCACTGGCGGGTTCCATGGCCGGCCGGTTCCTGGTTGGAGCTGTATGCCCCATCCAGGAACCGGCCCCAGCCGCGGCAACCGGGGCGATTGGCGCTCTGCCTGCAACGAAAGGCGGATGGCACCGACACCGTTGCCATGCTCAACACCTGGATCGAAGAAGCCCTTGAGCTGGGCGCCAGCGTGGCGGACCCACCCCGGCAGGAACCGTTCGGCGCCGAGGCCTGGCTGCTGGATCCGGAGGGCAACCGCCTGCTCCTGCTGGTGCTCCCATGAAGCCTGGGCGCCATGAAGCGCCCTTCATGAACACCCATTGCCGCCGATGAAGACCGGTGTCGAACCTGCTGCTGCCATTGCCGGAGGCAGCCGGCGGATTCATCCTGGTTGCAACGGGATTCGGAGGCTCCATTGATGGAAGACACCCCCCCTGAGCAGCAGACAGGAGCGCGCTGACGATCCGGCCCCTGCTCCAACACTCTCGACGGATCACTGATGTTCCTGGCGTGTTAAGGCTGCTTCGTTGAACCAGCCCTGTCGCCGTCCACTGCATCGTTAACGGCCCAGCCTGAGGTGCCCCGGACCCAACGGAACGTCCCGATGGACACCTGGCCCCAGGTGCCAGCGCCGGCAGCTCCGCCC
>JAYKGZ010000093.1:0-26042 GCA_035284925.1 Cyanobacteriota bacterium | reverse complement strand
ACCTGGCCAGAGCACGCATCGAACGTCATCTCGATCGCTTCTGGAGGCTCATCCAAGCCATCGACAACCGCTCAGATCCTCCAGAGCACTGGCTCGCTGCCGTTCAACTGGAAGATTCTCTCTTCCCAACTCTCAATGCAGCAGACTGGGCGGCGGTAGGTCCGATCAGCTGAGCCAGTCAGTTTCAGGGCAATTCCCTGCTGACAGGTGGAGGAGCAAGATCCGATCTGATGGGCTTGGACACCGGGAGTGGGTCAGTGGCAGGCGCCGTCTTCGAGATCAACAGCTGATCGGGCGCAGGTGGCTTTTCCTGAAGAGGCTCAGCGGACACAACCATGACGGAAACCGTGCCAGACCGGGAAGGCTTCTGGCGTGTCATCCACTTCTCAACCGCCGCCTGAACTTTTGCATTCTGGGGGTTCGTCAGGCCTTCAGCCTGGCCGTTCTCGTCAATGATCACAGGAACTTCATACCGATCGGCAAGGTCCTGAACAGGAATCCTGACCGTAGCAACCTTGCTGACACTGGGACGCTTGGCCAGCTCCTGGCGGAGGGGCTCTCTCCAATGGAGGGGGAGAGCCGACAGCGTGTCGCTGGATCGCTGATGCTGGAGGCGTTCAACCTTCGCAGCAATGGGCATCAACGGCTCAGACATGGTCTTGAGGGAAACCTCCCCACCAAGCCCATCAGCCTTTGTGAGCTGGGCGAAAAAATGATCCGTGCTATCGGTGATCAGCATCGCTTGATCGCTCAAACTTGCTGCGGTTGGGCGAATCCGTGGACCGGGAGAGGGTTGAGCGGTCACCTGAACCTTGGAAGGACGTACGGATTTCTCTCCGCCATCGGTCACCGCAAGATCGAACAGAAGCGGGTCGCGGAAGAGGGAATCAGACGCTGAGGGGAAGACCCCTGCAGACTTCAAAGGACTCGCAGTGGCAGGTTGGGAACCGCCTGAGGGAACTCCCGCAAGTTGGGAACGGGAACCGGGTTGGGAAAAATTCGCGAAAATTGACTGAATGTGGTTAGCAGAAAAGGCCAGGCCCCAGAGAAGCAAGTTTGTTCCGACTAAAAAAACCAGTGGATGGCGGGAAAGCTTCATGGCCGTAACAACTCTTAATAGTTAGGGTTCTGGATCAGGCGGACCAATGCCCAGATATTAACCAGTCCGGTGAGCGGTGTCGTAAGGGCAGTCAGGGCGTCATTGGCAACGGCCAGACCGGTGCGGTTCACAACCACCGTATCGCCATCCCGAAGCGGGGGGTTGCTGGCAGCACTGACTCCTTGAGAATAGTTAATGTTAAAAAATTGACGTGTAGCCGTACCGTTGCGGTTGATTCGCACCAGCTCTACGTTGGATTTCCTCCCCCGCCATTCCTTAGGGCCGCCGGCCGCCAGGACGGCCTGAACAAGGGGTGTGTTGGCCTTGACAGCGAGTTGACCTGGATTCACCACCTCGCCAACGATGGTGACCTTGATGGTTTCAGGAGTGAAGTTGGTAGCCGCCAGCTCCATGACTTCTCGGTCGGGAGTGATGGCCTTACCGACAAAAATTGTGTCACCATCAAACAGAAAAGGGTTCTGAGTCTTGTCACCGGAACGAAGGAGGGAAATCAGATCAAGCTTGGTCTCACGTAATTGCTGATTTGTTCCTGGGACTCGCCGCTGAAGGCGGACATTGGCTAAATCTGCATTCAAGGTGAGTCCACCAGCCTTTTGAATCGCCGTGACAACGGTTGGGAGGCCCGGAATGGGAACGGAAGAACCTTCGACCGTAGAAGCTTCGCTACCAAGGGAGAGAGAATAAAGGCCTGGAGTTTCGACCTCGCCAACCAAAGAAATTTGGATCGGACGCGGCAAAATAACTTGGAGCGCTAGATCAGGCCTAACAAGGTAACGACTGTAGAGAGAACGAAGCCATTGTATGGCTTGATTGACAGTGAGCCCTTCTAAGACAACATTGCCAACAAGGGCAAGACTTGCGCTTCCATCGTTAAGGATTTCAAAACTTCCTCCCAAATCCCTGGCCCCAGGGTCAAGCAACTTAAGCTCTAATTTATCGCCAGGCCCAAGAATGTAAGCATCCTGAACTGCAACCACGGAGCTTGAGCGAGCCGGTGGAGCTGGCTTTGCGAACACCTCTTGATTCGGAGGGATCCAAAGACCAACGGCTAGTCCAGCCATCAGGAGAGAACGCTTTCGACCCGTTTTTGCCCTGCCAGGAGCCACTGCCAGAGATGATCGATGCGCGGAGAGACGCAGGAACGAGACGACCACTGGAATGGCGATAGCCAATAATCAAGTAACCCTACCCTAATAGCTCCGAATCAGGAGCCACTCTTCGAGGCTTGTAGCAGTTTTCTTGCTGGCCCAAGAGTTGGATCTGGCCTTGAAAACCCCACAACCAACGCCAACTCTCACCTCAGGACAACCAAAAGATCTCGGCTCCACAACCGGTCAGGGCTGAACGAAGCCCGCGGAGGCCGACTCTGAAGGTCTGTCGGAATGCCGGGTCAGCCAGGACGTCGCGATGACCGACGAAGCCAATGCAGTCTTGAATTCCTAACTTATAAGGGAGGGCATTCAACTCGTACATCCGCTCCAAATGGGCGAGTCGATGGGGCCCGCAGTAACTGAGCCCCACACCATCACGAGCAAACCCTTCCCAGGCCTGCTCCTGATACTCACTGAGTCCGCAGGGCTGATTGGCCAGTCCATGGGGCTGCAGAGATCCCATCAGCGTTGGCGCCATCCCCAGGGGCAGAGCAGGTGATGGGTACTGGCCCAGCTCCTCAGGATTCAGATCAGACCGCCCCTGCAAGGGATGACTGGAGTGGGCAATAAGTTTCAGGTCATACACACCAATGGGCACACACAGCATCGTTGGGCTGAGGGTAATGCGACGAGCTCGAAGTCGCTGCAGAGGCTGCCCGAGAAGATTTTGCAGCTCAAGCATGCCCATCAGGGCGACATCCAACAACCTCTGCTCGAGCAAGGAGAGCAAACGGAGACTATTCATTGGCCGAATAGGTAGCACCACTCCGGCTTCCTGAAGTTCCGGGATGGGGAGGTCACCCAACTGCCAGCCAATCGTGAGCCGGGGACAGCCCTGACGGATTCTCAGCTTCTGGCAGGCCTGGCGGAGGCAGGCCAGGATATCGAGATTGGACGAAGCGCTGTAGCGCTCCGCAATCCTGTCGAAACCGATGCCATACCTCTGGCTGAACGAGCGATAACGCCTGGAGCAGCTGCTTTGTGCAATACCAAGAAGTTTCGCAGCCTCAACAGTGCTGTTGAACAATTCCAGGTAGTCCAGAACCTCGAGGTCTGAAACCAGTTCTTCCTGCATTATGAGAAGAAGAAAGATTTCGTCAGCGGTAAAGCCAAGACGCGCGGACGCAGAGGGTTGAGTCCAAAAGCCATGGCCGGAAGCCATTGCTGGGTGAAAAGCGGGGAAGGACTGCGAAGAGAGCATCGAAACGCCCAGCAATCCCGAGCCCCATCCGACCCATCACCTTCCAGAATAAGCGTATGCGTTTTTAGCATACCTTCAGCGATCCTCGTGCTGAACCGCACGGGGGGGCTGATGGCGAAAACCCTCTGAAATCGGGGTGACAGGATTCGAACCTGCGACATCCTGCTCCCAAAGCAGGCGCGCTACCAAGCTGCGCTACACCCCGTTGCTCACGAATGTACCGCCCGGCCCGGGCACTCCGTCCAGCCAGGCTTCATCGGCAGGTCCCTAGCGCTCCTGAGCGCTCTGCACAGCGATGCAGTCAATCTCAACCAGCGCTCCCCTGGGCAGCCCCGCCACCTGGACACAGGCCCTGGCCGGTGGGACCCCCGCCCCAAACACGGTTGCATAGATTTCATTCACCTTGGTGAAGTCTTCGAGATCCACCAGGAACACCGTCGTTCTCACGACCTGCTGGGGTGTGCAGCCGGCCTGCGCCAGTACTGCCCTGAGATTGGCGAGCACCTGGTGCGTCTCGGCCACCACATCACCGCCGCCCACCATCGCACCGGTGCTGGGATCAAGTCCGATCTGGCCGGAGCAGAACACAAGCCCGCAGGCTTTGACCGCCTGGTTGTAGGGGCCGACCGGCGCAGGGGCCTCCTGGGTGATCACGGCCTCGATGGCTGAGAGCTGGCTCATCACAAACCATCAAGGGTCACAATGTGGCCCTGAGCTTATGGCCTGCAGGCGCCCAATCCCATCGCCGCCACGTCCGCCGATTCCAGCGCCGCCGATGGGTCGCCATGCGATCCGGTTCAGCTCTGCGGCGTCTGGCACCGCTACCCGGGTGGCGGTGGCTGGACCCTACGGGGGCTCGATCTGAGCATCCGCCCTGCTGAGCTCGTGGGGCTGCTGGGACCCTCCGGTTGCGGCAAGACCACGGTGCTTCGCCTGATCGCCGGTTTCGAACGCCCCAGCCGGGGGTCGGTGCGGTTGAACGGTCGTGAGGTGGCCAGTGACGGGCGCTGGCAGCCCCCGGAGCGACGCGGGATCGGAATGATCTTCCAGGACTACGCCCTGTTTCCCCACCTGGATGCCTGGCATAACGCCTGCTTCGGGCTCCATGGCCGGCAGGACACCAGTCGGGCGAGCTGGCTGTTTGAGCTGCTGGGGCTCAAGGGTCTGGAACGTCGCTTTCCCCATGAACTCTCAGGCGGGCAGCGTCAGCGCCTGGCCATGGCCAGGGCCCTGGCCCCAGGACCTGCTGTGGTGCTGATGGACGAACCCTTCTCCAATCTCGATGTGGAAGTTCGTCTGCACCTGCGCAGCGAGCTCCCGGAACTGCTGAGCCGCTGTGGCGCGGCAGGCCTGATCGTGACGCACGACCCCGAGGAGGCCCTGGCGATCTGCGACCGGGTGACGGTGCTCCGGGATGGCGTTCTTCATCAGTGCGCCAGTCCGGAGGATCTGGTGAGGAAACCGGCCACTCCCTTTGTGGCCCGTTTCGTGCTTCAGGGCAATCTGCTGGCCGCCAGGGCTCAGGCAGGGCTGGTGGAAACCGCGCTGGGTTCCCTGCGCTCCGAGGTTCCGATCGATGCGATCAGCCCGGACGCCGAAGTGATGATCACCCCCGAGGACCTCACGCTCACACCCGATCCCGATGGAGAGGCCTGGGTGCTCGCCCGGGAATACCTGGGCCGCGAGTGGCTCTACCAGGTGCAGTTCGCGGCCTTGAGACTGCGACTGCGCTTACCCCTCAGCTGCCATCATCCCCGCGGCCAGCGCTGCCGACTGGGCCTTCGCCCCGGGGCCCGCGCCCTGATGTACCCCGATCGCTTGCCGCTGGAGGCGATCTGAGCATCAACCACGCCAGTGATCCTTTGAGAGGCGCAGCTCAGCCAGATCGGTTGCGCTGCTCGCCATCAGGAAGAGATTGGTCTGGCGCTCAAGGCCAACGGTGCTGGGGATGCTGAACCGCCCACTGGCACGCAAGCTCACGACATCCTTCAGCCGCTCCCTGACGGCGGTGGTCGCCGGGTGATCGGCGGGCAGTTCCGACGCAGCCCATCGCAGGTTGCTCTCGGTGTATTCATGGGCGCACCAGACCCTCGTGGCGGGTGGCAGGGCGCCCAATCGGGTGAGCGAGCGATGCATCTGGGCCGGCGATCCCTCGAACAACCGGCCGCAGCCTGCCGCAAACAGGGTGTCGCCGCAGAACAGCTCCCCGGGCTCACACTCTGTTGCTGGGAAGAAGTAAGCGATGTGATGGGCCGTGTGTCCCGGCACGGCCAGCACCTCAACGGAACGCCCCAGCAAGCTGAAACGTTCTCCATCCTCAACTCCGCGGGTCTGCAGGGGGATGCGGGCCCTGTCGGCAGCGGCGGCGATCACTTCAGCCCCCGGCCAGCGCCGCAGCAGATCCGCCGTCCCTCCGATGTGGTCGTTGTGATGGTGAGTGTGAAGGATCGCCACCAGCTCCAGCCCACGCCGTTCCAGGGCGGTGGCCACTGGCGCCCCCACCGCAGGGTCAACGACAGCCGCCTCTTGGCCCCGCTCCAGCACGGGAATGAGGTTGTCGCGGAGAGCAGGCACCAGCCAGACCCGCCAGTCTTCGCCCGTTGGCTGCATCGTTAAAGTCCGCTCGTCGGCCTGAATCGATGTCCATGATCACCGTGGCGCTGGCCAAAGGCGCCCTGCTCAGGGACAGCGTGCGGCGCTTCGCCGCCGCAGGCCTCGATTTCTCCAGCACTCTCGACCCGGGCAATCGCCTGTTGATGGTGCCCAGCGCCTGTGGCCGGGCCAGGGCCCTGCTGGTGCGCAATGCCGATGTTCCCGTTTATGTGGCCTATGGCCAGGCCCAGCTGGGGGTGGTTGGCTTTGATGTGCTGCAGGAAGCCCAACTGCCCGTTGCCCAGCTCTGGGACCTTGGCTTCGGAGCGTGTCGCATGAGTGTGGCGGTGAAGGCAAGCAGCGGCTATCTGCGCGCCACAGACCTCCCAGCCCACAGCCGCGTGGCCAGCAAATTCAGCCGTTGCGCCGCCGCGTTCTTTCAGCAGCTGGATCTGCCGGTGGAGCTCATCCATCTGGCCGGCTCCGTGGAACTTGGACCGATCACCGGCATCAGCGAAGCCATCGTGGATCTGGTGGCGACAGGCCGCACCCTGCGTGAGAACGGCCTGATCGCCATCGACGATCTGTTCCACAGCACCGCTCGCCTGATCGGCCATCCCCTGGCCATGCGTCTGGATCCAGGCCCCCTTCGGGAGATCGTCGACTGCATTGCCGCAGCCGAAGCAGAACCGACGCCGGCCTGATGGAACGACGCGACCGCGAACGGCTGCTCCGACTGCTGCCCTACCTCGGACGGGACCGCCGTCGGCTCAGCCTCACTCTGGTGATGCTGATTCCAGTGGCTCTGGCTTCAGCCGTCCAGCCCCTACTGGTGGGTCAGGCCATCGCGGCCCTTCGCGGTGAGCCCACCATGCCCTGGTTGCAGGGGATGGCCGTGCCCCAGGTGTTGCGCCTGGTCGTGGTGCTCCTGCTGGCTGCCGTGCTGCTGCGGCTGGGGCTCCAGGGGGTGCAGACCTACAACGTGCAGGCGGTTGGCCAGCGACTCACAGCCCGCATCCGCAACGACCTGTTTGCCCACGCCATGGCGCTCTCGTTGCGGTTTCACGACCGGATGCCGGTGGGGAAACTGCTCACCCGCCTCACCAGCGATGTGGATGCGCTGGCGGAAGTCTTCGGCAGCGGTGCCGTGGGGGTGCTGGCGGATCTGGTGACCCTCCTGGTGATCGCTCTCACGATGATCTCGATCGAGTGGCGGCTTGGCCTGCTGCTGCTCACCGCCCAGGTGCCCGTGACGCTGGGGATCCTCTGGCTCCAGGCCCGCTACCGGCGAGCCAACTACCGCGTCCGTGAGGAGCTGGCCCACCTCAACACCGACCTCCAGGAGAATCTCCAGGGGCTGGAGGTGGTGCAGATGTTCCGCCGCGAAGGGGTGAACAGCGCTCGCTTTGCCCGCACCACCGCCGCTTACAAACGTTCCGTGACCGGCACGATCCTCTACGACAGCGCGATCTCCGCGTTCATCGAGTGGGTAGCCCTCAGTGCCGTGGCGGTGGTGATCACCCTCGGGGGCTGGATGGTGATCAGCGGAACCATGGGTCTGGGCACCCTCACCACCTTCATCCTGTATTCCCAGCGGCTGTTCGACCCGTTGCGCCAGCTGGCCGAGCGCTTCACCCAGATCCAGGGAGGCCTGACGGCGGTGGAGCGGATCGGCGAATTGCTCGAGGAGCCGATCGAGATCGAGGACCGAACCGATCTGATCCCATGGCCGGCCGGCCCAACGGTCGATGCTCCCAGCGGTGAGGTGATCTTCGACGCGGTCTCCTTCCATTACCGCGAGGACGAACCGATCCTCTCCAACCTCAGCTTCCGGATTGCGCCGGGGGAACATGTCGCGATCGTCGGTCCCACCGGCTCCGGAAAGAGCACGGTGATCCGTCTGCTCTGCCGGCTCTACGAACCGCAGCAGGGACGCATCCTTCTGGATGGCACCGACATCCGTGATCTGCCACAGGCCCTCCTGCGCCAGCGGCTTGGGGTGGTTCTCCAGGACACCTTCCTGTTCAGCGGCAACGTGGCCGACAACCTCCGGCTCGATGCCTCAATCTCCAGTGATGAGCTCATGGCCCTCTGCGCCGAACTGGGTCTGGAACCGCTGCTGGCTCGCCTGCCCGAAGGGCTCGCCAGCCAGCTGCGGGAACGGGGCGGCAATCTCTCCTCCGGAGAGCGCCAGCTTCTGGCGGTGGCGCGGGTGGCGGTTCGCAACCCCTCGGTGCTGGTGATGGATGAGGCGACGGCCTTCATGGACCCCTCCACGGAGGCAACCCTGCAGCGGGATCTCGACAAACTGCTGCGACGCTGCACAGCCATCGTGATCGCCCATCGGCTCGCCACCGTGGAGGCCGCCGACCGAATTCTGGTGCTGCAGCGAGGCCGCCTGATCGAGGAGGGCAATCACCGTGCCCTGCGCGCCGCCGGGGGCCTCTACGCCCAGCTGGCCGAGCTGCAGGAGCGGGGACTGGCCACCCTCTGAGACGGGCTACGACCGTGGGCGGGAATCGGGCAAGATCATGGTTGTGTTGCAGAGTTCCGTGACGGTCACCCCCGAACTCGCGGAGCAACAACGGCTCACCTCGCTGTACGGGCCTGGGCACCGCCTCTGCCCCGTCGCCAACCCCAACCTCCACCTGGTGCTGAGCCGGGATCGGGAGATCGATCTGATCGAACTCGAGCAGGTCTGCGATGCGGTGGGCTGGAGCCGACGCCCCCTGCGTCGGGTGCGCCGAGCCCTGCAACACAGCCTTCTGCTGGTTGGGCTCTGGCGCCATGATCCCCGGTTGCCCAAGCTGGTGGGCTTCGCCCGCTGCACCGGGGATGGCGTGGCGGAGGCCACGGTCTGGGACGTGGTCGTGCATCCCCTGTACCAGGGAGCTGGCCTTGGCAAGCTGCTGATGGCCTTCGTGCTCGATGAGCTGCGTGAGATGGAGGTGGAGCGGGTGAGCCTCTTCGCCGACCCCGATGTGGTGGGGTTCTACGCAGCCCAGGGCTGGGAGCTGGAGCCCTTACAGCGGCGCTGCGCCTTCTGGTACGCCCCCTGAACCGCGGCTCTGAGCCCGCGCGGCTCCGTAATACGCCTCAGCCAGCACATCGGCCGCCACCCCCTGATCCCAGGCCCGCCGCAGCCGGGCATTCTCAAGGGCCGTGCGCCACACCCCCAGCCGTCGCCAGCGCCGTCCATCCACCCGCAGCGGCAGGCCGAGGCTGCGGAGCCGGGTGTGACGTCGCACCCGCCGGATCAGATCCAGGTCTTCCATCAACGGCAGGGGCCGGATCCCGCCGCAACGCCTCAGCAGGGAACGGGGGATCAGCAGCCCCTGATCGCCGTAGGGCAACTGCCTCCAGCGGCTGCGCAGTCGCACCACCAGTTCCACCAGGCGCAGAAGCGGATCAGGATCTGCAACGGCCAGCTCGAAATACCAGGCGGCCTCCGGCTCGACCATGGCCTGACTCACAGCTTCCGCCCAGCGCCTCGGCAGGCAGGCATCAGCATGGAGGAGCAGCACCCAGGGAGAATCGGCAAGAGCGAGGCCGGCGGCCAGCTGGGCGCCGCGGCCACCGGCGCGGCGCACCAGCTGACAGCCCGCCAGCTCGATGATCCGGCGGCTGCCATCCACGCTTCCCCCATCCACCACCAGCACCTCACGCACCAGCCCGGGTTCCGCCCGCAGAGCTGCCAGCAGGCCGGGCAGCCGCCGCTCCTCGTTCAGCACCGGCACCACCACGCTCAGCCGTGCCACAGCCCCTCAGCGCCAGAGGCAAAGGTCGGCCGGCCTGTCGAGATCGCGGCGTTGCATCAGCAGGGCGGGCTCGACGCCCTGCTGATGGGCCACAGCCACAGTTTGCTCCAGCACCTGGGCGCTTCCCCAGGGCATGCCGGAGAACAGGGCCGAGACCAAGGGCGCAGACGCCCGGTGGGACAGACCGATCAACCAGTAGCCCCCATCAACGGCCGGCCCGAGCACCAGCCTCGAACGCTCCAGAGCCAGGAACGCCTCCACCAGATCCCCTGGCTCCAGCTCAGGGAGATCACTGCCGATCAACACCACCTGGTGACTCCCTTCGCGCCAGGCCCGTTCCAGCTGACGACGCATCCGCAGGCCGAGACATCCCCGCCCCTGGGGCAGCCCACGCTGCACTCCCAGCTGCTGGGCCCATCGCCGGGCGGCGGCGGGGCCCAGGGGATCAGCTGCCAGGAGAATCTGGGGCTGAAGGCGCCCATCGCCCAGCGCCGCCACCGACAGGCAGCTGGCCACGGTGTGCTCGGTGAGCCGGCGCTGCACCAGCGCCGCAGGGCGGCGACCGATACCGGCCGCCAATCGTCGCTTGCACCGCCCCATTACGGGCCAACGAGCCATCACCACCAGCTGGCGTCTCACTGGTTCTTGGGCAGCTCGGCGGGCCTCACGGTGATCTGGCGTCTGGCTCCGCCCCGCTGCAGCTCGATCGACAGGGGGCTCCCCACCTTGGCCTGATCCACCGCCAGCTGCACTTCCGATGGGTTGCTCACCACCTTTCCGCCCACGGACAGGATCAGATCACAGGGGCTCAGGCCGGCCTGAGCCGCGGGGCTGCCGGTCATCACATCCACCACCACCACGCCGTTCACCTCCGGGAGCCGGCACTGGTTGGTGGTGGCATTGATCTCCTGGGCCAGCTGGGGGGTGAGCGTCTGGAGCCGAACGCCGATGTAGGGGTGGCTGGCCGAACCCCGCTCCAGGATCTGGCCGGCGATCTTGCTGGCCACATTGATCGGGATGGCGAAGCTGAGTCCGGCCCCCGGGGCCTGGCGGATCGCCGTGTTGATACCGATCACCTGACCCCGGTCATTGATCAGCGGCCCGCCGCTGTTGCCCGGATTCACGGCCGCATCGGTCTGGATGTACGGCACCCTCTGCCCCTCTCCCACGGCGTTGGTGCGCTGAATGGCGCTGATAATCCCTGCGGTCACAGTGTTGTCGAGACCGAGGGGATTGCCGATCGCGATCGCCCACTCCCCTGGGCGGACCTTGTCGGAATTGCCGAGGGGAGCCACCGGCAACCTGGATGCCACCACCTTCACCACGGCCACGTCTGTGAGGGGGTCGCCACCAAGAACCTTACCGGTGAAGGTGCGGCCGTCCGGCAGGGTCACCGTGACCTCCGTGGCGCCCTCCACCACGTGGGCATTGGTGAGGATCACCCCGTCGGAGCGGGTGATCACCCCTGAGCCCAGCCCCTGTTGCTGCTGGATGGCGGGCCCCTGGCCGAACAGGCCACCGAGCGGATTGACCACCCGCTTGGTGGTGTCGATGCGCACCACCGCCGGGCCCACTTTGGCCACCGCCTCAACGATCACGTTGCTGGAAGCCCCCAGGGGCGCCGAGGGGGGGGCGTCGCTCACGCTCGAGGTGGATTTCTGCCGGGAAGGCACACCAGGGAGCCCGCCTGTACAGGCCCCAAGCAGCAGGGCTGTGGCCCCTGCCAGGGCAGCGGCCAGGACGGCACGGCCGCTCGCTGGACGGGGGCTCAGCGAACGGCTCGGGGAGGGGACAGGAAGTGGTTGCATGAACGACCGATCGGGAGGGGGTGCCCCATCTATATTCCGGGGCTACCTGGTCGACCGTGAGTGGTGCAGCAGTCAGACCAGCTCTGGCACCAGGTTCAGGAGGCCCTTCAGGCCAATCTGAGCAAGCCCACCTTTGAAACCTGGATTCGACCGGCCCGCTGCCGGGGCTTCCGCAACGGCCGGCTGGAGCTGGAGGCGCCCAGCAGCTTCGCCTGCGGCTGGTTGCGCAAGAACTACCTGGGTGCGATCGAGGCCCTGGCCAGCGAAATCGCCGGTGAACCCGTTCAGGTGCTGGTGGCCGCCGTGGATGGAGAGCCCTGGGGAGGACTGACCGGCGACAGCGGCCTTCCGACAGCGACCACTCCCTCCGGAAATGCTGCCGCGGCAGGGGCCTCACCCCCGGGGGCCGAAGCGCCCCGGCGGGTGGTGTCGAGCCTGAACTCCCGCTACGTGTTCAACCGATTTGTCGTGGGGCCCAACAGCCGCATGGCCCATGCGGCGGCCCTGGCGGTGGCGGAGGCCCCTGGACGGGAATTCAACCCACTCTTCATCTGTGGCGGGGTGGGGCTCGGCAAGACCCACCTGATGCAGGCGATCGGCCACTACCGCCTGGAGATCAACCCTGAAGCCAGGGTGTTCTATGTCTCGACCGAGACGTTCACGAACGACCTGATCCAGGCGATCCGCAAGGACGGCATGCAGGCCTTCCGCGACCGGTACCGGGCGGCTGACCTGATCCTCGTGGATGACATTCAATTTCTCGAGGGCAAGGAATACACCCAGGAGGAGTTCTTCCACACCTTCAATGCCCTCCATGAGGCAGGAAGGCAGATCGTGATCGCCAGTGATCGGCCTCCCAGTCAGATTCCACGGCTGCAGGAGCGGCTGATCTCCCGTTTTTCCATGGGTCTGATCGCCGATATTCAGACGCCGGATCTGGAAACCCGCATGGCCATTCTTCACAAGAAAGCCGAGCAGGAACAGATGAGCCTGCCTCGCGATCTGATTCAGTTCATCGCTGGTCGCTTCACCTCCAACATCCGCGAGCTGGAGGGAGCCCTCACCCGTGCCGTGGCCTTCGCCTCAATCACCGGGCTGCCGATGACCGTGGAATCTGTGGCTCCGATGCTGGATCCAGCGGGTGGTGAGGTGGATGTGAAGCCTGAACAGGTTCTAGAGAAAGTGGCGGATGTTTTTGGTGTCGGCGCGGAGGAGATGCGCAGTGCCAGTCGCAAGCGAGCCGTGAGCCAGGCGCGCCAGGTCGGCATGTACTTGATTCGCCACAGCACAGACCTGTCCCTGCCTCGCATCGGAGATGTGTTCGGCGGCAAGGACCACTCCACCGTGATGTATGCCGTGGATCAGATTGAAAAAAAGCTCAACAGCGATCCCGTGCTGGCGCGACAGGTGCAACAGGTGCGTGATCTGCTTCAGATCGATTCCCGCAAGCACCGTTGAGCAACGCTGATCGGCTCAGATGATCTGCTCAGATGATCGGCAGGGCGGGATCCAGCCCCTCCACTTCTCCCTGAAACACCCGACTGGCGGCGATGTCCTCAGCCTCGATCGTCATCAGATCGAGCTTGGTGAGTTGACGACCCATCCGGCTGAACAGACGGTTGGCCTGCCTCATCCTGGCGCGATCGATGGCATTGCGGATGGAGCGAGCATTGGCAAAAAAGGGCAATTGCATGCGGCGCGCGATGTAGTCAGCGAACACAGCACAGGCCTCGCTACTGAAACGGTAATTCTCGTCAACCAGAATCAACTGGGCGATCGCCAGAAGCTCTTCCGCGCTGTAATCGGGGAAGTCGATGTGGTTGGCCACGCGCGAGGACAGGCCGGGATTCGACTGATAGAAAACATCCATGCGCTCCTTATAGCCCGCGAAGATCACAACGAGATCGTCGCGGTTATTCTCCATCACCTGCAACAGGATTTCAATCGCTTCAGCACCGTAATCGCGCTCATTCTCTGGCCTGTAGAGATAGTAAGCCTCGTCGATGAAGAGCACTCCACCCATGGCCTTCTTGAGAACCTCCCGAGTCTTGGGAGCGGTGTGACCGATGTACTGACCAACAAGATCATCACGTGTTGCCGTGACCACATGACCTTTACGAACGTAACCCAGGCCGAACAGGATCTTGCTCATTCGCTCGGCCACTGTGGTCTTGCCTGTTCCCGGCCGGCCGGTGAAGGACATATGCAGCGATGGAGGCGCTGTTTCCAGTCCGACCTGTTGACGGGCGCGGTTCACCACCAGCAGCGCGGCGATTTCACGGATCCGGGCTTTCACCGGTCGGAGGCCGATCAGGTCGCGATCAAGTTCATCGAGCATCTCCTGCACCCCAGTGGCCTCATAAGCAGCCCCCAGGTCGATGGAGGGGTTCTCGATGGCATCCGGCTCCATGGCTTCAGGGGGGGCAGAGGCCTTCCAGCAGGTCATCAATGCGTTTCACAAAGAGCTGCTCGGCCTCTCCGACCAGCTCACTGTCGTCAGCACCCTCAGGCCGCACGGTGAGGTTCACATAGGTGCGACCAAAGCTGATATCGGGGTAGCGGCAGGTTTCTTCGGAGAGGCTATTCAGCCGCTCCAGAAAGGCCCGGGTGGTGGCGTAATCGGCGAATTCGATACGACGTTCCAGCCGCTCCGCCTTGTCGGGCTTGGGACGAGGGGTCCAGGGTTGCTCCATTGCTTCGGAGGCTACCCCCTCAGTGCACCGCTTTCAGACAGTCGGTACGGCCCAGGGCCAACCGAGCCGCCCAGGCCGCCGCATAGGCACGGTTGGCCTGAGCGGCCTCAGGATCCACGCTTGTGAGCGGATGGGGGAAGGTGCCACGGATCGCGGCGTTGGTGACGCAGAACATCGCTCTCTGGAAGCTCATGCAGATCTTCACGCGCACATCCCCTTCGCCTCGGGTGCGCTCCAGATACCACTGGTGTAGCCGTTCAGGCAGATGCCGGTACATGTCCTGCATCAACAGGCTGGGTGGAATCCCGGCCCCCATGGTCGGCAGCGGGTCGGCATACAGAGCGCCATAGGCGAAGGACGCCTGATCAGGAGAGATCTGCTGAGCCTGAGCATTGAAGCTCACCGTGCCGAGGAAGGGGGTGCCCCTCAGGAACACCGCCTCCACATAAGGCACCGCCACGTCGACCAGGAAGCTCAGCCCGGCCTCAGGAGGCAGCACCCAGAAGCACTCGGAGCCGATCGTCACCGCATAGGTGATCGGATTGGCCGCCGCTGCCACAAGGCCATCCTTGATGAACTCCACCACCTGCTCAATGCTGCGCACGCGTTTCTCCTGTTCGGCAGCGGCCAGCGCCAGAAACAGATCGCTCATCACGCGCCAGAACTGACCAAGGGCGTGGGTGGTGGCGGCGGTGCGGATCAACTCGGGCAGGAACCCGGGGGCCAGCGGGTGGAGCAGGGCCAGCAGCGGATCCCGCCGCCGCTTGGCTGCGATCACACGGGCGCAGCCAGCGGAAAAGTCGTCGCTGTCGAGATAGGCATCCAGACCGCCGGTGCCATGCCAGAGCATGGCCTTCATGCAGTACTCGGCGTATTCGAAATTGATGCGGTCGTGGTTGAGGTGACGCCAGATTTTGGAGAGACTGAGATCACCATCGAGAAACTTGAACAGTGGCACAGGATTCAGGAACTGATTCTCAGCCTGATAGATCAGGTTGATGCTGTATGCATCCAGCACCTCTCCATAACTCCTGAGCACATCCACCACTTCCAGCAGGTGATCGGGCGTGTCCCGCAGGAGCGTGGTGCCGGCCAGGAGCCTGGCCTGAATCCCCTCCACATCCAGGGAGGGTTCGCTGCTGACCAGATTGGCGGGGATGATCGGCATCTCAGCCCACCCCCCCACGGGTGAGTGCCATCGCCGTAGTGGCCAGCTCGCTCAGATGGCCCAGACCTGCCGGCAACAGACCGAGGCCAAGCACACCCGCCACGAGGGCCAGAGCTGGAATGGTTTCGCGCGGGGCCACCGGCGCCAGCCGCACATCCAGGCGTGTGTCAACCCGTTGATCACCTGAAGCGGGGGTGATCGCCAGACGGCCGAAGAAGGCACGGTTTACCAGCAGCAGGAAATACACCGCGGTGAGACCCGACCCCACCATCGACAACAGGGTGGCCAGGGGGAAGGTGGTGAGGCTGCCACGGAACACGAGAAATTCGGAAATGAAGCCGCACATACCTGGGAGACCGGCACTGGCCATCACGGCCACGATCATCAGCGAACCTGTGAGCGGCAGTCCCTTTTCGGGATTGAGCAGGCCCCGGAGCACGTCCAGATCCCGCGTTCCGGTCTTGCGGTAAACGATTCCCACCAGAAGGAACAACAGAGCGGAGATCAGACCATGGCTCACCATCTGGAACACCGCCCCCAGCAGACTCACCGGCGTGGCAGCGGCGGCGGCCAGCAGCACATAGCCCATGTGCCCCACCGAGCTGTAGGCCACCATCCGTTTCATGTCGGTCTGGGCGATGGCCGCGAGTGAGCCGTACAGCACTGAAATGGCGGCCCAGATCGCCAGGGCGGGAGCCAGCCGGGCCCAGGCCTCAGGGAACAGGCCGAGCCCGAAGCGCAGCAGCCCGTAGGTGCCCAGCTTGAGAAGCACACCGGCCAGCAGCACCGACACTGGAGTGGAGGCCTGGGTGTGGGCATCGGGCAGCCAGTTGTGCAAGGGCACCAAAGGAATCTTGATCCCGAAGCCGATCAGCAGAGCTCCCAGCAGCAGCAACTGGCCTCCCATCGGCAGACGGTCGCCGAGAACCGGCGTGAGGCTGAAATCGGGACTGCCGGTGAGCACCGCCAGGCCGAGAAAGGCCCCGAGGATCAGCACCCCTGAGATCGCGGTGAAGATCAGGAATTTGGTGGCGGCATAGGCCCGGTTCACCCCGCCCCACACCGAGATCAGCAACCAGAGTGGGATCAGTTCCAGCTCATAGAAGAGGAAGAAAAGCAACAGATTGCGGGCCAGGAACGCCCCGTTCACGGCGCTGCTGATCAGCAGCAACATCGCGAAATAAAGCCTTGGTCTGCGGTCGATGTCGCGGGTGATCACGGCCGACACCAGGGTGAGAGCGGCATTGATCAGAACCAGCGGCAGAGAGATTCCGTCGACGCCGAGGCTGTAGTCGAGGCCGATCCCGGGCAGCCAGGCCCGGAGCTCCACCAGCTGGGGACCGCTCTCCAGGCCGTCGAAGCAGGCCAGGGTGATCAGCGACACCAGCAGCTGCAGGGCCAGGATCACGATCGTGAGCACACGCAGGCGCTGGGGGCTGGGTGAACCCGGCCAGAGCAGCAGGGCGAGGCTGCCGAGGAGGGGCACCAGGATCAGGGTGGAGAGCAGCATGGCGTCAGAGACCGTTCAAAAACCCAACCGAATCGACTGCAGCAGACCAAGCAGCAACAGAATTCCCGCGAGCAGGGTGAGCACGTAACTCTGCAGCTGGCCGCTCACCCCGAGCTTGAGCCCTTCAGCGGAGGCCAGGGAGAGCCGCCCGATCCCGTCAACCACCCCCTTCACCACGGTCCGATCGAACCAGCGGGTGGCGAAGGCGAGGGCGCGGACGGGCTGCACGATCGTGGCTCGGTAGATCGACTGGGTGTAGAAGTCGTAGGCGAGCAGATCCTGGAAAATCCGTAGGGATGGCCTTCTGGAGCGAGACCAGAAGCGGTCCTGGGGAAGGAGCCAGCCGATCAGCACCCCCGCGAGACCACTCCCCACAAGCTCCAGGGTCACCGGAATCGGGAAGGCCGCAATACCGGGAACCGGATCGATTCGCTGCATGATCCAGGGCAGCAGAAGCACCATCACCGCAAGGCTCACCATCGGCAGGGCCATCCAGAAGATCACCTCGGGAGCGCGGCGGGTCTTGGGCATCGGGCTGCCCAGGAACACCGCACGGAAGACGCGCACCAGGTTGACCGCCGTGAGCAGGTTGGTGAGCAGAAACACCACCACATAGGCAGGAGCCCTCGCCATCAGGGTGTTGACCATCAGGCCAAAGCCCCAGAAGCAGCCGAGCGGCAACAGACCCACCAGGCCAGCCCCTCCCACCAGGAAGGCCAGGGCGGTGGCGGGCATACGGCTGCCGAGGCCACCGAGTTCGGTGAGGTCCTGGCAGTTGGTGGTGGCGATGATGCTGCCAACACTCATGAACTGGAGGGCCCTCGCCAGCCCGTGGGCAAACAGGAATAACAGGGCGGTGCCAGGCTGCTGCAGGGCAATGGCAATGAACACCAGACCCAGATAGGAGGTGGTGGAGTAGCTGAAGGCCCGCTTGAGATCCACCTGGGCGATGGCCACCAGGGCCCCGCCGATCGCGCTCACGGAGCCCACCACGAGCAACACCGTGGTGGCCAGCGGTGAAAGGGCAACGATCGGCATCAGCTTCATCAGCACGATCGCTCCACAGGTGACCACCACCGAGTTGCGCAGAATCGAGGCGGGGTTGGGCCCTTCCATCGCCTCATCCAGCCAGAGATGCATCGGGAACTGGGCGCACTTGCCCATCGGGCCGGCGATCAGAGCGAGGCCCAGCAGCGTGCCCACCAGGGGACTGATCAGCTGCTGATCGCGCGCATCCCCCGCCCATGAATAAAGGTCGTTGAACTCCATGGAGCCGGCCATGGCCGAGAGCGACACCACGCCCATGAGCAGCAGAACATCACCGACCCGCTTGGTGAGAAAGGCGTCGCGGGCGGCGGTGACCACAAGCGGCTGGGCGTACCAGAATCCCACCAGCAGGTAGGTGGAGAGGGTGAGCATCTCCAGCAGGAAGTAGCTCATGAACAGGTTGCTGCTCAGCACAACGCCACTCATGGCGCCCTCAAAGAAGCCCACAAGGGCGTAAAAGCGGGCCAGCGACCACTCCTTGTCCAGATAGCCGAGGGCGAACACCTGGCAGACCAGGCTCATGGTGGTCACCAGCGCCAGGGCCGCCAGGTTGGTGAGAGAAAGATCAAACCCGATGCGCAGGTTCAGATCAGCTGCCTGAAACCAATGGAAGCTGAGCTGCTGAGGCCCGATCACCGACACCTCCCGAATCGCCAGACTCCCGTGCAGCACGGCGAGCAGGGTCACCAGCAGATTGAGGTAGGCGGCGGGTCTTGGTCCGTTCCGCTTGATCCAGCCCGTGGCCCAGGGCAAGGACAACAGCATGCCGCTGAAGCCGTACAAGGGAATCAGCCAGGCGGTCTGGAGAGGGAATGGCAGATCGCTGGCGAAAGGCATGCCGATGAAAGGGAGTGAGTGACGTCAGAACGTCGCCCGTTCCTCTGGGTGGAAACCGTAGCCATCCAGGCTTCGCAACCAGGTTGCGAGCTCCTGGCCGTGGTGCTCTTCGTCACTCCAGAGAGAACGGAAGAACCCTTCACTCTCATGGTCTCCGATCAGCACGCAGAAACGGATCGCCTCGGTGTAGTGCTGAATCAGGGTTCCCTCGAGTTGCTGGTTGAGACGCAGGAGCCCCACCAGATCTGAGGCATGGTTCACAGGCTGCAGCTGGGAGGAGGAGGGGGCCACCCCCAGGCCCAGCATGCGCTTCACGATCGCTTCCGCATGCCGTAATTCCTCCACGGTTTCCTGGCGGAAGCGATCGGCTGACTCCTGATCTCCCCAGAGTTCCAGGAGAGAAGCATGGGTCATGTATTGCTGCACAGCCGTGAGTTCAAGGCTCAGGGCCCGACCGAGATAGCCGAGGACTCGCGGGTGAACCATGGCCATGGACCTCATAGCCTCCGCGTCGCTCCGGTGCCGACCAGGGCCGGTTCGACTTCGTTGTGGGGCCTGGCGATGATGTGGGCTGCCACCAGACCGTCACCGACGCGTTCGCAGGCATCCGCGCCAGCCCGCACCGCCGCGTTGACAGCTCCGGTCTCACCTCGCACCAGCACGCTCACATAACCGCCACCCACGAATTCCCTGGCCACCAACGACACCTCAGCCGCTTTGGTCATGGCATCCGCCGCCTCGATCGCTGGCACCAGGCCGCGGGTCTCGATCATGCCGAGGGCGATGCCCCTCACAGGAGCCGGCTCACTGGAGGGCTTGCCAGGGGTGGTGAGCGCACTGCCGCCGCGGCCCTGGCCAGCGTTTGACAGGCCGCCCCTGCCGGACCGCGACGTGGCACTGCGACTGGCTGCCGTTCGGGTGGCTGCCGGCCTGCTGGCGGCGGAACGGGCCACTGAGCGACGTCCCCCGGAGCTGCGGGTGCTGGTCTTGCCCGAGCTCGGCGTCGAGACTGCCGGCTCTGCCTTGACTTCGACGGCGAGGCTGGCGCCAGGAGCAGGGGGCGCTGTCAGCTCCGGGGAGGGGCTGGTGGCCGGGGCGTCGGTGGAGCCGGGAGCGGGAGCAGCTGAGTCGGCCATGGCTGGGGGAGGGGTGGTGGAACGAACAGGGGAGAAGGACGGTTGCGGGCGATCAGAAGATCAGTTGCCGCAGACCTCAGCCATCGGGCTCCCAGAAGTCGATGATTCCGCCGATGGTGAGATCGGTGAGCACGTTGGGATCAGGACAGGCGAAACGGGCTGCCGAACCGCTGGCGGTGAACACCCAGTTGCCCGGGGCAGCCCCAACGGGATCCACGGCGACGCTCAGCTTCCCCTTCACATTGCGCAGCAGGCGAAGGTTGGAGTGATCGAGCCCTCCCACCCTCTGGGTACAGACAAGCGAACCGGCCACCTGCATGATCTCCATTACTTAGCGGCCTCCGGGTCCCAGTGATCGATGATGCCCACGATCGTGAGATCACTGGGATAAGACTTACTACCGGCCGCCTCACGGGCCGCTGAACTGCCAACGCAGATCACCCAGTCTCCAGGGATACAGCCCACCGCATCGACAGCCACCTTTTTTGTGCTGCCATCAAGCACAACCTGAAGATGTTTATGCTCGAAATCCCGAATCCGGTTGGTTGAAACGAGCGGCTTTAGGACTTTACAGATCAGCATCGTCAGTGCCCTCCTCCACTCGCGAAGGTGATGGATGACCCTACTGCCTCAGCCGGCACATGCCGGTCCTGGTCGCGAATGGTGAGCAGAGCATGGAGGAGACCTTCCTTCCAGAGCTCGGGGTAACGGTTCTCAATGGCGGCCTTCACCCTCTGACAGCTGCGGATCGCGCGCTCCCGCGCTCCGGGCACCTGGCCGTGGTAGTCGAAGCGCACAACAACGGGCACTGGCAGGCCACGGCTCACATTCAAGCCCTTGAAGATCTTCACACCCACATCCAGATCGGGAGCACCTTCCTCGACGGTGTCCATGTAGGCGAAATAGGTGAGGTTGCGCAGATGGATTTCCTTGAAACCAATGCCTACACCGATGAAGCGCTCAGCATGGCCGGCATCGCTGTAACTCGCCCCATGAAACTGGCGCACATAGTCGAGCTGTGAGATGTTGTTCTCCAGCAACCTGGCCACCAGTTTTGTCATGCCGGGATCCGGTGTAGAGGCTGCCGACTCCCTAACCAGCTCCTCGATACGCTCGCGAGCCCTGGATGGGTTGAGGGTGTAGGTGGCGTCATAAACAGACTGGGCGTCCAACCAGCGCTCCAGATTGGTGCTGCCGTCCATCCCAGGCATGTGAACGCGGATGGAATCGGTGTCGGTATCGATGCCCATCAGCAGCAGATCCACCGAAGCGCCACAGCAGAAGCTGTTCTCAACCGCCTCCCGGAAAGCCCTCAGGCGGTCGAGACCGCAGGACGCCGCCAGGGCATCATCACTGCCATGGGCCGCGCAGCCCTCGTGGCGGGGATCCCTGGAACTGAAGTGATAGAGAACGACCTTGAGGTATCGGGTGTCGGCATGGGCGGAATTGGGCAAACCCTCCCGATAGCGGCGATGCTCGGTCTTCACCCAACGGTTCACCGTGTTCTCCACATCAAACATCGCACCGGCATGGGAGCGGCGGCGCACGGAGCTGAAGGGGATGCGCAGGCTGAAGGCCATGGCATGAGCCAATCGCCCATCCGCACAGGGGGTTACATCCAGCAGGTGGAAGCCGCAATCAAGCAGGAAATGGTCAAACGCCTCGGCGGCCGGACTGCCCGGTTTGGCCTGCAGGGGATCGTGTTCAAAGAAGGCCGAGCTGGTCTGCCCATAGGTTTCAAACACGCACCAGGCGAAGAGGGTGCGCATATCGAGCTGGCTCACCCAAGCCGTCTCAAGGATCGGGAGAGGAAGCTCGCAGCCCAGCTCCCTGGCCGCGATCTGCTGGGCCTGCAAGACGAAGTCGGATTCATGTTGCAGCGCTGAGAGCTGCTTGAGCACGGGCACAATCCGATCAAAGGCCTGCTTCACGCCGGAGTCGTAGGCATGCAGGGCCCCATTGGCCTCCCTGTTGGTGAGCGGGTGCAGCTCACCGGACCGCTCGCGGCTGGTGATCGGCACCGCCCTTGTGGCACCGGCCTGGCGGCGGGAAGTCGGGCTGGGGCCGTTGCGGCGTGGCTGCTGTTGAAGGGCAGCGCGCGCGCGGGTTCCGCGAAGGGGAATCCCCGGATTCTCGATCGATGGCCGGGGGTCGTCACTCGCCACAAGCCCGGGACGGCGCCGAACGGCCGTGGGGGCGAGGGGCCTCACTGCGTTGCGCGTGGGGCGAGGCATCAGACGCTCAACCCCGGGCTCCGCCGGAAACCGTGATCAGCGACCCAGAAGCGGTGTTGCCGCTGGAGCCGGTGACACGACTCACGGGTTCGGGCACCTCATCGTTGCGCTTGCGCTGGAAGGAGGGCATCGCCGTCCCGGGACCAGGCCTGCTGGGGTTTCGCCGCCTTGCGGACACCCCTTCGGTCCCGGTGACATGCTCGCCCCGGTCCCAGTCGTCGCCGGTGATCTTCAATCCGGCGGAGATCCCCTCACCCGTGACACGGGAGGTGGGGCGAGCGGCGAGCTCAGTAGGAGCCACCGCCACGGCGGGCTCAACGGGCCCTCTGGAGAGGTGGCGACCACCGCGGTCAAATCGGAACTGTTCCGTGCCGGTCACCTTGTCGGTGGCCATGTTGAAAGGCCCTGTGATGCGCCGACCCTGCTCATAGGTGGTGCCGGTGACGCCGCTGCCGCGCTCGCGGGAAACCTGGGCAGCGCGGGCGGGCGACTGGATGCTGAACTGCTGCCAGGGTTGGCTGCCGGCGAGCGATTGCGGGTAGTCGGCTTCCTGACCTGTGGCGGCCCCGCAGGCCTGGGCGAGCTGGTCGCTACCCACGTAGGGGGTGCCGGTGATCGCCTCACAGGCTCCGCGCTCTGCACCCGTGAGGTGTCCACCGATTCCCGGCTGGATCCCACTCATCCGCGAGGCACCACGCACCGGCGTACGGGAGCGGATCTCGCTGACACTGTTGCCGGAGCAGAAGTCGCCCGCCTGCTCCAGACCGGCGTAAGGGGTTCCTGTCACCGCCTTGCAGGTGCCTGGCTCATCGCCGGTGACCCTGCCGGAACGGCCGGTCTGGGTACCGCTCACCACCTGGGTGCGGTTGGTGATGCTGAAGCCGACCTTGCGGGGCTCGGGAGCCGGCTTGCTGGCGCAGAAGGCTGCGTACTGCTGGGTGCCGATGTACTCATCGCCGGTGACCAGACGGCAGCTGCCCGGCTCATCGCCGGTCACGAGGTCGCTGCGACCCACCGCCGTGCCGGTGACACCGGTACCGCGCAGGGTGTTCTGGCTGGCCACCTTCACAGGGGCACGTCCAGCAGCAGGAGGCTCTGAGCCAAGGTACTGATCACCGGTGAGCTGGAGTCCGGACCCCGGCTCATCTCCAGTGACCTTGCTGGATCGCCCCACCATCACCCCGGAGACGGCCTGACCGCCGATGGTCTGGCTTCGTCCCACCTTGCGGGGAGAGGGATTGACACTGCCGCAATAGCTGGCCGACTGGTTGGCTGACACGTACTCGGTGCCGGTGATGCTCTTGCAGGTGCCGGGTTCGTCGCCGGTCACCTTCTCGCTGCGGCCCACCTCATTGCCAGTGACCCGGTTGCCGTGGCTGGTGGCGGAGACCCGCACCTTGGCGGGCTGAATAGGCTCGGAGGGTCTGGTGCCGCAGAAGGTCTGGAACACCTCAGCGCCCAGGTACTCCGTGCCTGTGATCGTGCGGCAGGTGGACGACTCATTGCCGGTGGTCTTCGTCGAGCGGTTGGCCTGCGTTCCCGTGACGGTCTGCCCGGAAAGGGTTTCGCTGGCCCCCACCTTCCAGCTGGCATCGGCGGCGGCGGCCTGCCTGGCGCCGTGCAGATTCGGACCACAGGGACGGGTACCGCCGCCTCGGCTGGTACCAGCAGAGCCATTGCGGCTCTTCAGTTCACGAACTTTCTGGGCCAACTCCCGCCCACTGATCTCCGGATTGATCTGTCGGGCCACGGCCGCACCGCTCTTGGCGCTTGCAGTGGCGCTTTTGCCATGTTTGCTGAGGGCCTCGCGGCGGGCGAGAACAAGGGCACGGCTGGGGTTGTGCTGGGCGTTGGCCTTGGCGCGGCCGTTGCGCGTGGCGGTGCCACCGCTGCTGCTGCGGCTTGCGGTCAGCGACAGGTTCGGCCTGGCTTCGGCAGCGGCTTGGCCGCCTTGCTTCTTGCATTGGCAAGGGGTGGCCTGGGCAGCAACGGCAGCCTGAGGTTTTGGAGCGGAAGCCTCCTGGCGGGCCAGATCGGTGCGGGTGCGATCCCGACTGGTGCTGGCACGCTTGCCAGCTCGACTGAGGGCCTCGCGGCGAGCCAAAACAAGCTCCCTGCTCGGATTGGCCACCCGCACCGGCTGGGTGCGACGCTCCGGATTGGCCCGAGGGGAGCTGACCGAAAGCTGGGGAGCTTTTCTTGCCGGCGCCGGCACGGTGGCAGCAGGCTTGGGCGCGGGCTCCGGCACGACGTTGGTGCGGGTGGGTCGCGCATCGGCCAGGGTGCGCACCCGGCCTGAGCCTGAGGAATAGCGCCCCACCGCTTTCTTGCCGCCGTCAGTCAGGGCTTTGCGGCGCTCGAGAGCTGCTGCGCGACTGGATTGATTGGCCATGACCGCCCGGCGAATGGAATGACTTTGAAAAGAGCGACGGTCCTGAAGCGAACAAAGCCGCGATCAGGACACGCTCAGGTTGAAGAGGCAGCTCCTGAGGCTGCCGAGCTGCGTGATCCCACGTCTGTGGAACCACGCAGGATGAAAGGCGGCGAAGCTCAGCGGCCTTCGAACACCACGAAACAGGCACCCTGGCTCTGGGTGTAGGCGTCGTAGCCGACCAGACGCACATGGTGATCGGGGTAGGCCCGGTGGCAGGCTTCCAGCTCGTTGACGATCACGCTCAGATCCTTCTCGCCGAAGAAGGGAAGCTTCCAGTACGACCAGTAGGTGGCCATCGAGCGGCTGGGATGCACGTGCTCGACGAGTGGGCTCCAACCCTGGGCGATGATGTAAGCGATCTGGTCATAGATCTCGTCCTGGGTCATCGGCGGTAAGAAGCCGAAGGTCTCCAGGGTGGCGACTGTTTGATAGTCACCCACGGTGCTCTTGAAAGGCATGGGGTTCCTTGGTGTGGATGGATGGATTGAACCCGAGCAGGGGAGATGGATTCACCATCTCCCGGGCATGGTTCGTTGCTGGATCAGTTGACGTCGAGTTTGTCGACGGTGTCGAACTCGAACTTGATCTCCTTCCAGGTCTCGAGAGCGATGGCCAGCTCAGGGCTGTGCTTGGCAGCTTCCGTGAGGATGTCCCGTCCTTCGCGCTCGATTTCGCGGCCGGCATTGCGCGCCTTGACGCAGGCCTCAAGAGCCACACGGTTGGCAGCGGCACCAGCGGCGGATCCCCAGGGGTGACCGTGGGTGCCACCACCGAACTGCAGCACCGAATCGTCACCGAAGATGGCCACCAGGGCCGGCATGTGCCACACGTGGATACCGCCGGAGGCGACGGCGAACACACCGCCCATCGAACCCCAGTCCTGGTCGAAGAAGTTGCCGCGGCTGCGGTCTTCCGGCACGAACGACTCGCGCAGCTGGTCGATGTAGCCGAGGGTCGACTGGCGATCACCCTCCAGCTTGCCCACCACCGTTCCGGTGTGAAGCTGGTCACCACCGGAGAGACGGAGGCACTTGGCCAGCACACGGAAGTGAATCCCGTGCTTGGGGTGACGGTCGATCACCGCGTGCATGGCGCGGTGGATGTGCAGAAGCATCCCGTTCTTGCGGCACCATTTCGCCAGACCGGTGTTGGCTGTGAAGCCACCGGTGATGTAGTCGTGCATGATGATCGGCTGACCGAGCTCCTTGGCGAACTCGGCCCGCTCGTACATCTCCTCAGGCGTGGAAGCGGTGCAGTTGAGGTAATGCCCCTTGCGTTCGCCGGTTTCAGCCTCCGCAGACTTCACAGCTTCGGCCACGAACTCAAAACGGTTCTGCCAGCGCTGGAAAGGTT